>WBXK01000071.1 GCA_008933055.1 Verrucomicrobiota bacterium | reverse complement strand
GCGCGCATCCGTTTGAGACAATGGGTGAGGTACGGCAAGAGTTGCTTCTTGCGCGACACGACATCGCGTAACTCAAAGATTCCCGGCTCAAGTTTGGGGTAGTCAATCTGCGACAGAAAATTGTCGTCGCCCGCCACGAGAAGGAGTGAGTTTTGTGTGGTCACGTCGGTCACCAGCAGCGCGGAGAACTTATACTTGCCGCGATCACAATACGTTGTCAACGCATCGAGCAGTTCAGCTTTACGTTTCCAGAATTGGTCGAATCCAACCTCCTCAATCTGCGCCACGCTGAATGTTTCGCGGCCCTCGCTGTATTCTTTGCAATCGGTGGTGATCGCTTTGGGCGCAGTCTTGAGCGTGAGTAAGGATCCAGAGGCGAACAATTTCTCGGTGAAGTCGCGCGCATTCACTTCAGCGATCTTTTCCAGCCTCTTCAAAATCTCCGCGTCGCGCGCAGTCGTCGTCGGTGAACTTAGATTCAACGTATCAGAAACCAATCCAGCCAACAGCAATCCCGCGATGGGCTTAGGCAATTCCACATCATGCCGAAAGAAACAATCCGCCACGATGGTGCTGGTTGAACCGACAGGTTCGTTGCGGAAAAGAATCGGTTGATGAGTCGTTAATGCGCCGATGCGGTGATGATCAATGATCTCAATGATCTCGACTTCATTCGCTCCCTGCACGGCTTGCGAGAGCTCATTGTGATCCACCAGGATGAGTTTGCGCGTGACCGTTTTGAGAAAATCCGTCTTGGAAAGGATCCCGACGGTCTGGCCGTCTTGATCCAACACGGGAAAAATTTGGTACCCTGAACTCGTCGCCTCTTCGCGCACGGCAGCGAGCGGCGCATGTTCGCGAAAGCAGACAAACTCTTCATTCAACACATGTCTCACCGCTACAGCAGCACGACATAGCGAGGCAGTTGTGGCCGTGTCATGCGGTGACATGATGAGGCTCACGTTCTTTTTCTGAGCGGCTTCGAGCGTCTTGGCTTCGACCTTTAATCCACCGGTAACCACCAAAGCGCGCACGCCTTCGCGAATGGCAAGGTTCTGAATATCCCAGCGGTCGCCGACGACGATGACAAGTTTCTGGCGATCAAATGTGTCGAGCCGTTGGGCGAAGGATTCGAGACTCATCGCACCAATCATGAGTGTTAGGTCTTCTTCGTCATCGGGCTTTTGAGCGACAAGAATCTCGCCATTCAAGGTACGAGTCAGATTCGTAAGCGAGGACAACACTCGACGCGAATCCACGAGGCGATTTGCTGTAGGAAAAAGAAACTTGCTGAGTTTGAACAGCGAGAGCAAGCCGCAGCACCGTTTGCTTGCATCCAGCACCGGCATGATGCGGATACCGCGTTCGTCCATCAACCCTAGCGCGTGCGCCGCCGTCGCATCTGGCGTGACGCTCATGATGCGGGATTGCATCACATCGCGAACCTTTGGGGAAACGTCTGCCACGAATTTAGGCGCGGCCACGCCAAAAGTGTTCAGCACGAAATCAATCCGCTCGTTTGTGTCACCACAGCGTGCGGCCACGGCTTCAGGCATACCGGTGCGACGTTTAAATTCTGCGTAGCCAACAGCGGAGCAGATGGCGTCCGTGTCAGGATTCCGGTGGCCGATAACCAAGATTTCACTCATGCAAAGGAAGTTCAGCTTAGGGATGCGGCGCAGCAGCGGCAAGGAAAACGGAAACCCGTAACTGGAGTGGTGATCCACTCCAGAATCCCCCTCCTAACCTTCCTCAGGAGGGGCTTGGGTTAGCGACTAGGGTGCTACTATTGTTTTGCTGCACCACCCCACTAATTCTATTGAACTTGCACGACACGGAAGTAACCCTGGGATCCACCGCTGCGCGTGGAGGTGACCATGGAGATATCATTGCCGGTACCGTTGGTCACTGAACCGACGTTTACCCAGGAGCTGGTGATGTCGGAGACTGTTTGAACCTGATACCGTTTGCCGATCTCCGAGGCAAACTCAATCTCCGCTGCTGTATATATCTTCACGACGAAGCCGGGTTTATCGAGCGCGTTGAGGGGGTCGCTGCCTGCCTTCATTTCGGCAAGATCGTTCACTCCATCACCGTCGGTGTCGGCCAACAACGGATTTGTGCCGGCAGATAATTCGAGCGCGTTGCTCACTCCGTCGTGGTCGGGATCGTTGTTGCCGTTGTAAGCCGTAATGGATCCGAAGTTCGCAATTTCCCATCTGTCGGAAAGCCCGTCATTGTCCACATCATCGGTGAGATCGGCAATGGAAGCCTTGAGCACACCCACCGCATAGGGCGCGTTGTGAACGCCGAGGCTGCCTTCCACCCTGACGAACTGCCAGTTCCAAGCGGCTTGCAGGAATTTGGTGGGCCAGTTGGTCTTCACAGACGGCGACTTGACCAACCCATCAGCCACGTAACCGCCATCAGCGCGGTACAGCGCATTCGGCAGGAGGCGCGACAGTTGGTCCATAAGATTTTGCACTTCGGTCTGCACGCCTTGAATCACCCCATCCCCGTCGTAATCCTTACGCGCGAAGTTGAATCCTTCGATCTGGCCGTGGCATTTCACGCAAACGTCTACCAAGTCGACCGTATTGGTCACGCCCAAGCTCACGGTTTTGTAGGTCATGCTGTAGGTGTGACCACCGGCCTGACCAAAAGCAGGATGTGATGTATCGATTGGCTGCATGTGGCAACCCACACAGACGTTCGTGATGACGGCGCTGTGGGATCCACTGGGAATGAATTTGCCATAGGTGATGGCGTTGACGCCTTCCACCATGTCGCCAGCAGTGCTGTCATGCACGCCGAAGCTTGAACCGCCAGCCCACGTCGGTTGCCCCAACTTATATTTCGTTATGTTGTTTGTCGCCTCGCCATTGCGGCTGTGATGGCACTGCATGCACAACGCACCAAGTCCTGCGTTGGTAACTGTAGTGCCCTCGGGCAGAGTATAGATGTTGGCGGCACGCAACTGGTGCGGGCTGCTCGCGTCGTGCGGATCGTGACATGCGGCACAAGTGATCGCCTCGTAGACTGTGTTGGTGACGTAGGTGTTCGTAGTGCCGGCGTTCTCGATGAAATTCCTGAAGCCCGGAGCGGTATGGCAACGGACGCACTGTTCGCGGCCTGCCCCTGAAGGAGTGCGCGTGGTGTGTGAGTGCAAGGAGCCGCTCCATTCAGTGTATTTGACCTGTTCGACCGTGCCTTCAGGCATGTTGTCGTGACATTGGGCGCAGTTGCCCACGACGTAGCTCACTGCGATCGCTGCTTTTGCTGAAGCGCTCTGCGGGGCGAGAAGCTCTCCAATGGCATGCTCGCTGCCTGCGCCGTGACAGTTCTCACATTGGATGTTTGCAAGATTTTTCAAGCTATTTGTCAATCCCGACCAATTACCAGCAACCAAGTTGGTCGGGAAAATCCAGTTTAGACTTGCAGCCACATCGTCAAAACCACCGTTCACCTCATTGGTGTCATAGCCCAGAGTGTGACGCAGAATGCTGCTCTTGCTATGATAGTCACTCTCAAGTCCATCAATGGATCGGGTAAAGGCATTGGCATGAGCTGTTTGCGACCATGGCCCGTATTTGTCTGGCGCCAATAGACCGCCGCTGTGACAAAGGGTGCAAGTATTTACCCCCATATACGTCCCAGCCGTTATGGTCTTGGTCAGATTAGTGTTCCCGCTGTTGCCTGTCTGGACGGTGACCGTCACGATGTATTGTCCGGTAACATCGGGACGGAGCATCTTTCGTCCAGCTGCACCAGCAACTTTGTACACAGCGGCGCCGGATTGATTGATTCGGTCGGCGATTTTGAATGTGGGGATGTTCGTTCCCATCGGGCTGTTGGTCAGCACCGCGCCGGATCCGACCGGCTTGGTCGTCAATAGCCAGGTGACATTGGTGATGTCTGACGTCGGCACCGCATTGTTCACCAAAGCTTCCAGATAAACAGGCTGGCCCACTCCCACCGTCGTCAAACCACTCGCGCCCTGTGCGTTTGTCAGTGCATAGGTACTGATTTCGGTCGGCGTCAGCGGACGCAATGTAACTTGCCCCTGCAACGCGGGTCCGGCTGCTCGGACGGTTATCGCAAGACTTGTGAAAATCAATGGGATTAATACCAGACAGCGCGTCGATTGTTTGAAGGAGGAGAAGGTTTTCATGGTCGGATTCTCTGTTTTTGTTGTCTGACCTAACTCTTGCTTGATGAGAAACTAGAGGATTACCGAATCATTGCTATCCGCTGATTGGCAAAAGCCCCACATAATTTGCGCCAGACAAAAACACCTCGCTAATTAAGTTTTACTTTTGCAAGACCATCCTTCACTTGGCTGGCTCGGTTTCGTGTCCGGCGTTCTTGAGCCGTTGCAGAACGGTGATGCGTTCCTGAAGACGGGCCGTGATCTGTTTGATTTTTTTAGCCTGCTCGTGTTGCACGCCTTGAAACCGTTTCAATGCCGCCTGCTGTTCTGATTCGTTTTTTTGTTCACGCGCCACAGCAAGAGCCGTCTGAGAAGCCTCAACTTTCGTTTGCATCTCGATCGTGGCAGATTTCAATTCTTCTAGCGCTACTTCGCGAAGCGTTTTCGCCGCATCGTTGAATGGTCGTGATTCTAGATCAGGAAACATCTTCAACAGCTCTTCGCTGACCTCCGGATCAATTGGCGTTGGCGACGCCATCGCCCGAGAGACTGACAGTGCAGGTGAAACCGCTGAAGCGGACACGCGCAAAATAGCCCGGCTTAAATCCGACTCAAGGGCTGCCTCCCATTCTGGTGATAATTGAGAAATCACTTCGGTGCGCTTGCCATATAGGACTGCGAGTCCCAAGTAATATATTTCTCCGTCCGTTCCTGAGGACGGCAACACCCCCAAATCTCCAGCGATCGACTTGGCCGCGCTGTCGGTTTGCGGATCGCTATGAATCATATGTATTTTTCCATCTGCGACCCTCTCGCATTCAGTCAGCAACAATTCGATCCGCGAAACAAAACCTCGAAGCTTTTCCGGCAGGATCATCGGTTTCGTAGGCGAAAAAAATCTGATCTCAAGAGGTGACGCAAGATGTTGCAGAATAGATCGGGTGGAATCAGACAAGGCAACAGAAGCGACGGATTCATACACGACCACGGCTTCTTTGTTTTTCGAGCACCGCAAATACCACGCTGAACTAAAGGCAATCCCGAGAATGAATGATGCCGCGATCAAGATGGCCGTACGTGATGAGGCGCGATCGGACTTGGAATCACGAGTGTAGAAATTGTTTTTGCCCACATCTGATATTCTCATACTTAACCTTTCGTTTCATCGACCACGCGACGCGCCACTACTCAACGACGTGTATTTCGAACTTCACTATCCTCATTACCGAATGAGTCACGAGGCAACATTTGTCCAGTGCAGAACAAAGCAGGATGCGCATTGGACAATATCTGGATAGCTGGCTATCCACGCCGGATTAGCATGAGTTCCATGCAAAAGGGCAACCATGCTTTCACGCCGGCTCTAGCCTTGGTTGCTTTGATCTCCACTGCGGCGGGCGCGGAAGAGGTTCAACACTTGAATGTGACCCAACCCGGCGGCTTCCCCGGTCGCCCGGTGATGACAGCGATTTCCAAAACCACTAATGGCGTCAATGTCACGTGGGACGGCCCGTCTGGTTATTACCAGCTCTATATGAAATCAAGTCTGAGCAATCAAACTTGGCTAGCCGCCGGCACCCCAAACCTTAAACGCATCGCCGCCCTCAGCAATCTGCAAGCGGACGCATTCTTCCAAGTCGCCGGACCTTCCTCACAATATGCCGGCGCGCAAGCGTGCGCCGAATGTCACCAGGGCGTGCATGACATCGAGAGCAACGCTCGCCACGCCGGGGCGTTCACCAACGCGCTGTTCAAGAGCCAGGGAGGTCAGACCAACATTTCCTGTCTGCCCTGCCACACCGTGGGCTTCGGATTGCCGACCGGCTTCGTCAGCAAGAGTGATCCGAACACAAATCCGCGCCTGGCCGGGGTGCAATGCGAAAGCTGTCACGGCCCGGCTGCAGCGCATGCAGCGAATGAAATGGATCTGACCAAACGTCCGCGCAAGGAAATCGCCGGACAAGTTTGCGGCGGCTGCCATAACGGATCAAACCATCCAACGTTCGACGAATGGAAATCGAGCGGTCACTTCGCCGTCGTCGAAGATATGAGCGCCGCTGGTCGCATCAATTCCTGCGGACGTTGCCATTCAGGGACGGTCCGCCTCGCCATGATCAGCGGCATGCCCACCAATACCATTTCCGCAACTCTGACCAATGACGCCAACATCGGCATCACTTGCGCTGTTTGCCATGACCCGCATCAGAACCACGCTTGGACGAACATTGTTACAGGACTCGTTTACACCAACCAGCTTCGTCAGGCGCTGTCGTCCACCAACGATTTCTTTCTGACCACGTCGGACAACTTCACAAACAAATACAATCCGAACATCAACCTCTGCGCCCAATGTCACAATCATCGCGGCGCATCGTGGACAAATTCGACCAGCGCACCACATCACTCGCCGCAGTACAACATGCTGCTCGGCACGGTGGGCGAATTGCCGACAGGTATCACCGGCGGCCCCGCAGCACATGCTGGCACCGAGTTCCTTGAGGATGACGCGGGGCGCTTATATCTCGTCACGAATCAATGCGTGACGTGTCACATGCAAACCAGCGATTACGAACACGGCCCGCCGGAGGCCGCGGCAGCAACAGGACATTCATTCAAGGCTGCTTCATACGACGCCTGCGCCGAGTGTCACGGGAGCGGAGCGAATGCCGAGGGGTTGACGGGCCTTCTCCAAGGATACGTGAAAGGGCAGATTCAACAGGTAAAAGTCTTGTTGGATCGGTGGGCGACCACCAAGTCGCCGGGTTCGTTATATGCGACTTACGGCACACGAGCGTGGGAATACACCAGACCGGGTGACTTGTCGCCTGGCGGTTCTGGCCCAAATGCAGCGGGACAACTGCTCATCCCGGATAACATCAAGAAAGCTCGTTTCAACCTCTACATGGTGCTTTACGACGGTAGTTACGGCACGCACAACGGACCTCATGCCTTGATGCTTTTGGACTCTGCGCGCAACTGGGTGCAACAGGAACTCGACAAATGAACCGCTCCCAATTCTCAATCAAACTGTCAGCCGCTCAATCGATTCAACGGTTGCTGCCCGCGCGGCGCAGCACCGCCTCACTGCTCGCGTTGGCTGTCTTCCTCGCTTTCGCGGCGATCTCCTGCCGCACTGTGAAACGTGTCACCATCATGCTCCCGGAAGTTCCCGGAGCAAAATACATCGGCTCGAAAGAATGTGAGCAATGCCACGAGGAACTCTACAAATCGTTCCAGACCGCAGACCACTCACTGCTGACGATGGGTGGGCCAAAAACTTTAAACGCCGGATGCGAATCATGCCACGGCCCGGCCAGCATCCATTCGGAATCTGGCGGAGAAACCAAAACACCTAACAGCTTCGCGCCCGGTCGCCCGATGGCGAACAATTTTGGCGCCCACTTTTCGACAACGGCGACGCGCGCAAGTGAAACTGTTTGTTTCACCTGTCACGGGGATGTGCGCGGCCAGTTCAATCTGCCGAGTCATCATCCCGTTCCCGAGGGTCGGATGAATTGCACGGAATGTCATCCGCCGCACAAAGGCTCGATTCATCTCGGCGGCAGCACGGCATTGAAAGCACAAGATGAGACCTGTTTGAAATGCCACCCAACCCAACGCGGCCCGTACGTATTCGAGCATGAAGCAATGCACCAAGGCTGCACCTCATGTCACGGTGCACACGGCACGGTGAACGCCAAGTTGCTCACCGCGCGTGATGCGAACCTCTGCCTGAAATGTCATTTCCAACAGGTGCAAGGCGGCCAACTCCGCATCGGCGGTGCGGATCACACCATCCGCGTGCAACAAGGCACATGCTGGACGGCGGGCTGTCACGAAGCCGTCCACGGATCACGGGTGAATTCGTCGCTCCGTTACTAAATCAATTTGAACCCGATGAAAAAGAAAGCTCGAGTCAAACAACAACGGGTAAGGCGGGCGATGTTGTCGCGGCAATACGCTGTGAGCGTCGCAATGGCAATCGGCGCCGGACTCTCGACTGCGGCAGAGAAAGACACGGCGAACTTTGAAGGCGAAGAAGGCGCGGGCAGCAATTGGATCGAACTCGGCGCGGGTAGCATTTTCACCTCCGGCAACAAGGCGCAAGCCCAACAATCACGTCGCATATCCGAAGGCGCATTTGGCGGCATCCAAGACCTACACTTCCAAAAAGAGATCGCGAAAGCCACGACGTTCTCCCTAGATGCACGTGGCATTGTTGACGAACACGATTACAAGCTCGGCTTCGGCATGAAGAAGGAGGAGACGTATTTCCTCCGGCTGAACTTTGAAAACTTCCGCACCTGGTCGAACGGTGATGGCGGTTATTATTCTCCTGCCGCGCAACAATACTCTTTGTCCGATCACGCGCTGGCGCTGGATCGTGGGGTGTTCTCGCTTGAAGGCGGTTTGACGCTGAAGGATTGGCCTGGGTTGCGATTCAAATACAGCCACCTCTACCGCGACGGTGACAAGGGTTCGACGATCTGGGGGCAAACTCATCCCGGTCTCATCTTCCCCTCGAGCGGGCTCGTGCCGACCGTGCAATACTTTGATGAGAGCCGACATATCTTCGAGTTGGATCTGGCGCACCACATCAAGAAGACGGACTTCGGCATCGGCGCGATCTATGAACTCGGCGACCTTAAAAAAAAGCGGGGCCTTTCACAATATCCAAACGAGGGAGCACTTGCCGGCGAGAAAAAGATCACGAACAGGGAAGCCACCGACTACGACCTACTCAATGTTCACGGGTTCGTTGAAACCTGGCTCAAGCCCAACCTGTTCTTCTCGGCGGGCTACATGTTCTCGGATCTGCAGAACGACACCGTCGGCAGTCGCGTCTGGGGAGATTCCTTCGATGTCGTGTTCGCTCCCGACCCGAGCAACGGTCAGGGCTACACAAATCTTCTCAGCAACGCCCGGAAGCAAAGTCACGTGGTCAACTTCAACTTGATGACCAAGCCGACTAAATCACTAACCATCACGCCGTCTGTTCGCGTCGAGCGTCAGGATTGGGACGCCAAGTCGTCTGCGAATTCAACCTTTTGGGACAACTTATTTGGCGCGACTGCGAGTGCGACAGATGCAGATGCGATTGACGTGCGCGAACGGCTCGACATCCGTTACTCAGGCATCACCAACTGGGTTTTCACCGCACAAGGCGAATGGACCGAAGGTCAAGGCAACTTGGCCGAGAGTGGCGGCATCTTCAACGCCGCCACCAGTCCCGGCGCGACTATCCAACGCGAAACTGATGAGACACGCTTCTTCCAAAAATACAGCCTCGGCGTAAAGTGGTATCCCGCCCGCCGAGTAAGTGTGGACGTGGGTGGTTACTACAAGCGGAACAATTACGACTACGAACACACGCTCGACAGTACGCCGAATGACTCCATCGCGAATCGTTATCCTGCTTATCTCACGATGCAGAGCTTCAATACTTACGATGGCAACGCGCGCCTCACATTGCGTCCATTGTCAAACCTCACGCTGGTCAGCCGCTACGAATATCAGCTGTCCACGGTGAACACGACACCTGATCCGATCTCCGGTCTGGGCGAAGCGGATTCGTCCAAGCTGATGAGCCACATCTTTGCGCAAAACGTGAGCTGGTCGCCTTGGTCGCGGCTGTATCTGCAAGCGGGCATAAACTACGTCATCAGCGCGTTGAACACTCCGGCGTCCGACTACACTGCCGCGGTGTTAAAAGCGCAGAACAATTATTGGACCGTAAACCTGAACACAGGCCTCGTGCTGGACGACAAGACCGACCTGAACCTCGGCTACACATTTTATCGCGCGGCTGATTATAGAGACAATACGCCCGCTGGCATTCCCTATGGCAGCGGCGCGGAAGAACACGGAGTCAATGCCACGCTAACCCGCCGCATCAACAAAAATCTGCGCGCTTCGCTGCGCTATGGCTACTACAACTACTCCGACGAAAGTGCAGGTGGCCATCGCGACTACGACGCACACGTCGTTTTCACGAGCCTGCAATACCGGTTTTGATTCGGGTACCACCGCGCAATATAAGCGGACATATTGGCAATTTCAGTGGAGTCGCGCGGGTCTCGACATACGAGACTACGAACGTGAGCAGAGTTGAGGTGGGGCAAGGTATAGTGACGACGGATTCGACGACGGGAGGTTTTCTCCGTCAACTGGTTGATTGCCGTCGCAGCCTTCTCTGCGTCGCCTGCCCAAAACAACTAGCAAACACTGCAACACGACTGCCTATGAAAAAAATACTTTTACTTACGCTGGCAATATCAGCAGCAACACTCGTCGCGGCTTCTGCAGACGATGCAAAAGCGACGTATGACAAGTCCTGCGCCAAATGCCATGGCAAGGAGGGCAAAGGCGACACTAAGATGGGGCAGAAGAATGGTTGCAAAGACTATTCTGACGCCAAAGTCCAAGATGCCCTAAAGGATGACGAAGCCATCAAGGCTATCAAGGAGGGTGTAAAGGATAAGGAAGGCAAAGTATTGATGAAACCGGCCGAGGATCTTTCGGACTCTGACATCAAAGCGCTTGTCGCTTACTTGCGGACCCTCAAGAAGTAGAACACCGCGACGGTTTCGGCCTGTCCGCACGAAAATCATGCCCAACCAAATCCCATCACGGCGGACCCGCCACCTCCGCAACTGGCTTACCTATGCTGGCGGCGTGGTCGCTCTGGGCAGTTTTTTTGCCTTCGTCCTGCTCTTTGTGATTGATGTCTTAGCGAGGATAAGCAACCCCTACATGGGAATCCTGGCGTATGTTGTCGCGCCGGGATTTTTGTTTCTGGGTTTGGGCATGGTTGGACTGGGCGCATGGTGGCAACGTAGGAGTGAAAAACGCTCCGGCATCGCTGATAGCCTAGGATTTCTGTCTGTTGATCTTTCGCGCCCCACAGACCGTAAAAGACTTCGCTGGTTCGTCGTCGGCAGTGTGATCTTTCTGCTCTGTACTGCCATCGGAAGTTATCAGACTTATCACGTGAGCGAGTCGGTGTCATTCTGCGGGCAAACTTGCCACGTGCCGATGAAGCCGGAATTCACTGCATATCAAAACTCCCCGCACGCACGCGTCGCCTGCGTAGAATGTCACGTTGGTCACGGCGCAGAAGCGTTCGTCGCTGCCAAGATGAACGGTGTCCACCAACTCATCGGAGTGATGACGGGTGAATATGATCACCCGATCAAAACACCCATCAAAAACCTCCGCCCCGCGAGCGAAACCTGCGAGCAATGTCATTGGCCTCAAAAATTCTCCGGTAACATTGATCGCACGTATAATTCGTTTCTCGCGGATGCTACCAACACTCCATACGCCGTGCGCATTTCCCTCCATGTTGGTGGTGCTGATCCCGCGCACGGGCCGGTGGGCGGTATTCATTGGCACGTCAACCCGGACAACAAGATCGAATACATCGCCACCGATGATCGCCGTCAAGTCATCCCTTGGGTGAGAGTGACTGATGCGAAAGGCACGGTTACAGAATATCGCTTGCCCAGTTTCACAAACGACATCGCCAAGCACGAAATCCGCTCCATGGATTGCATGGATTGCCACAACCGCCCGTCACATCGTTATCGCTCGCCAAACGACGCCGTCAATTATGCCATGAGCATCGGCAAGATTGATCCAACCACGCCGTGGGTGAAATCTAATGCCGTGGCCGTGCTTGTAAAAAAATATGCGACAGAGGATGACGCTTTGGAAAATATCTCCACCACGTTACGGGCTAAATATCCTGACGCTGCCGTCTCAGGTAAACTCATCGCCGAAGTGCAGAACATCTATCGGCAAAACTTTTTTCCGGAGATGAAAGCCGACTGGCGCGCTTACCCAGAGAACATAGGGCACAAGGATTGGCCCGGCTGTTTCCGTTGCCACGACGAACGTCACAGGGTGCTGGAGACGAAGAAGAAAATCCCCGCCAGCGATTGCAAGTCCTGCCACACGATTCTCTCGCAAGGATGCCCTGCAGAACTGCATCAGATTTCCCCGCGCGGTCAGGAGTTCAAACATCCCGGTGATCCCGTGGATGACAAGTGTAATGATTGTCACAACGGCGGGCTTTGATGGAGGTTGATTGATTCAAGATGTAGCTGGCCTCTGTTGAATTATACCACTTCTGCATACACGCTCACTGCACTCGGGATAGCTTTCGTAGATGTGCTTAAAGAGGGCAGAAAACTTTTGCGCGTAGAGCGGGCGGGCGTAAACGGATGGCAGTGAATCGAGCACGTCCTCGATAGTCAGCTTGAGTTGTGAGCGGGCGGTGGATTTTTGCCTCCAATTCAGCACGAGCAGTTGCATCAATCGTTCCGGCAGCATGTGATCGACCTTCTTCACCTCAACTCGGGTGAGGGGCGCGTGAGGATGTCGAAAACGACCCACTGTTCCCCGGTCATGTTTTCGTGGACATGATGCTGTTGCTCTTAGCTAAGGTTGCGGTTCAGATATGCCAATTCCTCTAACAACTATTTGATGCTCCGGCTACCGGCATTGTACCCTTCGATCAATTCAGCGAACTTCGAAGAATTGCGGCTGGCTGAAGTATGATCGGCTGTAGTGATTACGAAGAGACAGGAGTGAACACAATTGAAAAGACAATTTTACGGCACACGCGCACGATAGAACTTAACTGCGAAATTCGTCCATCCAGTGTCGCTGAAGAAAATGGGTACCATGCCAAGCGTATTCGTGCGCTGTTACAGTTGAAAAGTGGGCGAACGAAAAAGAAGCCCTTCCAACTCCATTCAAACCGCGGCTCAATTTCGCTTTAATGCTAATCGTTTTGGACAATATATTTAAGCTTGGTTGATCCGCGTCTGGGCGACTTGGCGCAATTGTCGAACGAAACGGGAATCTCAGTTTGAAGCACACTCAAATTATAGACTACAACCTTTCAATTAACTGATAAGGTAGCTTCAGAATTGAATTGGGGATAGTATAGTAGGGTCAGAAGCGATCTAGCCCTTCAATCCCCCAATTGACCTAGGCGATGCACTCGCCCCGGTGCTAGGAAGTAGCCATCAAAGCTCAGGCACGCTGGACGAAATGAGGTGAACCGCGAAGCGGAACTGAACCGGCCATACAGCTTTACCGAAGCCGTTTTTTAGACCACTCAAGGTTTTTTTGTCCTCGGACTATGGCTTTTTCGATTGCCTCGGCAACTTGTCTGCCAAGTTTTTCGCACCCCTCCTCCGTGTAGTGCACATCGTTGGCCGCAATGGCATATCTCTTCAATTCTGGAGACATCAAAGCATGGAGATCGTTTACCTGAATCTCGTATTTCTTCATGACTCCCAGAGCGGCATCCAGATATAATCTCTCGGTGGTAGGTGTAATTTTAGTGT
>WBXK01000070.1 GCA_008933055.1 Verrucomicrobiota bacterium | reverse complement strand
TATGGAAGATTGGTCGGGCATCGGTCCGGGAGTAACGGTGCTGATGTTGATCTCAGCGGTGATTGCATTGCCAAATTATTTCGGGAAAAGACGGCCCATTTGCAACCGCACGCTTATTCCGCCGCTTATCGTCAAGCTGGCCTTGATCGCGCCGTGGATCGCGCTGTTGGCGTATTGCGCCAAGTCCGGGATGGTCACCGCCGCGCGGCTCATCGCGCCGTACTATCCGCTGCTCCTGCCCGCCTTGTTGATGGGCAATGAACAATCTGCACTCGTGCGGAAAGGCTGGTGGGGCAAGCTGGCCATCGCAGTGTTCGTTATGGCGATCGGAGTGTTGATCGTCACTCCAGCACGACCGCTCTGGCCCGCGAAGACGGTGCTGGTAAAAATGCTCGCCTCACAACCAGACAATAAGATGTTCATCCGCGCGTTGGCGACTTACACCGCCTACTCCATCCGCAACGATCCGTTGGCGGAGTTGCGTTCGGTATTGCCCGCTGATCTGAAGACTGTGGGCTTCGTGGGCGCATCCGACGATCTGGATATTTCTTTCTGGCGTCCCTACGGAAAGCACAAGGTCGAGCATATCCAATTCCGTGAGACGGCTGAACAGATACGTGAACGCAAAATTACCTACGCAGTCGTCAGCGGACTGAACTTTGATCTCGCTTACGAGTATTCCAAAATTAAAGTCGAAGACTGGATCACGAGGGTTCGCGCAGAAGTCATCACGAATACGACTGCGACCATCGCCGTCTCTGCCGGGCCGCAGAAGTGGTATGTGGTGCGGATGAAGAAATGATCAGAGCCGCTTGCGCTCACTTTGTTTCAGGGGGCTTTTCAGTGGTCTTATCAGCAGGTTTCTCTGCGGGCTTTGAAGTATCCTCTTCCTTCAGTGGCGCGATGACGCCCACCACTTCCGTACTCCACCGATCGTAGTCTGACAGGAAGAGTTGTTCCGGAACAAAACCGTCTGGTGAATAGCGAAGCGGAAAATATTTAAATTTTTCGGAAACCTGTCTTCGCACAATGAATTCGAGAATGAATGTCGCCCAACTATGTTCTGCCGCGCGCACCCATTCCGAAAGGAAACGGCTGTCCATTGTTTTTGGCGTGATATAAAGCCCCTTCACCGGCTTCATGAAATCATGCACGGCGTAGAACTGCGATTCGGCGTTCGCGGTGAGCCAGATGCACTGGCGATTGCCGTACCATGCCATAGCCCACGGGATATCGCTCATCATGAGTTCGTTCGGCTTCATCCAATTACAAGTCTGCTGGATGGCTGGCGGATAATATGGCGGGTAAACCAACGGCGTAGTTTTCGGTGGTAAAAAGATGAACGCCATCGGCAGGCACATCATGACGCCGAACACAACGATTATGGCGAGGCGCAGTTCTCTGATCTTCAGATTAATCTGATCTAGCAACGCATTGAACAAGCCCGCGCCAAAGATGAAGATGACGGGCACGAGAATGATCAGGAGGTTTTCCGTGTTCAACACTGGCGAATCTCCCGTGAGATGCGTGCGTCCCAGTGCTTGGACAAAGAGAAACACAATCAGCGATGCGAGCAGAAAATATCTCAGCCGCACGAGGGCGGGATTCCGATAACTCAACAGCAGTCCAGCGAGGAACAATCCCGCGACCCAGCTTCCGCCCGTTTTAGGCAATTCATCTTGAATGATGGCTCGCGAGTTGATGCTGAGTTTGTAGAAAAACGGTTTCAGCCCTAGCGAACGGAAGTTGGGTTCGAGCGCGCGTTCCAGTTTGGTGTCGGGAAAGAGAACAGTTCCCTCTACCAGCGCATAGCCTGCCGTCCCCAGCGGCGTTCCGCTAACCGAGATGTTCCGCATGATCCACGGCGTGACGACCAGCAGGAAAACGGCGGAAGTGATGATCAAAATTTGGTTTCGCCGGATCGCGCAAAAGATGCCCAAAAAGATCAGCACAGGGATGATGAGCCAGCCGAACGAATAGCGCGTCAACATGCCGATGCCCATTAACAACCCTATGGCGATGGCGAGCCATGTCTGCGCGCGATGTCCCCAAACCGGTTCACGCTCCTCACTTTCGATCCACACCAGACACCAGACCAGCCCCATAAAAATTACCATCAACAGCATCGTGGAAAGTCCTGACACGCTGAACTGCCACAGCAGTTCGCAAAATAAAACTAATGCAAATGACATCCATGCCACGCTTGAATCGAACAATCGTCGCGCAAGCAGAAACGTCAACACCGCCACGATGATCAACAACACTTGATTGAACAAGCCGATGAGAAAATCCGGCTGGTAGCGCCAGAATTGACGAGGTGCGGCCTTCGTGGGATTCATCGCCGGGATACTCCAGAATGCATCCCTCACATTCACCTGATGCTTGAACGGCAGCACCTTCATCAATCCACCCAGCACGAGCGGATACACCGGGGGATTCGCCAAATCGGGGTGCATCGCTTTTAACTGAGCGAAGTCCGGACGTGAATTGGTTTCTGTTGTGGCAAGTTTTTCTTGATTGTGACTTTTGACGAGATACACGCTGAACGGCCGTATGAATTGCGTTTTGAAGCCGTGGCCCTCAGCGATGTTCCGGCCCACTTGGGCTGCGTCCATCGCCTCCTGTGAACCCATGTTACGGTACGCGCGCCAATTATAACAGAGCATCAGCGTGACGGTGAGCAACACCACAAATGCTATTCGCACCCCCGCACCACCCTTTTCCTCAAACTTGTGAACCAAGTCTTGAATTGACGGCATAATTATAATCCTTCTAGATGATATGTGTGCAGTTTTCTGTGAAACGTCCGACGAGGCATTCCGATTTTCTTGGCGGCCAGCGTGCGGTTGCCTTTGGTTTCTTTCAAAGCGCGAATAATCAATTGTTTCTCCGCTTCCTTCACGGTCAAGTCATTCTTCGCCAGCAATCGCCTAGAATCACCTGCCGGCGACATCTCCGAACGCACCGTGCGCGGCAGGTCGCGCGCTGAAATCCTCTCGCCACGGCACATCACTACCGCGCTCTCGATAGCGGAGCGCAACTCGCGCACGTTGCCAGGCCAACGATGATTCAACAGCAATTCCAAAGCATCCGCAGTGAAATCGGTCACCGGTTTTGTATTCTCCCTGGCGAACTCACGCAGGAAACTTTTCGCAAGCAGTGGCGCATCTTCCATGCGATCTCGCAGCGGCGGCAGGTAAAGCTCTACGATCTTTAGTCGGAAATATAAATCTTCGCGGAACGTTCCAGCCTTCACCATCGCTTCCAAGTTTTTGTTGGTCGCTGCGACCACGCGCACATCCGCCGTCAACGTTTTGTTCGATCCGACGCGCTCAAACGTCCGCTCTCCCAGAAACCTCAGCAGTTTGATCTGCAACGAGGCATCAATCTCACCAATCTCGTCCAGAAATAATGTCCCACCCTGCGCTTGCTCAAACCTCCCGATGCGCCGTTCATGCGCTCCGGTGAATGCGCCCCGTTCATGGCCGAACAGCTCGCTCTCCAGCAACATCGGCGATAATGCTGCGCAATGCACCGACACCATAGGCCGCTTTGCGCGTGGACTGAGTTGGTGGATGGCTTTCGCGACCATCTCCTTGCCCGTGCCGCTTTCGCCGAGAATCAAAACTGTTGCTCGCGACTGTGCGACTTGTTGCACGACATCGAAAATCTCCCGCATCACGGACGATTCGCCCACGATGTTTTCCATTCCAAATTTTGAGTCGAGTTGCTTGCGCAGCGAGACGTTCTCCGTTTCCAGCGTTTGAGTCTGCACAGCACGCGCAATCCGCATCTCGAGCTCATCAATCTGCAACCGACCCTTTGCGATGTAATCATCCGCGCCTTGCTTCATCGCATTCACGGCGAGTTCTTCCGAACCATAGGCCGTCATAAGGATGCAGATAGGTGGCTTGGAAAGTGACTTTGCGCGACCGATTAATTTCATTCCGTCCTCGTTCGGCATCTTGAAGTCAGTGAGCATCACATCGAAACTTTCGCCTTCCAACAAGTCCATCGCACTCTTCGCATCCTCGGCTACATACACGTCGAAACGCTCCTCGAGTGCGGCGCGCAATCCCTCACGCGTCGGCTTTTCGTCGTCAACTATCAACAAGGTCGGTTTCATTTTGAAATCGGCGCTTCCAAGAGTCGCGGCTTCTTGTCCTTCAACGGAAACCAGACTCGAAAGGTCGTGCCTCGCCCCACGTGGCTGTCCAGTTCGATGCCGCCATTGTGGGCGCGCACAATGCGCTGCACGATCATCAATCCAAGTCCTGTTCCCTGTTTCTTCGTAGTATAAAACGGCTCAAAGATTCGGTTGATTTGCTCCTGCGGAATACCGCCGCCCGTGTCGCCCACGCTGACCCACGCGGCCTCATTGTTCTCGCCAGTCTGCAATGTAAGCGTGCCGCCCCTGGTCATCGCCTGCATCGCGTTCTTCATTAGATTCAACAATGCCTGTTGAGTCTGTGTCGGATCGATTGGGGTCTGCGGCAACTGCCTTGCAAGCTTTGCCTTGATCGTGATTCCGCGATTATCCAACTCCGGGCGTAACAGCTCGAGCGTGCGCTCCACGACTTCGTTCAACGAAACGGCCTTGAGTTGCAACGGCGAGGGGCGGATCGCTTGCAAAAACTGCGTCACGATATAATCGAGCCGGTTGATCTCGCCTTTGGCCACGGAAAGATATTGCTCCAGCTTGGCTGCGACCTCACCCGTGTCTGAGTTGCTGGACAAAACTTGCGTGCGATTTCGCGATCCCAATCCCGCACGGGATGGTACAGCTTTGAGTTTCTTCACTTCGCGCTCCATCAATTGCAGATGGATATGCAGCGCATTGAGCGGATTCCCGATCTCGTGCGCCACGCTCGCTGCCAGCAACGTCAACGCCTGCACACGCTCGCTCTCGACGGCTTCAAACGTCTTCTGTCGCGCCTCGGTTGCGTCATGCAAAATTAACGCTACACCTGAACTGCCGACTTGCTCACCATCCAAAGGCGCCGCATACAGTCGCAAAAAACGAGGCCTCGGATACTCAACCTCGAACTCGTGCCTCGCGACGTGCTGGCCACCGTCCTTGTCAAAGCGTGAGATCTTCTTCCAATCCACTTCCGGCAAAATGTCGTTGATGTGCTGACCTTCCGCATTGGATTGCAGGCCGATCAGTTTGGTGACCGCCTGATTGAAATAGACAACCCGTCCCCCTTCATCCACTACCAGTACGCCGTCCTCGATGATTTTGAAGAGGGTTTCCAACAAAGCACGTTCGCGTGCGAGACGCTGAACTACGGTTTGCAAGCCTTCGGCGCCCAGCCGTCCGATGCGGCCAAGCACCTTGTCGAGGAAATTGGATTTTGCGGCCGCCATGAGGACTTAAAACCAGTTTCTGCGCTTTAGAAACCAATATGTCACCAGCGTAGTGAGTGCCGTGATCCCAAACGCAAAGGCGTAACCATGCTCCCAGTTGATCTCGTGCATGTCCTTCTGGAAGTTCATTCCATACCAACTCGCAACAATCGTTGCCGGTGTGGAAAGAATGGTGATCAAAGTCAGCGCTTTCACGACCTCGCCCGTGCGATTGGACGACATGCTCAGATACACTTGAAGTATGCCTGTAAGCGAATCGGTATAGCCTTGAGCGAGTTCTGAGATCTGAAACAGGCCGTCGTAGACATTGCGATAGTAGGGAACAAGATGCGGGCGTATGAGTTTGAACTCGCCACGGGCGAACCGAGCCAGAACTTCGCGTTGTGGACTGATGATTTGCCGCAAGTGCATCACCTCTTTTTTAACTTGGATGATCTTGTTCAGGGTCTCTTTGGAGGGGCTTTGCAATGCCTGTTGTTCCAGCTCGGCGATCTCCATGGAGAGCTCCTCTAAGGCAGGCTTGTAGTTGTCCACAATGGCGTCCAGCAATGTGTGTGCGACTCGGTCTGGAGCGCGGGCGATGTGCATAGTTGCATTGACCGCCCGCTCTTCAGTTTGTGTTACGCTGCGAAGTGGCCCGTCGTGGTAGGTCACGAGAAAGTTTTTTCCGAGAAAGAAATTTAGTTCACTGGTGCCGAAAACGCCGTCTTTTCGGCTGTAATCCACCGCATGAATCACCATGAATAGATACGGCGCAAACTTCTCGTCCTCCTTTGCCGTGAACTCCTCAACCTTGGGCGAAGGGCTGATCCGAACACAATCTTCAATAGAGAGTGGGTGGAAGTGAAACAGTGTCTCCAGTACGAATTTCTTTTCCTCGTCCGTTGGATTCTCCAGATCAATCCACAGGAAGAGATTCGTGTCGCTCAACAGCGTCGGCATCAAAAACATCTCGATGTCGCGCGTGTGAAGTCGGCCTTGCGTAGTGAATGCGAGTGAGCGAATCATTATTTTTGCGGTTGTCTCGACGTGCCAACCTAGCGCAAATCTTAATTCGATACCTCAATGAAGCAAGGCTTGTCTGCGCTGATTTGGCACAGATCATTTCACTTCTTCCGCAGCTCAGCGAACCGATCTGCCGCGTCATTCCATGCGGCAGGCTCGTAGCGCTGCACAATGCTGGACTTGCGGACCACTTCACGCATTTCTGCGAGCGACCCCAACTCTTTGTCAGCTCGGATTTGCGTGAGCAAATTGCCCATCGCAGTAGCTTCAACGGGACCCGTTACGACCGGGCGCTGGCACGCGTCCGCCGTAAATTGATTCAACAATTGGCTTTGCGAGCCACCGCCGACGATATGGATGACTTCGATCTGTTCACCAGTGAGTTCTTCCAGAGAGCCAAGTACCTCACGATATTTCAGCGCAAGGCTTTCGTAGGCGCAACGAACGAGCTCAGCCTCTGTTTTCGGTATCGGCTGCTTCGTTTCGCGGCAGAATTCCTGGATCGCTTTCGGCATATCTGGGGGATTGAGGAAGCGCGGATCGTTCAAATTCACTATGGAGCGGAGGGGCTTCGCTTTGGCCGCCATTGCCGCGAGTTGACTATAGTCGTAATTCTTGCCTCTGGCATCGAAGGATCGTTTGCACTGCTGCACAAGCCAGAGTCCCATGATATTTTTTAGCAGGCGATACGTGCCGTCAATTCCGCCCTCGTTGGTCATGTTCAACTCCAATGCGCGCTGAGACAGCGAAGCCTTTTGCACTTCTACACCCATGAGCGACCACGTGCCAGAACTGATGTAAGCCCAATTCGCTTTGCCCGTGTTGGCCGTCGGCACGCCCGCGACGGCTGATGCGGTGTCGTGAGTCGGCGGCGCCACAACTGTTACATCTACTAACCCAATGCGGCTTGCGAGCGATTTGCGGATCTTTCCGAGGGTTGTTCCAGGCGTAATTATCTCTGGCAAAAAGTGCGTCGGCAGTCCCAACTTCTTGAGAAGCGGCAGCGACCAATCGCGCTTGATTGGGTGAACGAACTGCGATGTGGAGGCGTTCGTGAATTCGACTTTCTTGGCACCGCACATGGCCCAATGGAAGAAATCTGGCATGAACAAGAGCGTGTCCGCGGCATCCAGGATCGCAGGTGATTGATCCTTCCACGCGAGCAGTTGATACAGCGAGTTCAACTCCATGAACTGCGATCCGGTTTGAGCAAATATTTCCGAGCGCGGCACTTTTTTAAACGTGCGCTCCAACGCGCCGCGCGTGCGTGCGTCGCGATAGTGATAAGGTTGGCCGAGAATTTCATCCTGCTTGTTGAGTAAAACAAAGTCCACGCCCCAAGTATCTGCGCCTACTGAAACGATTTTTTTTCCAAACTTCTTGTTGGCGAGTGCGAGGCCGTTCTGGATCTCCGCCCACAGCCGAATCACGTCCCAGCGAAATGTTTGTCCGAGATATACGCCGCCGTTGGGGAAGCGGTTGATTTCTTCTAGGCGAAGCTTGTTCCCATTCCAAATGCCTGCCATGACGCGACCACTTTCCGCGCCGAGGTCCACTGCTAGATATACTTTTTCAGCCATAAAATTAATTCCGTTTGCTCAAAACATTCTTCTCGTAGACTTTTACTTCATCAATCCAGTCCGCACCGACGGGGACGCCTTGATTGAGGCAGTAATAATCCCAGACCGCTCCGAACGGAAGGGTTTTAGCTTCTTCCATCAGTGCGAGCCGTGAGGTGAAATCGCCGTCGCGTTCAAGCTTCTTGTAGGTCGTGTAAGGCTCGAGCATCGCGATGCAGAGTGCGCGGATCATGTTGCGGGTGCCGATAGTCCACGCTGCGATGCGGTTGATGCTCGCATCGAAGAAGTCCAAGCCGATGTGCGTGCGCGCGAGATAATTTCCGCGCACGAGCTCCTGCGCAACAGCGTGCAACTCATCGTTGAGCGTGACCACGTGGTCGCTGTCCCAGTGCACTCCGCGACTGACGTGCAGGAGAATCTCCGGCACGAAGCAGAGCACGGAGGAAACTTTGTCCGCCATGTTCTCGGTCGGGTGATAATGGCCGGCGTCGAGGCAGACCAGCGTCTGATTCTTCACAGCGTATCCCAAATAGAACTCGTGCATGCCCACGGTGTAACTTTCCGCGCCGATGCCGAAGAGTTTACCTTCGACCGCGTCAAGGTTGTGCTTTGGATTAAGTTTCTTTTTGAAGATGGCGTCGAGGGATTGTTCCAGCCGCTCACGCGGGCCGCGACGATCGGCGGGCGTATCTTTCATGCCGTCGGGAATCCAGACGTTGGTGACCGCGGGCGAACCCAGGGCTTTGCCCATTGCCGCCCCGATTTCACGGCTGGCTTGGCAATGCTCTATCCAAAACTGGCGGATGCCCTTGTCCGGATGCGAGAGCGTGAATCCACTCGCGGACTTGGGATGCGAGAAGCAGGTCGGGTTGAAGTCGAGTCCGATGCGCTGGGACTTGGCCCAATCAATCCAGCTGTTGAAATGTTTTGGCTGGATTTCATTGCGATCCACTCTCTTGCCACCAAACTCGCCGTAGAACGCGTGGAGGTTAAGACGATGTTTGCCAGGAATCAGCGCTAGCGCTTGATCCAGATCACCACGAAGCTCATCTGGCGTGCGCGCTTTACCTGGATAATTCCCTGTGGACACGATACCGCCGGTCAGTGCCCCGCCAAAATTCTCAAAACCGCCCACGTCATCGCCCTGCCAGCAATGGAGCGAAACGGGGACTTTGGCGAGTTGCTTGAGGACAGTATCGGTATTGGCCCCAAGGGCGGCGTAGCGTTCGCGGGCGAGTCGATAAGCGGCTGAAATTTGTTTCACGTTCACGAGGTAAAGCGTAGCCGCCCGCAAAGTGGTAATTCTAGTCCTAAATGCAACCGAAATGTGGACGCTAAAACGGGGTCATCAACTCTCATTAGCGGCAGCAGTAGCCCGGCTTGAAGTGTCTCCATTAAGGTGGTTGTTACTCACCTGTTTACGACCTTACTAGTGTAATGCTGCGGCGGAAGCGTGAGCGGCCCATCCGTGGGAACAGGCTTGAGCGATCAAACGATTGATTTACCACATCTCAGCACTGCGACGCACGAAGTGACCGTTGACCTGAGCAACATCGCACTCCATTGATGAATCGGATGAGTTCGGAAAGCCCTGGCAAGCTGGATTTGAAAGACTGCTTGCCTGAGTTGGATGCGACGAGTGCGCCGCCAATAAAAGCCGAACATGGCAGCTCAATAAAACCGTGATCGGATAAACTTCGCCAGCAGACATTCTTTCTCAGGCAAATTTATATATGGCAGTGCTCTCGCATTCTTCCGCATTTGGTCGAGAATTTGGATTGCAGCGTGGGCTCGGGGTGGCAATCTCATCTCTGATTTTTCGCATGAAGCAAAAACTAAAAATTGTTGAAGGTTCAATCGTCGCGCCACAAGGATTCCTCGCCAGCGGTGTGTTCTGCGACATTAAGCGTCTCGGCACTGGCAAGGGTTCTCAGAAGGGCAAGAAGCGTGACCTCGCGCTCATTGTGTCCGAAGTCCCCGCGACTGTCGCAGGGATGTTCACGACGAATCAGGTTTGCGCCGCGCCAGTGAAGCTTTGTGTCGAGCGCGTCAAGAAGGGCAGAGCGCAGGCCATCGTTGTGAACTCCGGCAACGCCAATGCCTGCACCGGCAAGCAAGGCATAAAGGACGCGCGCGAGATGACATTGGTATTGGCGGACGAACTGCGCTTGCCGGAGAGTCAAGTTCTCGTCGGCAGCACAGGTCGCATCGGCGTCACGATGCCGATGGCGAACGTGAAGTCTGGGATTCTTCACGCGTTGCAAATCCTCGGCAACGCCCCTAAGCAAGCCGAGGAAGCCGCTGAAGCCATCATGACGAGCGACACGAAACCCAAGCAGATCGGGGTGGAATTCTTGCTCGGAGGGAAAAAGGTTCGCATCGGCGGTATCTGCAAAGGTGCCGGGATGATCCAGCCGGGAATGTCGGCGACGGGCGTGCGCCCCGCGGCTTTGCCGCATGGCGGATTGCACGCCACAATGCTGTGTTTCATCACGACGGATGCGGTTATCAGCGCGAGGGTTTTGCAGGCGGCCTTGCAGGAGGCAGTGGCGCAAAGCTTCAATCGCATCACTGTGGATGGTGACATGAGCACGAACGATACGGTGCTGGTGCTGGCGAATGGGCTAGCAGGAAATGCCGAGGTCAAAAGCCAGAAGTCAGAAGTCGAAAGCTTTCAAGCCGCCCTCAATCATGTCTGCCTCGAGCTGGCGAAGATGATCGTGCGGGATGGTGAAGGCGTGCATCGCGTAGTGACCGTGCGGGTGAACGGCGCCAAGACGATTCAAGACGCGGATGCAGCCGCTCGCGCCGTGGCCAACAGCGCGCTCGTGAAAACAAGCTGGCACGGAGGCGACCCTAATTGGGGGCGACTCATCGACGCCATCGGTTACAGCACGGCGACCGTTGTCGAAGAAAAAGTTGATATTGGATACGCGGCGACAAATTCCAAAAAAGTTCTCTGGAGCTTGAAGCGCGGCCAGCCGACGAAGGCTACTTACAAGGAGCTATGTCTTGCTGCGTCGCCGAAGGAGTTTGAACTTCACATCAATCTTAATCTCGGTAAAGCAAGTGCGGTGATGTACGCCGCTGATCTCACTGAGCATTACGTGGAATTCAACAAAGGCGATGTGACCGATCCGACGACGCTCGGCGGTTGATCAAAGTTCGTCTTCGCGTTCCGTGTAAAACAAATGGTGGGCGCGAGGATAATCTTCCTCCGCCACGAGGACTTTCGCCAGACGGTTCAAGTCGCCATCATCCGGCGCGTCTGTGTCCACAAATACTTGCGTGGCAACGATGCTATGTTTCTCCAACATCGCTACGAGCATCTCCGTGTTGATGACAGGGCCAGTGTAGAACAGTTTCACGGGGGAAATTATCCACGGAAGCCGCAGTTTTGAACATTTTTTTCTGCCTTACACAATTTGAATAGTTGCGCCAAATGATCGTCAAATGTTGTGGTTTAATGACAGTCAGACTTAATAAATCAGGCTTCACCCTAATCGAGTTGTTGGTGGTCATCGCCATCATCGCGATTTTGGCGAGCATGTTGTTGCCCGCGTTGGGCAAGGCCAAAGCCCGCGCACTCACCACACAATGCGCCAATCAACTCCGCCAACTGGGAGTTGCGATGCAGATGTACGGTGACGATGCCAACAATCTTCTCCCCGCCTCGCACGGCAGCGTGATGTGGACAAATGTGAATCCTGCGCCGTGGTCCCGTCCGCTTTTGGATTATTATCAGACTACAAACATCCTGCGCTGTCCCTCGATGAGCCAGCATTACGAACAATCCCCTTTTACTTATTTCCTAGGCAATCGGGCTGTTTTTGTGACCACGAGTGCGCCCGGCTCTCTGAAGCTCACCGCTATCACGCCCACGAGTCAGTATATCCTATCAGGCGACTCCAATTGGCCGTTCGACCCGCTGGATGCCGACCCTGACAATTATTCGCAGGACACGCTGTTCGCATTCACGTCGCCGGCGCATCAAGGTTCAGTGAATGTTCTCTTCGCGGATGGTCATGTGAAGAACCACAAAATATTTGATCCGGGTGAAATGACTTATGCGCTGGATCGTCTGGGCGTGGCGTTTTAAGTCAGATGCTCCCTGTTCAATGCCCCACCCTCTTAGTTCACCGATATTCCACCCACTCCGGCTCGTTGGCAAAAATCCAACGGTAATACTCGCGCTCTTTGAGTTGGGTTGCAGACGCTTCATCCACGATCACCGTGGCGCGTTGATGTAATTGCAGCGCGCTCGCAGTGACCATGCTCGTAATAGGCCCTTCGACCGCTTGAGCGATGATGCCCGCCTTTTCCTCACCCGTGGCGAGCAATAGGCAGCGTCTCGCGTCGAGGATCGTGCCGACACCCATCGTGATTGCGCGGCGCGGCATTTTGTCTTCCCCGCCGAAGAGCGGCGCGTTTTGTTTAATGGTCGTCGGGGTGAGTGCTTTTTCCCGCGTCCGGGAACGGAGAGCGGAGAGCGGTTCGTTGAATCCGATGTGTCCTGACCTGCCGATGCCCAGCAGTTGTAGGTCAATGCCTCCTGTCCTCGCGATCAAGGCTTCGTAGTTGCGGCACTCTGCGCCGAGATCGGCCGCGCGTCCGTCCGGCAAGTGAGTGTTCTCCAATTTGATGTTCACATGCATGAACAGATGCTTGTTCATGAAGTAACGGTAAGAATTTGGGTCTGTCGCCGCGAGGCCGACATATTCATCGAGATTGAATGTGTTGCACTTTGAGAAATCCAGGTTCTGTTCGCGATGCATCCTGACGAGGTGGCGATACACCGCCTCCATTGTGTTGCCAGTTGCGAGGCCTAGAACGGCATGCGGATTTGCACGTAGCTCGTTTGCGACAATGCGAGCCGCCAGCAATGCCGCTGCTTCTTTGTCACGTTGAATGATCAGTTCCATGAGCGGATTAAACCAAAACGGCTGCGGTTGAACACCAAGAATTAAGAAGCTAAAACAGTTTTGACGTGGGTTTCAATGGTTAGCACCGATTCAATCCATGAAATTCGTGTCAGCTCGTTAACTTCTTCAGATAAATTCCCTTCAAGTAATTTGCCTCCTTGAAGCTCACGTGATGGTCTGGCGCGTGGTGCGTCGTCTGCAATTCCGTGAATCGCCCTCCAGATCGCGCCGTCGCCTGCCGAACCGCGCCAAAAAACTCCTCCGCGCTCACATGCGCGGAACATGAACACGCCACGAGGATTCCGCCTATCGAAAGATGCGCGATGCCGGACTCGACCAGATTGCCGTAGGCGCGGATCGCTCTCGCACGTTCCGCTTCGCGCTTCGCTAGTGATGGAGGATCCAACACGATAAGATCAAATTTCCGCCCCGTATTTCCCGCGAGCCACTCGAAGACATCCGCCTGAATCGGCTCATGACGACAATTTGCGATTGCCGCTTCGCCTGAGTTGAGTGCGAAGTTGCGTTTTGCTGAGGCCAAGGCGTGCGTGCTGATGTCTAGATCGGTCACAGATTTTGCACCGCCGCGCGCAGCATAAAGCGAGAAGCCTCCGGAAAAACTGAAGGCGTTCAATACGTCTCGCCCGAGCGACAATGATTCCACGATCCGTCGGTTCTCGCGTTGATCGAGGAAGAACCCCGTCTTCTGTCCACGCCAGACATCAGCCTCAAAGAGGATGTCGTTCTCTCG
>WBXK01000069.1 GCA_008933055.1 Verrucomicrobiota bacterium | reverse complement strand
TTCTTGAACAGCAGGGATTTGTCATACAGCAGCACTTCCTGGCCGAAAATTCTGGAAAATTCCGCAAACAGGAGATTCTGCATCTCAGTCTTGTTTGCAAACTCGCTGCTCATAAAAATTCAAAAGATCAACTGCTGAACTGGACTCCCTGCGCTAGCGGAAGGTCCGTCCCGTAATTGATCGTCGCGGTTTGGCGGCGCATGTAAGCCTTCCACGAATCGCTGCCGCTCTCTCGACCGCCGCCGGTTTCCTTTTCGCCGCCGAACGCGGCCCCGATCTCAGCGCCGCTCGTGCCAATGTTCACGTTGGCGATGCCGCAATCACTGCCGCGCACCGAGACGAACAACTCCGCCTCGCGAACGTCGTTCGTGAAGATCGCGGAGCTAAGGCCCTGCGGAACTTCGTTGTTATAAGCGATGGCATCGCCGAGCTCGCGATAGCTGATGATGTAGAGAATCGGCGCGAAGGTTTCGTCGTGGACAATATTCATATCGTGCCGCGCAGCGACGATGCAGGGGCGCACGTAACAACCGCCGGGGAACTTGTCTCCTAAAAGTGGCTCGCCGCCGTACAGAATCTTACCACCCTCAGCTTTCACTCGCTTCAGCGCGGCCTGCATCTCTGCGACGGCCTTCTCATTGATCAACGGCCCGCAAAGCGTTCCGAGTTGAGCAGGATTGCCGATGGCGATTTGCTCGTAAGCAGCGACGAGGCGTTTGACGAGCATGTCACGGACAGTTTCGTGAACGATGACGCGCCGCGTGGTGGTGCAACGCTGCCCCGCTGTGCCGACTGCACCGAACAGAATCGCACGCGATGCAAGATCGAGATTTGCGCTGGGCGCAACGACGGTGGCGTTGTTGCCGCCAAGTTCGAGAATGGTTTTGCCGAAGCGTTTGCCGACAACTTCTGCGACGCGCGCTCCCATGCGACACGAACCCGTGGCAGAAATCAGCGGGGCGCGTTTGTCGGCCAGCAAGCGTTCGCCAACCGTGACGTTGTCCCCAATGACGAGCGTGAAAATGGCGGGATCAACCCCGTTCGCACGGCAAACCCGCTCCGCGATTTTCGTCGTCGCAATGGCGCATAGCGGAGTGAGGCTGGAGGGTTTCCAAACACACGCATCACCGCAGACCGCAGCCAGCGCGGAGTTCCAAGCCCAGACTGCGACGGGAAAGTTGAACGCGGAGATCACACCAACGACTCCGAGCGGATGCCATTGTTCCATCATGCGGTGATTGGGACGCTCACTTGCGATGGTCAGCCCATACAGCTGGCGCGAAAGACCGGTCGCGAAGTCGCAGATGTCTATCATCTCCTGCACCTCGCCCTGCCCTTCGGCAATGATCTTGCCTGCTTCGAGCGTTACCAGCATCCCCAAGTCCTGCTTTGCAGCCCGAAGCGCCTCGCCGAGCTGACGGATCACCTCGCCGCGCTTGGGAGCAGGAACCGTTTTCCATTTCTCGAACGCAGCGGAAGCGCGTTGCATGGCGCGTTCGTAGTCATCCGCCGTGGCGGTGCGGACCACGCCAAGAAGCAGTCCATCAATTGGCGAATAACTTTGCAGCAACTCTCCTGAACTCCGCCAATCACCATCGAACACGCCGGAGTTCACTTTAGTGATGCCGAGCGCTTTAAGCGCTGCAGACTTGGAATTATTGTTTACTGTTACCTTTGACACAATTTTCGCCATAACGATTCGTTGCCGAGAAATCATTTACCCCACTTCGCGCACTCGTCACTCATGATCTTGAGAGATTGTTCAATGATTTCATCCTTCACATCAAGCACAGGACGCGGGCGGATGGATTGTTCGCCGGAGCGGATCACAAGCAAATCAAGCTCATAACAACCTGGCCAGAGCGCGTCACGCAGGGCGTCGTCGGGCAAATCAAACGCCAGCATCAAGCCACGATCGCGAGACGCGGTGACGATAGGCTGTCTCAGCGCCAGCGCGTGCAGGCCGTTGAGGAAAGCGTCTCCCTTGATGCGCGCGTTCTCAATAAGATTCTCCTCTTCATAGATGCGGAGGTAATACGTAGAGCGCACGTAGCCTGTGAAATTGCCGCCGAACGTTGAACTGATGCGACTCGGCAGACGGAAGCAATTGTCCTTCACCTCATCGAGTCGTGGTCCGGCCATGACACCGCACACTTGCGATTTCTTGCCGAATGTTAGCAGGTCGGGGACGACACCGTGATGTTCGCACGCCCAGCGTTTGCCGGTGATGCCCATGCTGGATTGAACTTCGTCAAAGATCAGCAGAACGTCATTCTCGTCCGCGATCTTGCGCAGCAGCCGCAGAAACTCAGGGCGGAAATGATTGTCACCGCCCTCACCTTGGATCGGCTCGATGATGATCGCGGCGATATCTACCGCCTTGGCAGCAAGCACCTCGCAGATTTCGTTCTCGGCACTCTTTTCCTTCGCGATGACATCGGCGAGGCGTTCCTTCTCCGGCAGCGCGAAGTTCAACATCGGCGTGCTGATGCGAGGCCACGTGAATTTGGCGTAGTGCAGAACCTTGCTTGGGTGGGTATTCGTCAGGCTCATTGTGTCGCCAGAGCGACCGTGGAGCGCATGATTGAAATGGATGATTTCGGTGCCGCGTTCACCATGACCGGCGGCGATGTTCTTCCGCCCCTTTCAATCCATCGCGGCCTTGAGAGCGTTCTCGAGCGCGAGCGCGCCGCCATCAATGAAAAAGTAGTGCGGCAATTCCGGCAGCGCGATGACGCGCGCGAACGCTTCGAGGAACGCAGCAAACTGCGGCGTGTAGTCATCGGCTTTGGCTCCCTCGAACTTTGAGGCGAGAAGCAAATCCGACAACAACTCTGCGCTATTGAAGTGCGGATGATTGCAGCCGTTTGGTTTGGGAGGTATAGAACCCGTAGATCTCAATAAAATCGCGCCCGCTCGACGCATGGGACTTCTCTGGAAGTGAGTTTGGAACAGTCGCTGCCTTTGGGAAAGTATTGGCGGATCAATCCGTCGTTGTTTTGGTTCAAGTCGCGTTCCCAAGAATGGTAGGAATGGGCGAAACTGGATTGGGTTTCAAGTGGTTGAGTTAAGTGTGCACGGCGGACGAGCTCTTTGCCGTTGTAGAAGGCTCTCGTCTCCACCTTATTGTCCTAGGAGGGAATCAGGGAGTGGATCATTCCTTGGGTGACGGCGGCGGATTCTCTACTATCCACGTAGCTGATCAGAGTGTAACGACTCTTGCGATCCACCCTCGTCACCAGCCTGGCGCTTTCGGGGTTGGCGTTGACGCCGGCCATTTCCAACCTCGGATTCATGATCCTTCCGCCACCACAGCAGGACGCTTATCCCTCTTCACCTGATCTTTGATGCATCCGATTGAGTTCCCATCCCGCGCTGGAAGAATGCACCGGACATAGTCCAGAGATGAATTCTTGAGACCATAACCGCCGCCTCAGGCTTTCGATACAGTAACGTTCTGCTCCGGTCTGTCGCTTGCTCTGTTTCATCGGCTTGGAGTTTCCGTTTGGCCATCAAACCGCAAGCCTCACAGAATTTACAGCCCGTTACTCCCCAAGACCGTTGGATTAGCCACTTGAATCCGTCAAAAAAACAGTGAGACGGGCAGAGTCAGTAAGCCACCAAGGAACGCACCGGGATGCCCACCAACTTTTCGCGGCCATTGAGGAACTTAAGCTCAATGAGGAATCCCGCTTCAAGGATGACGCCGCCAAGTTTTTGCACCAGCGCGACGGCTGCCGCAGAAGTTCCGCCTGTTGCCAGCAGATCATCTACGAGCAACACACGACTACCAGGTTTGAGCGCATCGGTGTGAATTGCTACGGTGGCGTGACCATACTCGAGGGCGTAATCCTGCTCGAAGGTGTCATACGGCAGCTTGCCTTTCTTGCGGACAGGAATGAATCCTGCCTGAAGCTTCACGGCAGCCGCAGCAGCGAAAATGAATCCACGCGCGTCAATCCCTACCACAGCGTCCACGCTGCCTGGCTTGAATCGTTCCGTGAGCAGGTCGATGGCTACGGAGAACAGCTTCGCATCCGCTAGGACGGGCGTGATGTCTTTGAACTGGATGCCTGGCTTGGGAAAATCTGGCACGTTGCGGATGGCGCGTTCTAAGTCGGCTACGGTGGTTTGCATTGAATTGATTGTTAGATCTTTGTAAAATCGGGAAACTCAACGCTGTGCGCGCTCGAATTTCTCGATCATCTTCCGCATCTTACGCAATGCGATGTTTTGTATCTGCCGGACACGCTCGCGAGTTACGCCAAATTTTTCTCCCACTTCCTCCAACGTCCTCTCGTTGCCACCATCCAGCCCGAAGCGGAATCGCAAAATAGTGGCTTCACGCGGATTGAGTTGCGTCACCATGTCTTCCAACATGCCGTTGACGGTTTTGTCCTCAAGATTTTCGTAAGGATCAACCGCGTTCTCGTCCTGAACGATCTCAGAATAAGTGTTGGAATCGTCATCGCCGATGGGTGCATCGAGGGACGTCGGACGGACAGAAGCCATCCGCATCTGTGCGACACGCGCCGACGTGGTCTGAAGTTCTTCCGCCAATTCTTCATCGGTGGGTTCACGCCCGAACTCCTCCTGCAACTTCAACGCCGTGCGACGCATCTTAGATATCTTATCCACGAGGTGCACTGGCAAGCGGATGGTCTTTGATTGATTAGCCAGAGCGCGCTTGATGGATTGTTTGATCCACCATGAACCGTAGGTCGAAAGTTTGCCACCCTTGGCCGGATCAAAGCGCTCGACCGCTTTCATCAAACCGATGTTGCCTTCACTGATAAGATCGAGCAGTGGCAATCCGATGCCTTCGTAATCACGCGCGATCTTCACCACGAGACGAAGGTTCGCCTTGATCATGTGTTCCCGCGCCTTTTTGTCGCCCTTCTTGATGCGAGCCGCCAACGCGATCTCTTCGGCAGGCGTAAGCAGCTTCACAGAACCAACTTCGCGTAGATAAAGCTTGATGGCCGTGTCGCCGTCGTAAGAACCGCGTCCTGTCTCCTGCTCGTGCGCCGGGTTCTGAGCCTTCTTATAAAATCCCGTATCAATGACAATTTGTGACGCCTCAACCAAATGCCGCTTGAACAACTCAGGATCCCCGCCGCCTGCTGTCTTTCGCAGGATTGCGGTGTCATAATCTTTATTTGTGCGGCTCACGAATTCGGTTTCCGACTCGGACGGTTTCTTTCTGAGAAAGTCAGTCTGTAGCGATTTTGTGGCAGGCGTCGCGATCGACGCCGTGGCGACCTTTGCCTTTGAAGTCACTTTAGGTGCGACGCTTTTTTTAGTCTTGGACGGCATGAGAATTGAAACTGTAAAGACAGATTTGCTTGCGACAAGGAAAATGCGGATTCAAATCTCCAGTTGCTTCTCAAATCGGGTGAGGTTGCGATTGCCGTTCTGATTCACGACCACCACGTCTTCCAACCTCACGCCACCAAGTCCAGGATAGTAAAGTCCTGGTTCTACTGTCACCACCTGTCCCGTGACTAGTTTACCCGACGAAAATTGTCCCATGCGCGGAGACTCGTGGACGTCCAAGCCAAGGCCATGACCGGTGCCGTGAAAAAATCCTTCCATCCGTCCAGTGTGTCGCCCTGTCTTGTAACCTTGCTGATCGAAAAATTCAGTTATGGCGCGATGCACCTCGCTCGTGGCAACCCCAGCACGGATCTTCTTGAAACCGATCCCCTGCCCTTTGAACACCGTCTCGTAAAGTCGCCGCACGCCTTCACTCGCCTTACCACGCACCACCGTGCGGGTGATGTCGCCAAAGTAGCCTGTCTTGGACGAGCGCGGAAAGATATCAATAATAATAGGCTCATTCGCGCGCAACGGGCCGAACCCGCGTTCGTGGGGATCGCAACCTTGGATGCCGCCAGCCACGATCGTGTTCGCCGGAAGTCCGCTCGCTTGCAGGATGGCGCAATCAATCACCGAGCGAAGTTTCTCTGATGTAAGCGGGAGGTTATGATACATCAGACAGCCATCACGTGCGATCTTGGACGCGCGCAACGCCTGAATCGCTTCCGCCATTCCGACCTCTGCCATCATCAACGCCGCGCTGATTTTTTTCACTTCGGATGCGTCCTTGATGTCGCGTTCCGGAAAGAAATTTCCCTTAGTCGTCGCCAGGTTCACACCCAGTTTCTCCAACTCGCGCGCCACACCTAACGGAAAGTTCGGCGGCACGACGACGCTACGAATTTTCTTCGCGCGCAAGATCGCGGCGATGACTTGTGCGTGGCCTGGCGATTCCACGCCTTGCTTACGCAAACTCTCTTGATACTTGCTCAACGCCAAGGCGCGGCAATGCGGCGCGGAACGCGGCGCGCGGTCGATCTCCAAATCGCTCAACACGATGAAGTGTCGCCCGCCCAATCGCAGATAGATAAATGGATCCGGCACAAACATACCGACGGCGTAAAGCATGTTCGCGTCATGCTCGCTGTCAGCCAGCATCAATAGATTTTCGGATTTGCTCATGGCCTTTTCGTTTGAGGGATTAAACTTCTGAATTCAAACACCGAACAGCCGGTCACCTGCGTCACCTAAACCGGGAACGATGAATCCTCGCTCGTTCAACTTCGCATCAATCGCTGCCGTGAAAATCTGAATCGTCGGGCAATGCTTCCGCACATGACGGATGCCTTCGGGGGATGCAACGAGGTTCACGAGCCTCACATCATGCGCCCCGAGCTCTTCCAACAGACGCATTGCCGCCACCGTGCTGCCACCCGTCGCCAGCATTGGATCAATCAGGAGGACTTCGCGCTTCCGCAAATCCTTCGGCAGACTTTTATGATAGAACTGCGCTTCGAGAGTTTCCTCCTGACGTTTCAGTCCGATGAAGCCCACGCGCGCTTTTGGGATCAATTGCAGGATGGAATCCAACATGCCGAGGCCGGCACGCAACACCGGCACAAGAACCACCTCGCGGCTCAGTCGTTTTCCTGTCGTCTTCGCCAGCGGCGTGCGCACGGAAACTTTTTCCGTCGCGAACGTCCGCGTGGCCTCATAGATCATGAGTGCCGCCACCTCGCTCAACACGCGACGAAACTCCTGCGGCTGGGTTTGCTCGTCGCGCAAGCGCGTGAGGTTGTGCTGCACCAAAGGATGCGTGATGACGGTGACGCCCTTCATAGTTTAACGCAAAAAGGTGGACGTGATAAAATACATGCGCCCCCCCTCGAGCTTCGGTGCATCCATGCCGATGTCCACCTTCACCACAGGGGCTTCACTCTTGCCGAGGATCCCGAACAAATCCGCAAAATCGACTCGCTGCCGATATTCGATGATGCTCGCACTACCTTTGATCTTCGCGATCTTCTCCGCGCGACTCACCGCCACATCGAATCCACCGAGTTCATCCACGAAGCCAAGCTCCTTCGCCTCTTTGCCAGAAAACACACGACCATCCGCGTAGCTCGCCCAATCACTCACGAGCGCGCGGCCATCCTTATTGATGTCATGGGCTGCCTTGCGACCTTCACCCACGACATCCTTGAACTTGCTGTAGGTTTCATCAATCAACTTCTGCACCATCGCACGTTCTTCCTGGGGGATTTCCGCCTGCAACCGATCTCCACTGAGCATGTCCTTGAACTTTCCGCTCTTGTAGACATCTGGACGCAAACCAATCTTGTCCATCAGCCCACGATAATTATAGCCATGCATGATCACGCCGATGCTGCCGGTGATCGTCAGTTCGTTCGCCACGATCCATTCGCATGGAGCTGACACGTAATAACCGCCCGACGCTGCGAGCGAGCCCATTGAGACAATAACCGGCTTGGTGGAATCCTCCTGAAAATTTCTGATCGCATTCGCGATATCGTCCGACGCGAGCACCTCCCCGCCGGGAGAATCCACACGCAAGATCACCGCCTTTACATCTTCGTCCTCATCCGCGCGCTTCAACTGCGCCTTCACCACCTCCACCATGTTGTAACCACCGCGATCACTGGAATGGCTTGTGATGACTCCTTCGATAGGCACGACCGCGATCTTGTCCGAGCCTTTATGATCTTCCACCACTACCTCATCCAATCGCGGCCCACCATGATGATGAGTACCACTGACGTTTCCCATACCTCTGAACGCATTGCCGATATTGATCAACACGCTCAGGACCAAAAACAAAAACAAGATGCTGGAAATGATGATCCAACCCCAGCGACGTGGCTGGCGAGTGGGCTGCGGGGGGGTGATGATAGGTGGAGGAATTTGAAAAGGGGTAGGCGTTCCGGGAATCGGCGGTGTATTGCTTTCCATAATGGCGGCACGCTAGCCAAACCCACTAAACGCAGCAAGCGGGATTAACTCATACGCCACTCAGGTGTGATTAAATCGAGGGGGATTATTTGGCGGGGATCGTAAAGCCCGTCAGCCTCCTGCGCGCCGGTTTTAGACAGACTCACAATGGCGCGCACAGAATTAGTCGCCCTACCCTCGATAGCTCTTCATCAATCCCAACATCTCCGTCACCGCGGCGCTCAACCCCGTGAACACCGCGCGACTCACAATGCTGTGGCCAATGTTTAACTCCACAAGATGCGGCACACGATTCAGCGCAGCCAGATTCTCGTAGTTCAATCCGTGCCCCGCGTTGACCTGTAAGCCAAGGGAATGCGCCAGCCCAGCGCCAGCAATTAGTCGCTGCAATTCACTCTCACCTTTTGCTGCGTCCGCGACATGTTCTGCAAATTGTCCCGTGTGCAGTTCGATAAACTGCGCGCCTGTTCGTGCTGAAGCCTCGATTTGTCTCAGGTCAGGAGCGATGAACAAGCTCACTTCGATTCCCGCGTCGTTCATCCGCTTCCGGGTTTCGGTCAGCGAGGTTTCGCTACCCACCACGTCGAGGCCTCCTTCCGTCGTCACTTCCTGACGCCGCTCCGGCACGAGACAAACGATCTCTGGCTTCAACTTGAGGGCGATGGCGACGATCTCAACCGAGTTGGCCATCTCAAAGTTCAACCGAGTCTTGACAACCTCGCGCAATCGCCAGATATCGCGGTCTTGCATGTGCCGCCGATCCTCGCGCAGATGCGCCGTGATGCCGTGCGCGCCTGCGGCTTCACAGATACGTGCCGCTTCCACCGGACACGGCTCACCGAGCGCAAGCCCGCGATACCGCGCCTCACGTAGCGTCGCCACATGATCAATGTTCACACCGAGTTTCAACATGGGACAAAGTGTGGTTCAGTCGGACGCGTAAGCAAACACGAAACGTGAATGGTCAGGAGTGCCGTATTTATAGAATCGAGCAGTAATCAGATTGGAGCTGCAGGGCAGGAACAGAGGTGTGGATTTTTCCGCTCACCTTCCGCCTGTCATCGCTTGCAAGCCTTCTTCCGCAGCGCGCTTAACCCATTTGCTCGCATCACTCATGGCGGTCTGTAATGTCGGGATCACCCCGGGTATCCTTGCTCGCACCAGAGCTTCTACTGCTGCAAGCCTGATGTCTTCGTCTGTGTCGCGCGTCAGACGGGTCAAGATGTCCAACACGGCGTCGGTTTGTTTACGAGGATCAAGTCCGGCGACTCCACCGCCACTTGAGCGGCCGGTCAAACGTCTCAACAAACTTGATGCGGCCATCTGCACGCCAGCGTCACGATGTTTCATGGCCTCCCGCAATTCCGTCACCATCCCCTCCACGCGCGGTGATCGATCCCAAAACGGGTCCACCATAATGATTGCGCGCGACGCTGCTTGTCTCACTCCCATATGTTCATCCACCATCGCCATGACAAGATTTTCCAGCACGCTGTCGTCACCCACCTTCCCAAGAGCATCAGCGGCATTCTGCCGGACTTCTTGATCCCGATCATTTAACAGGCTTAACACAACAGGCAGCGCGCGTTTGTCCGCCATCTTGCCCAACGCCTCGGCCAACCCTGCGCGCACTTCCCATTCGCGGTCATTCACCATCCCGAGCAAGGCATTTAGTGTATTGCGATCTGCTATCTGTCCGAGGGCATTGATGGCTGCCACGCGCACGTTGCGAATCGGGTCGCGCAAGAGCGGGACGAGAGCGGGTGAGGATTGAGGATCACCCACACGCGCGAGACCGTTTGCGGCTGCGGAGCGCACCATGGCTTCGCTATCCTTGAGCGCGCCGATCAGTGGCTTCAATACAGATGCATCACCCATTTCGCTCAGAGCATTGGCAGCCGACACGCGGCGCTCGTCACTGCCACTGCGTAGCACGGCCCCCAATGCACTGACCGCCGCCGAGCCGAACATGGTGACACGTTTGAAGTCGCCACTCGCGACATAGAACGGAATTTGTTCACCCAGCGTGCGCGGCAACCAGTTCAGAGCGCGCAACGCCTGTGCGGCGTGGTATTGAACGCCAGGCGTTCCGCGCAACAACACGCCAACGAGAGGTTCGATAACGGATGAGTCGCCGACCTTTCGCAAAGCCTGCACGGCCAATTCTTGCACGGCCTCGCTGTGATCACGCAATGCAGAGAGCAGCGGTTTGATGACGTATGGACTTTCGATGTCCCCCAATGCTGAGACGATCTCGGCGCGCACTGCAGGTTCGGCATCTTCCAAGGCCTTCGTGAGCACCTCCACTGCGGCGGGTTCTTTCAAGGCGCGAATCTTCCGCACGGCGTCCAATCTTTTTTGAGGAGAAGACGCCGTCAGATTCATCTGAGCCAACCAGAGCTTCGTCTTTAACATGGTGCAACCTTCACCAGAAGTATCCTCCCGACATAATGACTGCGCGGGTGCGGTTGTCCAGTCGCGCGTTTGTCATGAGGCCCACTTACCGAAAGAAAATCAACCACACTATGACCAGCATCGGCAGCATTACAGGCAATGCGAACTTGAAGATGTAAGCCAAGAACGATGGCGCATGAACCTTCTGCTGATCGGCGATAGACTTGACCATGAAGTTCGGGCCGTTTCCAATGTAGGTGCAAGCACCGAAGAACACTGCACCGACACTGATGGCGACGACGCTAATGCCGTTTGTGGCGAGCAGATGGTGGATGTCCGAATCGTGCGTGGCACCGATGAGCGCGCTGAGAAAGCTGAGATAGGTGGGAGCATTATCGAGGGCACTGGAAAGGATACCGCTGCCCCAAAAGAAAAACCCCGGAGTGGGTTCGCCGAGCTTGGCGGCATTCAACTCCAGCCAGTCCAAGGCCGGAATCATCGTGGCGAAAATGCCGATGAACAAAATCGCGACCTCTTGGATGGGATGAAAGTTAAAATGGTTTGCCTCATGCACTGGTTTCTTCGTCGTGTAATACGAGCCAACGGCGGCAAGGATCATCAATGCTTCACGCAGGAATGCAGGCTTGTCGATGAAGATCGCGCCGAGAATCACCGCAAGGAAGAACAAGTTTGGCAACCCCTCGAAGTGCCACCCCTCCTGTTCGGTTTCCTTTTTGCGGATGTTTTCCGGCGCGAGTTTGAAGTTGAAACAATCCACGACGAAGAATGTCACGAGGAGAAACCCCAGCCCCACCGCCCACATCGGCCAGCAATGTTCAGCCACCCACCAGAACGGCACGCCCTTGAGATAGCCGAGGAACAAGGGCGGATCGCCGATGGGTGTGAGACAGCCGCCGACGTTGGACACGATGAAGATGAAGAAAACAATGTGGTGGGCCGTGATGCGGTATTTGTTCATCCGAATCCACGGACGGATGAGAAGCATCGAAGCTCCGGTAGTGCCGAGGACGTTTGCGAGCAACGCGCCGACGAGCAGGAATAGGACGTTCACCATCGGCGTCGCCTCACCCTTCACTCGGATGTGAATGCCACCGGACACGACGTATAGCGAGCCGATCAGAGCGATGAAGCTAACGTATTCATGAGCCGTCCCCCAAACGCGACCATGAGCAATTTTGCTATTGTCCCCTGAAAAACCATACCAGTAGTAAGCCAGCGTGATCGCGCCCAGTCCAATGGCGACTTTGGGGTAATGCTTCAACCACCAACCGCCGAAGAGCAGCGGCGCGAGCGCAATCGTGCCAAGCAAGATTGCGAACGGCAGAATCATCCATGGATTTGGAGCGATGGTTTCGTGACCCATGCAGACATTGTGGGCGTGAGATGAATTGCAGGTCAATCAATTCAGAATGGCATTCGAGGTTCTTGCGTTGCGCCTCGGCTCTGCCGATACTGGATGAACACGATGAGGCTCAGGCTTTTCGACGCGCACAATCATCTGCAAGACCATCGCTTTGGGAAGCGCCAGAGTGAGTTGCTGCAACTTTGCGAAAGCGAAGGACTGATCCGCACGGTAGTCAATGGTGCGTGCGAGGAGGATTGGTTGCAGGTCGCCGAACTCGCGCGACAACATCCACAAGTGTTGCCCAGCTTCGGTTATCATCCTTGGTATCTACGCGAGCGTACGCCTCAGTGGAAAGAAAACCTACTGCGCTTTCTTGATAAAGTTCCCTCCGCCGTCGGCGAGATCGGACTGGATCGTTGGAAACCTGCCCTGCCCTACGAGGGGCAGGAGGAAGTGTTCACCACGCAATTCGCCATCGCGGCGGAACGGAATCTGCCCGCGAGTATTCACTGTCTGCAAGCGTGGGGACGTATGCTGGAACTCTTGAAGGCCGGACCTCGACCGACACGCGGGTTTCTGCTGCACAGTTACGGAGGACCAAGGGAGATGATCGAATCTTTCGCGGCACTCGGGGCATTTTTCTCAGTGCCAGGTTATTACGCACACGAACGGAAAGGGAAGCAGCGCGAGACGTTCAGACATGTTCCCATAGAACGGCTTTTGATTGAAACCGATGCGCCAGATCAGATGTTGCCGAACGGTGGAAAACATCAACTCACCGATCCCGAGACCGGGAAACCTATCAATCATCCAGCCAATATTGCCGCCGTCTATCAGTTCGCAGCCGAACTGCGAGGCGTCACAACCGAAAGTCTTGAATCCATCGTGGAAGAAAATTTTCTCCGGCTATTTGGCGGGCTTTGAACCACGACTCAATTCTTCAAAACACCTACAACGCCAGCATTTGTGTCGTAATCCCACTCGGCCTTGTCTGGCAAAACAGGCAGACGCGGAAGATAATTCTTCTCGACGAGTTCCATCAGGTCTTTGGGAAACCGACCTTCCTGTACGTAGAAAGATTCCAGCGCCTTGTTCATCGCCGCGATGTCCGCTGTCTTCACCGCGCGCTTTTGTTCTTTGGCGGCCTTGTTGAGATACTCTGCCGGGGCTGATGCAACACTTGGATTACCACCGGTAGCACCAGTTGTTTGAAAGGAATCATTACAACCGACGAGCAAAACAGTCGACAGCATCGCGAGGACAATTGATTTCATGAAGCCAGCGTAGCGACCCACATAAAAAAAGCAAACCGGGCCGAAGCCCGGTTTGCATGATAACAACTTTTTCGATTCCAATCAGTGAGCCGCAGGAGCGTTTGTAGGCGGAACTTCAGCAGCTTTGGGAGCTTCCGGAGCGGTTTCGTTTTTGCAACCAGCGACGATTGCGAGAACAGCCAACATTGCGACTAAGGATAATAGTTTCTTCATACGCAGCGCAGAATGGGTAATTGCCCCCCGCATCACAAGGTTTATTTCCTCACTTCAAATAGATCGCCGCAGTCTCCCGGGCCCGCCGGATCAACACGATGTCCGCTCTCAGATCACCAAACCGGAAC
>WBXK01000068.1 GCA_008933055.1 Verrucomicrobiota bacterium | reverse complement strand
TTGCCTTTGTGCCAGGAAAGTTGTGGATGTGAGAAGGAATTATCCTTCGGGCGGTCGCCGGGCGACGAAGCCCAGACCAGTTCGCCGGTTTTTTTGTCGAACGCGTAAAAGCGATCCGCCGCAGGGCCTTGAGCGCCCCAGTTGGCCGTGATGCCGCGCGTGATGACGAGATCGCCATCAATCAACGGCGATGCTGTGCGCGCGTTGGGGAACGTGAGACGGCCAAACTCTTCCATCAACGAATGTTTCCAAAGAAGTTTTCCGTCGGGCGTAAAGCTGGCGAGAATTCCTTGTGTGCCTTGCGCGAAAACGTTTCCGGTTTCGGGATCAATCGCAGGTGTCGCCGTGGCGTAGCGGAGATAAACCGTGTCGCTCAAGAAATCATTGTAGAGTTGCTGCCAGAGTTTCTTGCCGGTCTCGGTGTCGAAGCACGCCACGCCCTCCTGCAAATCCGGGCCTTCGCCGAGATAGCCCATGATGTAGAGCTTGCCGTTGGCGATGACGGGCGTGGATTGTCCGGGGAAGTCGGCGAGCCAGAGCGGATTCTTGGGGTCAACCTTGTCGGGCAGGCCGGTTTCGCGCGACATGCCTATCTGTTCAGGCCCGCGCCAATTGAGCCATCCGTTGACGGGTACGGCGTGGGTAATGGAACTAGTGAACGCAGGAGCGAGCAAACATCCGGCGGCGACGAGGACGACGAGATTTTTCATAACCATGATTTTGAGTTTAGGAAAAGCGATTCGACGAGACGAGTCTTGTTGATGTTCAATCGTATGACAAATGGAATTGTCGCGTAGCCGTTTGTTTCGCGAAGGTCAAAAGAGGATGCGTTGTCTGACTTGCTGGCGGGGGGCGCGTCTCTCTTGGTGCGCATGAAAACTTATTCCCGCTGGGGATTGTCTTTTCTTTTTTACTTCGCCACTCTTTCGCTCGTGAACGCTCCAATCAACTTCGACGAAACCACGGTCTGCCGTCTCGACTCCCAACGCAAAGTCATCGAGCCTTGCTCCATCGTCATCTTCGGCGCAAGTGGCGACTTAACCTCCCGCAAGCTCATTCCGGCGCTCTATCATCTTTTCAAAGATAACCAACTTCCGCCTGCCTTCCGTATCATCGGCTTTGCGCGGCGTGAGAAGACAGATGAATCTTTCCGCGCGGAATTGCGCGACGCGCTCGGCAAGTTTTCTCGCACAAAGCCCGTGGATGAAGCGGTCTGGAACAAGTTCGCTGAACACATCGTTTATTGCATGGGCGATCTGACCGATCAGGCCGCGTATCAGAAGCTTGAGCAACGCCTGTCCTCGTTCGGCCTGCCCGAACTGAGGAACAATCTGCTGTTCTACCTTGCCATATCGCCCAGCCAGTTCGGCGATGCTGTGGAAAATCTGGAGAAGACAAAACTGCTCAAACCGCCCGGACCGATTGGCGAAGGCTGGCAACGCATTGTTGTGGAAAAACCCTTCGGCCACGATCTCGCCTCGGCCCACGCGCTCAACGGCGAGCTGACCCGTTACGCGCATGAATCTCAGGTGTTCCGCATAGATCATTATCTAGGCAAGGAAACAGTGCAGAACATTTTGATGTTCCGATTTTCCAACGCCATCTTCGAGCGTTTGTGGAACCGTGACATGGTAGATCACATCCAGATCACCGTCAGCGAGAAACACAGCGTCGGCGGGCGCGGCGGTTATTACGAGGAGGCCGGGGCGATGCGTGACATGTTGCAGAACCATATCCTTCAGGTGCTCGCGCTCGTCGCCATGGAGCCGCCTGTGTCGCTTGAAGCGGAATCCATCCGCGACGAAAAAGTGAAGCTGCTTAAGTCCATCCGCCAACTCACGCCTGACGAAGTCGCCAAACAAGTCGTGCGCGGTCAATACTTCGCCGGGGTGCTCGATGGCAGACCTGAGACGGGTTATCGCCAGGCGGAAAAGGTGAAGCCAGATTCCAACGTGGAAACCTACGTCGCCGCCAAACTCTACGTGGACAACTGGCGCTGGAGCGGCGTGCCGTTCTATCTGCGCACCGGCAAGTGCCTGCCGATGGGCGCGAGCGAAGTGCGCATCCAATTTCGCCAGACCCCGAACGTGCTGTTCGCCGCCGCGTGTGGTAATAAGCTTGATCCTAACGCTCTCACGTTGCGCCTGCAACCGAATGAGGGCATCACCATGCGTTTCAACGGCAAAGTGCCCGGCGCGAAAGTCGGCGTGCGTCCGGTGCGGATGCATTTCAGCTACGACTCTGAGTTCGGTGCCTACACGCCCGAAGCTTACGAACGTCTGCTGCTCGAAGCCGTGGCGGGCGATGCCACGCTCTTCATCCGCCGCGACGAAGTCGAGACTGCATGGCAGATTGTGGATTCGATTCGCGCAGGCTGGGAAGGCAAGCCGCTCTCGAACCGCGAATTTTACGCAGCGGGAACGTGGGGGCCGATTGCCGCCGAAGAATTGCTTGCACAAGCTGGTCACGTCTGGCGCGATCCGCAGCCTATAAAATGATTCCTCGAATGAACCAAGATATTCAGGAACGCGGGCGATAATTAAAGGCGCAGTGTCGTGAGTTATTCTATGAAGTGGCCGCAATTTTTTCTCACAACAGTGTCGGCATAAACCATGAAACAAATACCGATAAGCAATAGCTGGAAATGCGCACGATTCACCGCGTTCGCAAGATTGCCGATCGGAGACGGATGTAACTCAGGTTTTTTTGAAGAGTTTGACCGATGGTTTGTTGACGCCTGTGGTAAAAAGAGAGATCCCAACCAATCACCAAAAAGGTTTGGCCGCATCGGGTGACAGCATAATGCAAAGATTTAAATTCCTTTGCCTCGGTATCCATGAGTAATCGGTCTCGTGTTTAGTCTCCAAGTTAATCAGCGAAATCTTCACCCATGTTTTCAATGCTCAATTCTAAACCGAGACTTGGCTGCCACTCCATTTCTGCGTGGTTGGTAGCGGGCATGTTCTTGGTGACGTTGGCGGCGAACGCGGTGACGCAAGTAAGGGAAGGGGGTTTTCTCGTCGAGTCTTGGCAGCGCGAACATGGGTTGCCCGATACAACCGTTTCGGCACTGGCGCAAACTGTGGATGGATTTCTCTGGGTAGGAACCCCAAAAGGCTTGGTTCGCTTCGATGGGGTGCGTTTCAAAGTCATTCCGCTGCATCCCGAAAAGCCGGAAACCAAGGAAAACGTCACTGCGTTATTCAAGGAACGGGGAGGTCGGTTATGGATTGGCACAGAGAGCGGCGATGTCTTTCAACTCACGGGCGAGGGTTATGCGTCCCTGACACATGCGGGTTCGGTGGGTTCGCGCGTTACCTCCTTTGCCTCCGACGAGCTGGGAACTCTGTGGGTGTTAGCGCAAAATAATTCGATCCAATTCCTGAAGACTTCTGGCGGAGGGTTTCAAGAATACGAAGACGCGGATTTTCGGCCCACGGGATTTACCACGGACTCACAAGGCGTGGTGTGGGGCTGGAGCATGGGTGGGTTGTATCAGTTGCGCGGGGGGCAATGGCAAAAGGCGGAGTCACCAGGTGAACGCCGATTTGAGTTGCTAGCCAGCGGTCTCGACGGGCGGCTGTATGCGGTGCGAGGTCAGCAGCGGGTGGGTTGGAGCATTTACCAGATGGAATCCGGAACGAACGCGACCTTTTGGGGTAACGGTCCTGCGGTTCTCGGATCGCCACGTTTCCGTTCGTCTGCTCTTATGGAGGATCACTCAGGCACGCTTTGGCTTGGGACGCTGGGGGGCGGTGTTTATTTTTCTGATGCCGATCGTAATTGGCAGCTGCTCGGAGGTGCAACGGCTTTGGGACACGGAAATATCAACTGCTTTCTGATTGACCGCGAGGGGTCGGTGTGGATCGGAACTCAATCGGGTGGGCTACACTGCGCCCGTCGCAAGCAGGTATCTGATTTTTCACTTCCAGATCGAAAATACAGTCAGCTTGTAACGGCAGTTTGCTCAAGTAGTGACGGGGGGATTTGGGTCGGAACGGATGTATCTGGGGTGTTTCGCCTGAACCAAGGCGCTTTTACTCCTATGTCAGCAGGTTCAGATTTTACAAACAATCCAGTGACGGTTTTATGGGAAGACGACGACGCAAATTTGTGGACCGGGAGCCGGGATGGTTTGTGGCGGACGACCAAAGGAGTCATGCAGAAAATAGTTTTTCCTAGGGGCTTCTTCGGAAACGTTCGGGCAATCTTTGAGGACGAGCAAAAGCGACTTTGGGTGGGTAATCGGTCTCGATTATACTATCGAACCAATGACAATTGGGTAGAAGTTGTCGTTAAAAGTGTCACCGAGACGAATCCAATCCGGACGATCATCGACGGTGGTGGCGGTTCGGTTTGGGTAGCACTTCAAAATGTTGGTATCGTGAGAGTGGGTTTGGATGGTGGCTTGAAAGAGGCTTATGACGCGGAAACCGAACACGCAGTTGCAGATGTCCGTGCGCTTTATCGTGACCATGAAGGGGCTTTATGGATCGCAACTGGAGGGGCCGGATTGGTTCGTCTTGCAAAAGGACGATTCACACAATGGACGACGCATGAGGGGTTGATTTCGGACGAAATCAGTGGCTTGTCGGAAGATGCCAGCGGCGTGATCTGGATGACGTCTGATGATGGAATCATCGGATGTAGCAAAGCGGAACTGGAAAACGTGGCGGCGGGCAAACAACAACGGTTGCTCTGCCGACAACTTGGAGTAGATGATGGCCTTGAGGATGCGGCCTGCTCCGGCTCTGGCCAATCCGCCATCACACACAGCGCGGATGGGCAACTCTGGTTTTGCAACATGCGAGCGGTTTGTTCATTTGCGCCAACCGCGCGGACCACTTTTCCACCGTTGGCTGTGACTGATGAGATCCAAGTGGATGGAGTCACCTACTCAGGTTCGGAAATTCGACTGCCCGCAAGTGCAAGGCGTTTTGAATTCCATTTCACTTCTGCAGAACTGGGAAATCCGAAACGTCTGTTCTTTCGCTACCGCTTGGATGGAATAGATAAAGACTGGGTGGACGGTGGCAATGAACGCGTTGCGTATTACAGCCAGTTGCCGGCTGGACGGTATCAATTCCGGGCGATGGTGGGACGCAGTCAGCAAGGCTGGCAAACGCCGACCGCGCCGATTAAGGTCGAGATCACGCCGTTCTGGTGGCAAAGGCTTTCCGTGCGCATTGCGGGAGTTATGGGGCTGATCGCGCTTATCGCCGGTGGTGTGTGGTTTAAAGAGCGCGCCAAGTTGCGCCGTTGGCGCGAACGCATCGACGCCCAGCAGGTCTTGGAAAATGAACGCCGACGTATCGCGCGGGATCTGCATGATGACCTCGGGGCTCAGTTGACCGAGATTGTGCTTGTGGGTGAGTTGGCAAAACGGGGCGAACAAACCGTGACCGAATTGAAAAATCAGATGGGCGACATGACGCGGATGACTCGCAGGTTGGTCTCCGCTATGCAAGAAGTCGTTTGGACGGTCAATCCTCGCAACGATTCAGTGCCGAAACTAGCCACCTATCTCTGCGAGTATATCGAACGATTTCTCTCTGCGACAGAGATCAGCCATCGCCTCGAACTACAGGACGAATTGCCCGAGAAGCCGCTTCCCGCCCAAGTCCGCCATGATGTCTTTCTTGCGTTCAAGGAGGCGGTCAATAATGCGGTGAAACACTCCGGGGCAAAAAAAATCCAACTCGCCATCTGTGCCGAAAATGGATCTCTTAAAATAGCTTTAGAGGATGACGGGCGTGGGTTTGATCCGGAGAATCTACCGGCAAATTATTCGGGCAATGGATTGCAAAACATGCGCAGCCGCTTGGAAGCAGCCGGTGGCCAAGCGCATGTCATCAGCCAGATTGGTCGAGGAACGACCGTGATATTCGAATTTTCAATCAGCGGCGATCTTGTTGCGCACAATAGATTGTCAAACCCCAGACCGAGACAAGCATAGCAAACGTACCCCGTTCGGGTTATAGTCGCACTCAGCACTGGATGTTAACCTGTATGAAGAACAAATCCGTCAGCACCATGAGTATCAAGGTTGCCATCGTCGAGGACAACACAGGCGTCCGGGAAAAATTGCGAAAGCTTCTCAACCGCGAGACCCAGGTTACTTGCGTGGGCGTTTACAATACCGCTGAGGCCGCTCTCTTGGAATTGCCGGAGTTACCGCCCACCTCAATACCAGATGTGGTGTTGATGGATATCAACCTGCCTGGAATGTCTGGCATCGAATGCACTGCGCGTTTGAAGAAAATCTTCCCAAAAGTGCAGATACTCATGGTGACCGTGTACACGGATTACGAACACATTTTTGAAGCGCTCAAAATGGGCGCGAGCGGTTATCTGCTGAAGTCCACAGAACCGGACGATTTGCTATTTGCCATTTCCGACATCATGCGCGGCGGCGCACCGATGACAGGACAGATTGCCCGACAGGTCATCGAGGTGTTCCGCCACTCCCCGTCAAAGGTCGTGGAGGAAGCGCGCTTGACCAAGCGCGAGGAAGAGGTGCTGGCTCTCGTGGCAAAAGGGTATATCAATAAGGAAATCGCTGCCAAACTAGGCACAAGCCTCGAGACGGTGCGGGTGCACCTCCGCAACACCTACGAGAAACTTCACGTTCACTCGCGCACCGAAGCCGCCGCGTGTTTGACTGCGGGTTCGAGGGTCATGTTGGAGCGGTAAACTCAGGGCAGACGCGGCCCTGACAACTCTATCATGCGACGAGTAGCCTTCACTCTGATTGAATTACTGGTTGTAATCGCGATCATAGCAATTCTCGCTGCGATGCTGCTGCCTGCATTGAACAAGGCGAAGGCTAAAAGCCACGAAATCGCATGTCGTAGCAACGTGCGCCAGCTTGGGATCGGCTATTTCATGTATCTCAATGAAAACGGCCGGACATTCGGCATCTCTTATACACCCGAAGGTTTTTGGCTAGGGCTTGTTCAAAAGAACCTTGTTCCCTCGGCCAAGGTTCGGATTTGCCCCGCTGCCCCACCACCATCAAATCGGGATCAAGCGCCTACCATGTTCCAATCTTCAAAAGGGACTGCCGTAATGGCTTGGTACGGCCCGATGGATTCCGGCGGGTGGCTTGGGGGTTTTGAAGGAAGTTATGGAATCAACGGCTGGCTATACAATCAAAAGAACCCAGCCTATTACAACAAGGAATCAGACTTTAAGAACCCAACCGCCATCCCCTTATTCTTGGATTGTAACTGGGTAGACGGATGGCCAAAAGCCGATGATTTACCCCCCTCAAACCTTATGACAGGCGATGACGGCTTTGGTCCAAACGTTGGACGTTACTGCTTATATCGACACGGATCGAGGCCCAATCCGATACCAAGTAATTTCGACATCAAACAGCCACTTCCAGGCAAAATCAACAGCGTCTTTGCCGACGGTCATGCGGATGGAATAAAACTGGAAGATCTGTGGGCATTGAACTGGCATAAAAACTATACAAATCCACCTGTTCGCCCAGGGCGATGAGATAAACACCAATTATCAAATACCCCGTTCGTGGTATGGGCGGATCGGGGGGGGGCGTGTACTATTTTAACTTGTTCCAATGGTTACTAAAAACAGAAAAACCTGATGCCATCGAAAAACCCAAATACCGAATTGGTTGGTTCTTCAGTTTTCCACGGAGGTAAAAGATCAAAGCGCCCGACCTGTGTTGCTTTGCGACAGGCGTTCACGCTCATCGAATTATTAGTGGTTATCGCTATTATCGCTATACTCGCGGCGATGTTGTTGCCAGCCTTGGCAAAGGCAAAAATTAAGGCACAAGGAATCCAGTGCATGAACAACACCAAACAGATTACATTGGGTTGGATTATGTGGAGCGGAGACAACGAAGAGAAACTGCTCGACTCCCGTAGTTGGTGTGACTCATCGCATAACGTAAAAAACCCAGCCCTCAATGATTTCGTTGACGCCGATAAAAAACTCCCCAACTCTCCAATCGCCCCATACATCGGAAAAAATATGTCTGTGTTTCGTTGTCCCGGGGACAAGAGAACCAGCACGCTTCCTGGTTACGAAGGACAACCAGCAAGTCGGAGCGTATCCATGAACTGTTGGATCGGCAATCCACCGCCAGGCGACACTGCATACGATGGAACGCCGATCCGTGTTTTCAATAAAAGTTCCGACTTAGTACGCCCCGGTCCAGCAAACACATTTGTGATTTTGGACGAGCAGGGCGAGAACAGCATTAATGACGGTTACTACGAGATTTTGATGAGGTTTTACGATCCTGCTGGAATGCAAAGCTCATACAGGTGGGTGGATATACCAGCCACTTATCATAACAACGCAGGCAGTTTTTCATTTGCGGATGGGCACTCGGAAATCCACAAATGGAAAGACCCCAGAACTGCAAGCGCAAAGATCCGGGATTTCTGCCCGAACAACATGGACTGCGACTGGATAATGTCCAAATCTTCGGCTAAGGAATTCAACTCGACTCGCTGAAGGTAAACTAATGTGCCCGGAGGATTAGGCTTTTCATCGGCCAGTCTTGAAAAGTGTAATATATTCAGAAACCTTCTAGAGCCTCTCATACACTTTTAACGAGATAAGGATGTTTTAGGCAGGCGCTTCGTACATCACACCCAGGATGTGTAAAGCGTGAAAGGGTTACGCGCCAGCCTCAAGCGAAACGGGATCAGGAGGTGTATTCCATCCCGCCGTGATCTTTGGACGCCCGCCTGGTGTCATCGCAGCTTCTATCGGATACGACACAAGGTTGAGTGTTATTTCCAACGCATCAAACGGCATCGCAGCGTCGGCGCTTGCCTTGACAAAAATGACATCCATTTCATGGGCTGCGTTTGCCTCGCTTCCATACTCGACTGGCTAAATTAATATTTTGAAAACACGACCTGGAAACCCTCTCGTGCGCAACCGCAGACTAAAATCCAGTGTAGATCGACAGAATACTACATTTGGGGTACAGACGCGGATGACAGTTGAGGTTATCGTGATGGGGTCACAAAAATCCAAGCTATGCAAAACTCACGAAAAATGACAATAGCCCCATTTGCAGGTTCTCGATGGTCTGCATTTACATTGATCGAGCTTCTGGTTGTTATCGCCATCATTGCCATTCTTGCGGCGATGCTGCTGCCTGCCTTAGCGAAAGCAAAAATAAAGGCACAAGGCGTTCAATGCATGAATAATACTAAACAAATTACGTTGGGTTGGCTGATGTATGCCGGGGACAATCAAGAAAAACTTTTAAACGCAAGCGATTGGTCTGGAAGCCATGACGTCAGATCTCCGGCAGGGGCTGATTTTGTTGACAAGGATGGCAAGCTCCCGAATTCCCCAATCGCGCCTTATATCGGAAAGAACATCTTAGTCTTTAGATGTCCCGGAGATAAGCGAACCAGCACCCTTGCTGGTTACGAAGGGCAGCCTCCAAGTCGCAGCGTATCTATGAACTGCTGGATTGGTTCTGCGTGGGATGTAGCCTACGACGGCACCCCCTATCGTGTCTTCACAAAAAGTAGCGACATGAACCGTCCGGGCCCCGCAAACACATTTGTGATTCTCGACGAGCAGGGAGAGCAAAGCATCAATGACGGTTTTTTTGCCGTGCATATGAGATTTTACGATCCGGTTGGTATGGAAAGCTCCTATCGGTGGACGGATATTCCTGCCACCTACCACGGCAATGCGGGTAGCTTTTCATTCGCAGACGGGCATTCCGAGATTCATAAATGGAAAGATCCAAGAACAGCCAAAGACCGGATAGACAGCATCTGTCCTAACAACAAGGACGCCGATTGGGTGATGTCAAAGAGTTCGTCCAAGATGATTAATCCGACACGTTGATGCTGAATTCTCCTAGACATTCATAGGCTGAGCGATTGTATGTCCGGGCGGGCTGATGCAAACCTTTCTGTCCAGAGCTCGCCATCTGAGAGTTCCGGCTTGGTGGGTTTATGCTTGCCCAGAAAACCTGTATTTTTGAAATTTCCGTGTGACACCATTCGCATTTACAATTTTTGCAGGAGCGTTTCTCCTTTTTCTTATCCAGCCATTGATTGGGAAATTTTTGCTTCCGTTGTTTGGAGGCGCCCCAGGAGTCTGGACGACTTGCCTTCTCTTTTTCCAATCGCTGCTCTTAGGTGGGTATTTATATGCGCACCTGAGCACCAAGTGGCTGAGCGTGCGATCGCAAGCGATTTTGCATCTTTCACTGATTGTCACTGCCATCTCATTGCTCCCGATCGCACCTCCACCCGGATGGAAACCCGATAACCTAGGCGACCCAACACCGCAAATCCTCTCAATATTGTTGCGCACCATTGGGCTGCCTTATCTCGCACTTGCTGGCACGGGGCCATTGTTACAACATTGGTTCAGCCGTAAGCACCCAGACGCTTCGCCGTATCGCCTGTATTCGCTTTCAAATCTGGGTTCGCTACTGGCATTAGTTTCATTTCCTCTATTTCTTGAAGTCCAATTTAACCGCAAGATCAATGCAGTGCTTTGGGGATGGGGACTGGTGGTGTATGCGATCAGCTGCGTTGTTTGCGTGAAAAGTTTTTGGCGGTTCACGTTTGAAAGCCCTTCTACAAGCATATCTCGTGCGCCACGAAACTCCAATAGTGCACCCCTCAGTCTCTACCAAAGATTACTCTGGCTTCTGCTGCCTGCATCTGCATCTGCGCTTCTAATGGCAACAACAAACAAAATTTGCCAGGACGTGGCAGTAGTCCCTCTGCTCTGGTTGTTACCGCTTGGTTTGTATCTTTTAAGTTTTATTATCTGCTTTGATAACCCTCTCTGGTACAAACGCCTGCCGTTTTACGTCTTGGTTATGATTTCGTGGTTCGGTATCCAATGGTTACTCACACAGGGGGCTGGAGTTTCGATTTTAGTTTCTGTCAGCATCCTAAGTAGCGGACTCTTTCTGTGCTGTATGGTGGCTCATGGTGAGCTTTACCGACTGAAACCGCTGCCAAGTCAGCTGACTGAATTTTACCTTTCAATCTCAGCGGGCGGTGTTTTGGGCGGGATATTTGTCGCCGTCATAGCCCCACTTGTATTTCATGACTACTCAGAGTGGAGGTTTGGGTTGCTTGCCTCAGGCCTTTTATTTCTTGTCGTATTAGCCCGTGACCTAAAACAGATCAAACACCCCAAACTCACTTTCTGTGTGTGTGTCGGATTGTTGATCGGGTTGGTCACGCTGTGTCGCACGGTTTGGACGGCCAACTCCAACCTTGAAGCCGTCAAGGTTTATGAATCGCGGAACTTCTACGGTAGACTGACGATTGAGAAATCAGGCGATGAGACCACAGGACAAGGTTGTTTTAGGCTAATCCACGGCAAAACTGTGCATGGAATGCAATTTTTTCGACCCTCTGACAATGTGCCGACACTCTATTACGCTGAAGATAGTGGCGTGGGGTTGACATTTGCCGCCCTATCTCAAGCGAATCGGAGAGTGGGCGTAATCGGACTTGGGATAGGCACTTTGGTGACGTATGGCCGACCCGGAGATTGTTTTCGTTATTATGAAATTGATCCCGAAGTGATTCGCCTAGCAAAAGCAAGATTCACTTGCCTAGCTAACACCACCTCTAAGGTAGAAGTGAGCGTTGGTGACGCTAGACTGTCATTGACAGGTGAATCGGGACAGAATTTTGACCTGCTTGTTCTTGATGCCTTTAGCAGCGATGCCATCCCGGTTCACTTGCTGACCCGAGAAGCCTTTATTACCTATGGACGTCATCTAAAAACTAACGGGGTTATTGCCGTCCATATCTCAAACCATTATCTCGATCTCGAATCAGTGCTCATCAATGTTGCCAAACATTTTGACTATCGGGTGTTGGTTGTGGAAAATGGAAATCTCTCCAAGAAATGGTGGGTTTCCCCCTCGACCTGGGTTTTGTTATCACGCAACGAATCCTTTATGAGCGACCCCAACCTTGAAATAGCTAGCCGACCTGCAAAAAAATACACCGCCTCGATACCATTGTGGACCGATGACTTTGTTAGCCTGTTTCAAATAATCAAGAGTGAGGCTGCCCCAGTAGTAAATGAATTTTCACTGAACCAGATTGCTAAGGCAAATGAACTATGTAAACGCAGAGACTTCGCAGGAGCTGTCGAGGTTTACCGCCATGCCTTGCGCGAACAGCCAAACGCCCCCGAGTTGCTAAATAAATTGGCTTGGTTGTTGGCCACTTCCCCAAACCTTTCCATCCGCAATGGTCGTGATGCCGCACTGTTGGCTGAAAAAGCCTGCGAACTAACTCACTATCAGGTTGCCGGCCCAATCGAGACTTTGGGTGCTGCCTACGCAGAATCAGGCCGCTTTCAGGAAGCCATCAAGATGGCCACAAAGGCAAACATCCTAGGGGCTGAGTCAGGCGACGTTGGTCTGCACCCAGAGTTGCTCGAACGATATCGATTGAAAAAAGCGGTCGGTCGCTAAGCTGTCCGACCATTGTTACTTTTAGGTGAGTAATTCCTACTGCATCCATGCAGGATAAAAGTTACTTGGGTAAGGATAGTTGACGTCGAAATCTTTATGCCATGGCAGCTTCCATAAATCTTTTGGCTTCATTTTGCGCGCGCTGCCGTCAAAAAAGACCAATTGTGTGCCCTTTGCATGACGCATTATGGCAAAATGATTAAACTCAGCATTTGCGCCTGCCCATGCGCCGTTGAATGCGGGTGGTGAGTATCGAAAATCTGGCCCACCGCCTCGCCACATGGCATCGGCCATAATGGGGGTCTCCGTTGGTCTATTGGCAGCTTCAAGTTTTCTCCAATTCCGATAAGTCGGTCGGCCTTGTATATCAGCCACATTTGCAGGCGGGTTGTAAACGTAGCAATTTTCGCCGTAACTCGATATCGTGTTTCTTCCGGTAGTAGGGTCTAAAATAGGAAACATGGTTGCTGTGGTAGGACCGCCATGATCTTCAACATTCGGATCTGATGGGTCGGTCTGAACTTCTTTTGCCGCCCCTTTTTTCCAACGCATCTTAGCTGACGGACAGAGGAGTACGTAGGGTTTGTCCTTATAGTGCTTCTGAAGCACGTAAACCCAATCGCCGCGATGCCAACCAACGCTCATCCCGTCGGAAAAAGAACCGTTGTGGTCAGCTGTATATAGATTCCAAGCAAGGCCCCATTGCTTGAGGTTGGAAATGCACTGAATGGCATGCGCCCTTTGCTTTGCTTTGGCCAAGGCGGGTAACAACATTGCCGCAAGAATTGCAATGATTGCAATAACAACTAGCAATTCAATCAATGTGAATCCGGTTCTTGTTTTCACAGGCCATTTTACTTTCATAAACCTAGTTTTAAAATTATTGACAAAAAGTTTATTGCTCTCAACTAGATGAGCGGAGACGACTGTAAATCGCCTCCGCCCATACTTGGACTCAATGCAACTGTGGATTACGGCACTACTACTCGTGCTCGGTAGTATACAGCGTCCGCTATTGGTGCGTTGGTATCCACTACGGGCGTTAACTTATTGGCGTAGTTGCCACCGCGGGTTAATTGCCAGCCATAATAGGGTTGTTGCAGCAAGGCGTCCGACAAATCGTTTGTCACATCCGTCCACACAACAGGCGGTGTCAAATTTGTCGTTACCTGAAACACATAAGCGGAGTTGGTGTTAATGTTGGCTGTGTTGAACGTAATCGTGTTAGTTCCAGTTCCGTTGTTTGTAACG
>WBXK01000067.1 GCA_008933055.1 Verrucomicrobiota bacterium | reverse complement strand
GAACACGACGACGCGCACTATATTGAAACCAAGTTGAAAGCCTCTGACTTAGGACGTGACTGTGTAAAACTCGCGGAAGCTTATCTCAGCCAACAAAGCTGGGCGGACGCTGCTTCGCTTGCGAGCTGGCGTAGCGAGGCAATTCAGAAAGTCGAGGAAGCTACCACCGCCGCCCAACGCGAACCCGGCCCGGATCCGTTCGTGGAAAATTATTGGGCTGCGCTTTCCACGAAGAATCTTTTGGAAGGGAACGAATAATCCCGTATGAGCATCACCTATCTTGAAGCCATCCGCGAAGCGCAGGCCAAGGCATTGCGGGATGATCCTCGCGTGTTCATCTACGGGCAGGACGTCGGTGCATTTGGCGGTGCGTTCAAGGCGACAAAGGGTTTGGCGAAAGAATTTCCCGGTCGCGTGTTGGACTCGCCAATCGCGGAGGATGCGATGGCTGGCTTAGCGATCGGCGCGGCTCTTGAAGGCATGAGGCCAATTCTGGAGATGCAGTTCGCGGATTTTTCAACAGTGGCGTTCAATCAGATCGTCAACCAAGCGGCGACGATGTTCTGGCGCACGAATATTTCCTGCCCGATCACGGTGCGGCTTCCTTGCGGCGGCACGGCGGGCAGCGGCCCGTTTCACAGTCAGACGATGGAAGCGATCTACGCGCATTACCCCGGATTAGTGGTTCTGACGCCCGCGACGGTTGAAGACGCATACAGCATGTTGCTCGAAGCCGTGGCGATTGATGACCCGGTGATTTTCTGCGAGCACAAATTTCTCTATTACCATCTCAAGGCGGACGCGCTGCCGACGGAAGCTTTGCCTGTGGGCAAGGCCCGCATCGCCCGGGTCGGTCGCGATCTCACGCTCGTGACTTACAGTGCGATGGTACATGAATCCCTCGCCGCCGCTGACGAACTTCGCAGCGAAGGTTGGGAAGTAGAGGTTGTAGATTTGCGTTCCGTGAAACCGCTCGACACGGACACGGTCATCGCGAGCGTGGCGCGCACGGGGCGATTGCTCTGTGTGGGCGAAGCCTGGCCGTGGGGCGGCGTGACGGCGGAAGTCATCACGCGAGTTGTGTGCGAAGGCTACGATTTGCTCGATGCACCTCCGCAACGGCTCAACGCGAAGGATACACCTGTGCCATATCATCCGAATCTCTGGTCGGCACATCGCCCGACCGCAACAAGCATTGCTGCTGCTGCGAGGAAAGTCTTACAACGCTAGAACGATTATGCCGCAAGTACCTATCATCATGCCGCAGCTCGGTGAATCCATCGCCGAGGCCACGATCGTCAGTTACCTCGTAAAACCGGGAGACACCGTCGAGGCGGATCAAGACATCATTGAAGTCGAGACCAACAAGGCGAACATGAACGTCGTTTCGCCATCGCGCGGAGTCATCGAGAAGTTGACTGCGCAGATTGGTGAGAGTTATCCCGTGGGCGCGGTGCTTGGCGAGATTCAAGTCAGCAAAGAAGACGCGCATCGCTCGGGCATGGACACCGAACATGTGGACAAAGTCCGCAGCGATGCCAAACACGGCACGACCACCGAGAATGGCAAAACATCCCAAGCGCGCGTGCAGCCCACGGTGCATGGGTTGCCCGTGCCGGCTCACGCTGCAGGCGCGGGATATATTTCACCGCGACTCAAAGCGCGCATGAATGAACTCGGTTTGCACGCCGCTGATCTCGCCGGCGTAGCAGGCAGCGGTGCAGCAGGTCGCGTGACCGTGGAAGATTTCGAGAAATATATCGCGAGTCTGGAAAAGCAAAAACTCACTCCAGCATCTTCGATGCGTATCGCTGTAGCCGATGCCATGCGGCGAAGCTGGACGCGTCCGCTTGCGACAGTTGGAATGCCGGTGAATCTGGATCCGCTGCTTGTGCATCGTAAGGCACAGGCAAACAAACCCGGTCCGGCGCTCTATGCGTTGCGCGCTTTGGCGTTAGCTCTGTCGGAAAACAGTGCGCCCGCCGGACGTCTCGTCGGCAGCAACATCGTTCACCCGTCGTCCATTGATGTTGGATTCGCTGTCGAGGCGGATGATGGTGTGCTCGTTCCTGTGATCCGCAATGCAGACAAACAGAAGCTCGCGGAGTTGGTGGATCGCTATAACAAACTCGTGGAGTTGGCGCGCGCGCGGAAGTTGCCCGCAGATGCCACAGGTGGCTCTATTGCCACGGTGACGAACTACGGTACTTTCGGTTTGACCATCGCCACGCCGATTCCGTTGCCGGAGCAAACAATTCTTCTGGGCATGGGCGCGGGTCGCAAATCGCAGCGTTGGGATGAGAAGACGGAAAAGTTTGTCCCTGTGACCGAAGCGCATCTCACGCTGAGCTTTGATCATCGCGTGTTGGACGGCGGCGCGGCGGGGCGACTGTTGGGACGCGTCATATATCTGATGATGCACCCGCAGGAGCTTTGACCTAATGGACGGCGATCTCAAAGCTGTAGTCGAAAAGCTCGGTCTTCAAAAGTTTCGCCGACACATCTTTCTCTGCGCAGATCAAACTGACGCGAAGTGTTGCTCGAAAGAGCAAGGGATTACCTCATGGGAATTCCTGAAGCGCCGGTTGAAAGAGCTTGGACTTGTCGGACCTGAACCCCTTGTATTCCGAACCAAAGCCAACTGTCTGCGCGTCTGCGTGCGCGGGCCTATCGCCGTCGTGTATCCAGAAGGTGTCTGGTATCACGGATGTTCGCCGGAAGTCTTGGAGCGAATCATTCAGGAGCATCTGATCGCAGGCAATCCTGTCGCGGACTTCGCTTTTACAATCAACTATCTGAGCGCAGGCAATCTTTCCAAATAAATTCTGTTTCGCAGGCCTGCTATAGATAAAAATTGCACTGTGGGGCTTTGGGTTTATTTTTTCGTTACAGAAATAGCGTAAATGCAAAAAAATAAAGGAAGCAGCTTGTGAAATGGATCATTACGGCCTAACTCATTTAACTCGGCATCAGCATCGCACCCACCGTCTGGGTCGCCTGAACGCTTCATAAAAGGGTCGCATCTTTCCCGTTGATTTTTTTTGGCAATAAGAAGCTCGCCGATTCAGTCAACCACCTGCTTTTAGTCTGGTTCTATCCCATTAACATAGGCTACGAGACGCTTGCTTTGAAACGCGGTTTGACGGCGGTAATGCCGCAAGAATGTCTGGAAAGTCTCAGCGCGAAGATTGGCATGGTTTTGCTGATGCTGGGCTTCATCCACTTCTTCAATCTCCACGCAGATGGGGAATCGTTGGCTGGCGAGCCGGGATTACAGCAGTGCGGTGAGTCGGATGGAATTTGAATCCCGTGAGGCTGTGAAAACCGCCTCGCGTCTTCTGCGAGTTACAAAGCAGATTTCCAGCGACCTATCGCTAATCGGATTTGCTCCGCGGCATTCAACTCCTGCTTCACAAACTTTGGAGTGAACCACGGATACGTGCCGATGAGATCGGGCGTGACGAGGATTTGTCCGTCGCAATCCGGTCCAGAGCCGATGCCGATGGTTGCGAAGGGAAACCTTTCTGTGATTTCTTTGGCCACGGCTGGCGTGACCAGCTCCAAGACCACGGCGAACGCGCCCGCTTCGGCAAGAGCTGCTGCGTCATCGAGGAGCTTTGCGTGCCCTGTGTCATCGCGGCCTTTGATACGATACTTGCCGCCTTCTTCTAAGACGTGCTGTGGCAACATGCCGATGTGCCCTACGAATGGAATCCCAGCAGCAATAATGGCGCGAATTTGGGGTAGAATTTCCCGTCCGCCTTCGGCCTTCACGTATTCTGCTCCAGCTGCGAAGAGTCTTTTTGCGTTCGCCAGTGCTTGATCGGGAGTGTCGTAAGTATGAAACGGGAGATCAGCACCGATCAATGCGTTTGGCTTTGCGCGGGTGGCCGCGCGGGTGTGATGCTCCATCTCGGTCATCGTCACATGCGTAGTGTTCGGATAGCCGAGCACAACCATGCCAAGCGAATCTCCTACTAGCAGAAAGGGCAGGCCGCATTCGTCCAGCAACTTTGCCGTGGGGAAATCATACGCGGTGAGCGCGGCGATCTTCTCGCGGCGCGCCTTCATGGCTCGGATGTATGAGGGCGTGATCTTGGGAGAAGTCATTTTGCGAAACTGGCCAACAATTCTTCCACGCTGGCCGTGGCCGTGCCTACTTTGCCGACGACGATTCCTGCGGCATGATTTGACATGACCGCAGCTTCCATAGGCGAAGCTCCAGCAGCGATAGCAAGTGTGAATGTGGCGATGACCGTGTCGCCCGCGCCGGAAACATCGAAGACTTCCTGCGCCAGCGTGGGGATATGGAAATGCGTGTGGCCGCGTTGACAAAGCAACATGCCAAGTTCTCCGAGTGTGATGAGCAGCACCGCAGGGCGAATCTCATTTAGCAATCGCTCTGCTGCTGTCATCAGATTTTTGTCGGCGAGTGGATTCGCGTTCTTTGTGTCGTCTGGCAGATTTGCTAACTCGAATGTCTCCTTCCGATTCGGCGTGATGAGCGAGAGGCCATCGAGATTCAGTTGATGCACTGGCTTAGGATCTAGACTTAGCCAAACGCCACAGTCGTGACAAAGTGTTTTGATTTCATTCAACAGTAGCTGAGTGACTACGCCCTTGCCGTAATCACCGACGATGACCGCGTCCGCTTTCGGAATTTCATTTTTCAGGAGTGTGACCAGTCGGCGCGTGAGAGGCGCGTCCAGATTTTCCCTCGATTCACGATCAATACGCACGACCTGCTGCTGATGTGCGACGATTCGTGTCTTTTTGATTGTGGGGCGTGTGTGGCTTACCACCAAACCGCGACATCCGATGCCTTGCGCATCCAATATTTCTGCGAGTTGTTCTGCTGCCGCATCGCGTCCCACTGCGCCAAAAATCTCTGTGGATAAATTCATCGCTGCGAGGTTGCGCGCTACGTTTGCTGCGCCGCCAGGCATGAAGCTCTCACGTTGGAAGTCCACCACAGGCACGGGTGCTTCTGGCGAAATCCGCGCAACGCTGCCCCAGATGAATTGATCTAGCATCACGTCTCCGACAACAAGGACTCGGGATTTGGCTGCAGCGGCGAGCAATTTTTTGACACGGGCGACTGGAAGTTTATTTCGATTCATGGCATGAAATCAGTCTAGGAATCCCGTGAGAGGACTCGTCGCACTGGCAATCTGTGATTGTGAGCCGAGGCCAGATTCATAAGCGGCGCGGCCTGCTTCAACCGCCATTTTGAAGGCGACAGCCATGCGGTTGGGATTCGTGGCAATGGCAATGGCGGTGTTGACCAACACAGCATCTGCGCCCAGCTCCATCGCTTCCGCCGCATGACTTGGCGCGCCGATCCCCGCATCTACAACAATAGGAACGGTGGCTTGTTCGATGATGATACGAATCTGATCGCGCGTTTGGATGCCGCGATTCGAGCCGATAGGCGAGCCGAGCGGCATGACTGTGGCGCAACCGACTTCCTGCAATCGCTTCGCCAGCACCGGATCAGCATTGATATAAGGCAGCACGGTGAAACCCTCCTTCACGAGAATCTCAGCGGCCTTAAACGTCTCGATGGGATCGGGCAATAGGTAGCGGGGGTCGGGATGGATTTCGAGTTTTACCCATTTCGGCAAGCCGGCAGCGACGGCGAGACGCGCGAGACGCACAGCTTCCTCGGCATTCATCGCGCCGCTTGTGTTGGGCAATAGTAGATATTTTTTGCCGTCAACGAATTCGAGGATGTTCGCGAACGGATCCTTTTTGCCAGACAGATCAGCGCGGCGTAACGCGACTGTGACCATCCCCGTGTCGCTCGCGGCGAGGGCGTCGCGCATGGCTTCGGGTGAGGGAAACTTTCCCGTGCCGAGAATGAGGCGCGACGAGAATGTTCTCCCAGCGATGACCAGCGGTTTGTTGTTCAACGACATCAGCAATACTCTAATCAGTGACATAATAGATTGTCGAGACGCCTCAAGGTCTCTCCTCAAAATGCCATCCGAAACAACCTGCTAAGGGAGGGGAGTGAAATTTATCCTCAAACCGTGACATTCGTGAGCCCTGAGAGGTAACACAAGTTTTCTTGCAATCGATTCGCAATTCTTAGCAAACTATTTGCACGATGAATCAAGTGCGCTTATTTGTTTTGGCTGTCCTAGGAATCAGTGTGGCAACATCTGTGGCCGAGTTTGACATCTCCAAGCTTCCTGCTGCCTCGGCGCGAAAGGACGTCACTTACGACAAAGACATCAAGTCGATTTTTGAAGCGTCCTGCTTCCGTTGTCACGGTGATAAACAGAAGAAAGGCGGCATCCGTCTTGATTCGCTTGAGGCCGTTCTCAAAGGTGGAAAAGAAGGAACGATTGTTGAAGTTGGCAATTCTGTTAAGAGCACTTTGCTTATATCAGTCTCGCAACTTGATCCGGAAACTGCAATGCCTCCGAAGTCGAAGGCTCGCAAGAGCCCGGGCGGACCTAGTGCAAGCGGAGAAAAAAAGCCAGAAGTGGGTGGGCATGCCGCAAATCAAGCTCCAGCAAAACCTCTGACGTCTGAACAAGTCGGGTTGGTACGTGCATGGATTGACCAAGGCGCGAAGTAATTTCTGATCTGCAATAGTCAAACGCCGTCAGCCAACGCTGGCGGCGTTTTACTTTTTGGTGTCAAATAAGCTGGGCGCGGCGCGTTGGGCGAGTGCGACGCTGCGTGAGAGAATTTCTGTGGCGGACTCTGACTCCAGAGCAAATGCCGCCAGCTCCTGCGTGTCAGACAGTTTCAACCGGCGGACGAGAAATTTGATTTGCGCGAGCAATGGCGGGGCAGCGCTAAGTTCGTCCACGCCAAGACCGATCAACAACGGCACAAGCGTGGTGTCGCCCGCCATCTCTCCGCAAACACTGACCCAGACTTTTTGCTGACGTGCGGCGTCAACAGTGCGTTTGATGAGTCGTACAATAGCCGGATGTGTCGGTTCGTAGAGGTGCGCGATCTTTTCGTTCATCCGATCCACGGCGAGGGTGTATTGGATGAGATCATTTGTGCCAAGGCTGAAAAATTGCACTCGCTTGGCCAGCGCATCGGTGATTAGCGCAGCGGAAGGCGTCTCGATCATCGCGCCGACTTCTATTTTGTCATCGAAAGGGATACCTTCCTTGCGGAGCTCGATCTTGTATTGAGCCACAAACGCGTTGGCCTGAGTCAGTTCATCAAGGCCAGAGATCATCGGATACATGATCTTGATGTTGCCGACGACGCTAGCGCGGAGGATGGCACGGAGTTGGGCGCGGAAAATCTCCTCGTGTTGCAGGCAATAACGGATCGCGCGCCACCCGAGGAAGGGATTCATCTCGTGCGGAATGGCGAGTGAGGACATCAGTTTATCCCCACCGAGATCGAGTGTGCGGATGACGAGCGGATCGGGCTTGAGCGTTTCTGCAGCCTGACGATAGGCTTGATACTGCTCTTCCTCGTTAGGCGGCAGCTCGCGATTGATGAAAAGATATTCTGTGCGGAAAAGCCCGACGCCTTCCGCGCCGCTGTTCTTCACGCGCTCTGCATCGGTGGCTTGCTCGATGTTTGCGGATATGAAGACGCGGTGGTTGTCGAGCGTTATGGCGGGCTGCTGGAGTGCGTCGCGAAGTTTTTCTTCAAGTGAATCTTGTTTCCGAACCAGCACGCCATATTCAAACAGTGTCTGATCGGTAGGATTGATGATGAGAACGCCATTAAAGCCATCGAGCAGGGCATAATCACCGTTCTGAAGGACTTCGCTTGCGTTCTTCAACCCCACGATGGCGGGGATGCGAAACGAGCGCGCCATGATGGCAGTGTGAGAGGTGCGGCTGCCGATTTCTGTGGCGAATCCTAGAACATTCTTGCGATCTATCTGCGCAGTCTTCGAAGGCGTAAGATCGTGCGAAATGATAATGCACGGTTCGCTGAGTTTGCCCAAGTCCACAGGATCACCTCCACCAAGTAGATGATTCAACACGCGCGCGCTGACATCGCGCATATCCGCGGCGCGTTCGCGCAGATAGTCGTCTTCGACCTTGGCGAGCGCGGCACTGTAACGCTCCGTGACAGTGTGGAAGGCGTGTTCCGCGTTGACTTTTTTCTGTTCAATCACGCGAACCACTTCGTCAATCAGTGATGGGTCTTCCAGCACCAGTAAGTGCGCGTCGAAAATACTAGCCTGCCCTGGACCGAGGCTTAGGGTGAGTTGGCGTTGAACTTCCAGAAGTTGTTCGCGCGTTTGAACGAGCGCGTGTTGGAATCGGTTGATCTCCCTGGCGACTTCTGTTTCGGAGATGGCGCGGTGCTCGATTGTGTGATGCGATTTATCAAGGATGAGGATTTTTCCTTTGCACACGCCAGCCGACACCGGGATTCCCCGGATGATCGTCTCACCAGTGTGTAACCGTTCGGCCATGCCACAGAATTAACGACCGCGCTTCTGTTTGAAAAGCAATACTTGTGTCAAACCCCGAAAAATTCCTAGTAGTCATCTGGTTCGAACATGCCTGTGCCCCTGAAATATTGTCGCAACCATCTGTGTCCTTGGCGGTGTCAGCCTCGGCACTCAATCCAAAGGCGGCAGGTAGCAAAGCTAAATTCAGCGATGTTGGAGGTTAGCGTCTGATCGAGTGGGAAAGTTGAAAAGTTTCGCGGCGGCGTCTATTTATCAACAGTTCCGCTGGAGCTAGTAGAAGCTCAGTTCGCTCTGGCCAAAACGTCAGGCCAAAACGTCTCTCTTGACTCCGCAACATTTAGCGTGCTACAAAGCTGTTACCACCATTAGATGTGGTTTCTGTTTCCGTTCTCTCAAAAATTATGCGCTGCCCCAAATGCGGCTGTCAGGATGACAAGGTTGTTGATTCACGCGCTTCCCGCGAAGGTGCGACTATTCGCCGCCGCCGGGAATGTATCGCATGCGAGCATCGTTTCACCACCTATGAGGAGATAGAGAAGCTCGGACTCGTCATCGTAAAACGCGATGGACGCCGCGAAGATTTCTCCAAAGACAAACTTCTCTCCGGCATCCGCAAAGCCTGTCAGAAACGTCCCGTCAGTCCCAAGATCATCGAAGACCTCGCCGAGCGGATTGCTGAGACGGTAAACATTAAATTTGAGGGCGAAGTGCCTGCGGAATTCATCGGCAAACAAGTCATGGATGGATTGCGAGAGATTGATGAAGTGGCCTACGTTCGTTTCGCCAGTGTGTATCGTCGTTTCCAGGAAGCCACGGACTTCGTGCAGGAAGTTAAAAAGATGGAGGCGCAACAGTGATCCTGCTCTCGGATAACTTCATGTTCTTCAAGTTGCCCTCCGGTGAATCCGTCCCGTTTTCTGCCGAGATGATCTCGGTGGAGTTGTCTGATGGGGCAGGGCATCCCTTCGATCAGGATTTCGTTCATCATGCAGCGGCGTCCGTGTTTCACTATTTCAAAAACGATCTCGGTCGCAAAACTGTGTCCGTAGCGGAGTTCGCCTCCGCGTTTGAATCCGTCCTCAATGGACTCGGACTCAAACTGGATTCAGGCCGAGTGGCAAAGATCACTGATGATGCCGCGAACAAAGACCTGCAACTGCTGGCATTTCATGCTGACGCGTGCGAGCTGGCGTTCTTTCCTCGATTGCGCGCCGCCGCGCACTCGCAATTCCAGATGACACCCCGCCTCGTACGTTTCCACGGGTTGCGCGGTTGCGTGAAGCAATTGGTCGGCGCAGAGCGTTGGAGTCCGCGCTGTGATTCCATGCGCGACCAGATCGTGGAATTTCTACGCCGCACGTTGCGCCATGAGACGGCAGGGGATTCTTGTGCCCTGCTCGTGGAATGAATTTCCTTTCGCGTTTTTCCTGATGTTCGCGGTCAACAATCCCCATCCATGACCAAAACTCTATTTGAAAGAATCATCGCACGCGAAATTCCATCTCAGATCGTTTACGAGGACGACCTCGTGTTCGCATTCAAGGACATCACGCCTCAAGCCCCTACCCACGTCCTGATCGTCCCCAAAAAACCCATCGCGCGCATTGCAGAAGCGGCCGCTACCGATCATCAGACACTCGGTCATCTGTTGCTCAAAGCTGCGGAAGTCGCGGAGAAAATCGGGCTCAAAGAATCTGGTTACAGACTCGTGATCAACAATGGTGCCGACGGTGGCGAATCCGTGCCACATCTGCATTGCCACATCCTCGGTGGGCGCAAGATGGCCTGGCCTCCGGGGTGAACCATTTACGACTTACCTCACTTGTGAAACTTATCTCGTGGAACGTCAACGGCCTACGTGCTGTGCTGAAGAAAAACTTTCTGGAATTTCTCGCTGCAGAAAAACCAGACGTGCTTTGCCTTCAAGAAACCAAATGCACACCAGATCAGGTGGAACAACTCTGGCCTGCGAGCTACACCACTTTCTGGAACTCCGCTGAGAAAAAGGGTTACTCGGGCACAGCCATTTTTACGAAAGACCGTCCGCTCAAAGTCACGCCAGACATCGGCGTGAGCGAACACGACAATGAAGGCCGCGTCTTGACAGCAGAGTATTCCGACTTTTTTCTCGTGAATGTGTATGTGCCCAACTCCAAACGCGAACTCACGCGGCTGGCGTATCGTCAGCAGTGGGACAAAGACTTCCTCGCCTATCTTAAGAAGCTCGAAAAGAAAAAGCCCGTGATTTGGTGTGGCGATCTGAACGTGGCGCACACGGAGATCGATCTCAGCAATCCGAAAGCGAACGTGAAGAATCACGGTTTTACACCGGAGGAACGTGCAGGATTCGACGCCGCGGTGAAGGCGGGCTTTGTGGACACGTTCCGCGAATTTGAAAAAGGCTGTGGCCACTACACTTGGTGGAGTCCGATGAGCAACGCCCGAGCCCGGAATATAGGTTGGCGATTGGATTACTTCCTCATCTCACAGTCGCTGCGTCCGCAACTCAATCACGCATCCATTCTACCGAAAGTCATGGGTAGCGATCATTGCCCTGTGTTGCTTGAAATCAATTAGGCCGCAGCAACTTGTGGTCACTCCGGCCTAATCGATAATTAGAGCTAGGTTTTACGGCAAATCCGTGCTGCCCATCAGATACCGGTCGCATTCGCGCGCTGCGCCGCGACCTTCATTGAACGCCCATACGACGAGGCTCTGGCCGCGACGACAATCCCCGCAGGCAAAAACTTTCGCGTTGTTCGTCGTATATTTCTCGAAGTCAGCCTTCGCATTCGAGCGCGGGTCACGTTCTATGTTCATCGCTTCGAGCAACGGTTGTTCAGGTCCGAGGAAACCCATCGCCAGCAAGACAAGTTGCGCGGGCAGAACTTTCTCCGTGCCGGGAACCGGCTGTGGGCCGAACTGACCCTTGTCGTTAGCCTTCCAGACCACATCCACGACGTGAACCGCTTTGACGTGACCGTTGGCGTCCGCCTCGAACTTCGTTGCCGTCTTAAGATACACGCGCGGGTCAGCACCGAATTTTGCCGCGGCTTCTTCCTGACCATAATCCATCTTGTAAGTTTTGGGCCATTCGGGCCATGGATTGTTCGCTGCGCGTTCGAGCGGCGGCTGTGCCATGATTTCAAGCTGCACGAGCGACTTGCATCCATGCCGCATCGAAGTGCCGACGCAGTCGGTGCCTGTATCGCCGCCACCGATGACGACGACGTCCTTGCCGGTCGCATCGATGTAACCACCGTTCGTGTTCGAATCCAGAACTGCCTTGGTGTTCGCCGTCAGAAATTCCATCGCGAAATGGATGCCTTTGAACTCACGGCCCGGAATTGGCAGATCTCGGGGCTTGGTTGCTCCGGTCGCGAGGATCACCGAATCAAAATCATTGAGCAACTTCTCGGCAGGCAGATTTTTTCCCACCTCGGTGTTGCAGACAAACTTCACGCCTTCCTTCTCCAACAATGCGATCCGGCGCAGCACGACTTCTTTCTTGTCGAGCTTCATGTTGGGGATGCCATACATGAGCAAGCCACCCGGACGATCTGCGCGTTCGAACACAGTGACTTCGTGGCCGGCTTTGTTCAATTGAGCAGCAGCACTCAATCCCGCAGGGCCAGAACCGACGATAGCGACTTTCTTGCCGGTGCGTTTCTTTGGTGGTTCAGCGACCACCCAACCATTTTCCCATCCGTGATCAATGATGCTGACCTCGATGTTCTTGATCGTGACGGCAGGATTGTTCATGCCCAGAACGCACGAGCCTTCGCACGGAGCCGGACAGACGCGACCGGTGAATTCAGGAAAGTTGTTTGTCTTGTGCAAGCGGTCCAACGCCTCTTTCCACAACCCGCGATACACGAGATCATTCCACTCTGGGATCAAGTTGTGGATAGGACAGCCGCTCGCCATGCCGCTGACCAGCTGGCCGGTGTGGCAGAACGGAATGCCGCAATCCATGCAGCGGGCTCCCTGTTTCTTCAGTTCGCCTTCTGGCATGTGTTCGTGAAATTCCTTGTAGTCCGCGACACGTCCCAGCGGGGAACGATCCTTCGGCAACTCACGTTTGAACTCTAAAAATCCTGTTGGCTTTCCCATCTTATTTTCTGTTTGGATTCTAAATTGTTATGGCAATCAATGTCCGCCCTTCACGTTTTCTTGGAACGCCGCCATGATGGCTTCGTCCCCGCTCAAGCCTTGCGACTGCACTTTCTTGAGCGATGCCAGCACACGCGCGTAATCCTGCGGCATAACCTTTACGAATTTCGGCAGGTGGTTTTTCCAGTCCGCGAGAACCTTCGCCGCTTTTTCGCTGTTGGTATAAGTCTGATGGCGTTGAATGAGTTTCCACAACTCTTCAATCTCGTCAGTGTCGGTCACCTTCTCCAGCGCCACGAGTTCCATGTTGCAACGTCCTGCAAAGTCAGCGGCTTCGTCGAGGATGTAGGCGATGCCGCCCGACATGCCCGCCGCAAAGTTGCGCCCGGTCCTGCCGAGCACGACCACGCGCCCGCCTGTCATGTATTCGCAACCGTGGTCGCCTACTGATTCGACGACCGCATTAACGCCAGAGTTACGCACCGCGAAGCGTTCACCAGCCATGCCGCCGACGAAAATCTCGCCGCCCGTCGCGCCATAAAGCGCCACGTTTCCGATGATCATGTTTTCCTCAGCCTTGAAGGTGGAGGCCTTGGGCTTATAGACGATGAGCTTCCCGCCGCTCAGGCCTTTACCAAAGTAATCGTTCGCATCGCCTTCAAGTTCGAGCGTCATGCCTCTCGGCGTGAAGGCTCCGAAGCTCTGACCCGCGCTGCCGTTGAATTTCAACTGCACCGTGTCTTCCGGCAATCCGTTTGGACCGTATTTCTTTGTGATCTCGCTGCCGGTGATCGTGCCGACGACGCGATTCACGTTGATAATCGGCAATTCGGCCTTCACTTTTTCACCGCGTTCAATTGCAGGTTTGCAGATGTCGAGCAGCTTCGTGACGTCGAGCGATTTGTCGAGGCCGTGATCCTGATCCATTTGGCGGAAGCGCCCGACTTCAGGGCCGGCATCGGGTTGATGCAAGATGGGCGTGATGTCCAAACCGTTAGCTTTCCAATGCTCGATGGCTTTCCACGGAATCAGTTTGTCCGTGCGACCGACCATATCTTCGAGTTTGCGGAATCCTAGCTTCGCCATGATCTCGCGAAGTTCCATCGCAATGAAGCGCATGAAATTCACGACGTGAGCGGGATCGCCGGAGAAGCGTTCGCGCAGTTTTGGATCCTGGGTTGCAACGCCGACCGGACAGGTGTTCAAGTGACACACGCGCATCACGATGCAACCCAGCACCACAAGCGGTGCGGTGGCAAAACCAAACTCCTCGGCGCCGAGCAGCGCGGCAATTGCCACGTCGCGACCAGTTTTCAACTGACCGTCCGTCTCAACATAGATGCGGCTGCGAAGGTTGTTCAACACGAGCGTCTGGTGCGTTTCGGCGAGCCCCAGT
>WBXK01000066.1 GCA_008933055.1 Verrucomicrobiota bacterium | reverse complement strand
GCTGCGGGTGACAGAGCAAAAAATTGAGGCGTGGATCGAGCAGAAGAAAGTGGTGGACCTTGTCACGACAGGTCGGAAATTGTCTGTTCGCTTTGGTGAGATTTTGATGTCTCAACCGTTCGGGTTGGCGTCTTGGGATACGAGCGCAGCGTTTCGTGCTCTGAAAATTCGTGCGGTCAGCGGCCCGGCGGAAGCGCCGAAGTAAGTTGCAAGCAATGTATATAATTGAGTTGTTGACTGTGCTGGCTCTGTGGGAAACGATTCTCAAATGAACAACAAACTTTCTTCGTCCATGCCGCGTCGCGCTTTCCTCAAACAATCAGGGACTATCGCTGCAATGTCTGCATTGAGCGGAATAGTATTGCCCCACGTTCACGCCGCAGAAAACAATACTATTCAACTCGCGCTCGTTGGTTGTGGTGGTCGCGGCACGGGAGCGGTCGTGGATGCGCTGAGCGTGAAATACGGGCCGATGAAGTTGGTTGCCATGGCGGATGTATTCGATGCGCAATTGAAAAGTAGCTATAATTCCCTCAAAAAAGCTTTCCCTTCGCTGGTGGAGGTGAGCGGTGAAAAGCAGTTTGTTGGATTTGATGGCTATAAATACGCCATGGATTCGTTGCGTGCAGGCGACATCGTGATCCTCACGACGCCATGCGCTTTTCGTTGGGTGCATTTCTCGTATGCTGTTGCAAAAGGATTGAACGTCTTCATGGAAAAACCGCTGACACCTGATGGCCCGAGTAGTCGGCGCATGCTAAAACTCGCCGAAGCGGCAAAAGTTAAAAATCTTAAGGTAGGTGTTGGGTTGAATTCTCGTCATGCGCGCCACTTGCAACAGCTGGCCGAGCGCATTCACGATGGGGCGATTGGTGATATTATCCTGGAACGTGGCTACCGCATGCATGGACCGGTCGCATTCTTTCAATCGCTTCCCAAGCCGCAAGGAATCAGCGATCTGATGTACCAAATCCAGCGCTTCCACAGTTTCATCTGGGCGAGTGGCGGAAACTACAATGACTTTTATATTCACATCATCGATCACTTGGGCTGGATGAAGAACGCTTGGCCTGTCAAGGCGCAGGCGTTGGGTGGTCGGCATTATCGCATGAGTCCCGATGGCATCTCTTACGTGGACCAGAACTTTGACACTTACTCCGTTGAATATACTTACGGAGACGGCACAAAATTCTTTTTTGACGGGCGCTGTATGACGGGCTGCAATGACAACTTCTCAAGCTACATTCACGGCACTAAGGGAAGTGCCATCGTATCCAAGACGGGTGATTGCGGCGCACCATCCATGATCTTCAAAGGCCAGTCACCGAAAGGGGCTGATCGGGTTTGGGTTTCTGAAGTTGCCAAAGGAGAGGAGAACCCATATCAAAATGAGTGGAACGATTTGGTTGACGCCATTCGAAATGACAAAACATACAACGAAGTTGAGCGTGGGGTGATTGTCAGCACCGTGTGTTCAATGGGGCGCATGGCCGCGCACACGGGACAGGAAATCACTTACGAGGAAATGTTAAACTGTGAGCACGAAATGGCCCCAGGGGTGGATAAAATCACAGCAGACTCTCCCGCACCTTTGATGCCAGACAGGCACGGTAAATATCCAGTTCCCCAACCCGGCATTGTGACGGATAGGGAGTATTGAACTGGGTCAACCACCAGCCATCACAGGACGAAAACCAGCTTCGGCCAGAATGGTTGCGACTTTTTCTCGTTGGTCGCCTTGAATCTCGATATTCCCGTCCTTGACCGTGCCGCCGGTGCCGCACGTCTTCTGCATCTTTTTCGCCAAGATTTCTCTCTCAGGTAGTCCTATGCCGACGAAGCCCGTCACGAGCGTTACGGTTTTTCCCCCACGATGCGCCGTCGTGCGTTTGATGTCCACGCGTCCACGATTCTTCTGAAGCTTGGTGGGGACGTTTGTTAGTGAATCATTACGCGCCGCAGTGGACTTCTCCGCCGTGGCTGGCAGGCCGATGCTGCTCAATGCCGCGAACGGATTTTGCGTCAGGCTTGATCCGCCATCGGTTGGAATTCGCTTGGAGTTGCTCATGCCTCAAGTTATCGCGAGGCAGCGGCTCAAGTGAAACATAAAAACAAAGCATATGATTGTTCGATTTGAATTCGCTTTTCTTCTTGCCCTCGGTTTAGATTCTTCCGCCATGCCTGAAAAAACTGTGAACGATATTCCGCGTGAGGTGCGTCCGCTGTTCACCAAGGGGAGCGATGCGCTTGCTCGCGAAAACTTTGATTACGCCATTGATCTGTTAATGCAGGTGCTCGCCAGCTCGCCGGAGGTCGTCGAGGTGCGCAAAGCCCTGCGCAAGGCTCAAGCTGGTAAGTCCGGTAAATCCTCAGGCGGTTTCTTCAAGAAAGTTTTCAGCGGCGCAGGTGCAGCGCCCCAGATTGCCAAAGCACAGATGGCTCTCAGCAAAGCCCCGGCTGAAGCCATGGCCATCGCCGAACAGATCCTCAACTCCGATGCGAACAACAGCTCCGCGCACCGAATCATCGCGAATGCTGCGGAGGCGTTACAAATGCCGCAGACAGTGGCATTGTCGCTGGAAGTGTTGTGGCAGCAAAACCCCAAGGATAAGGACAACACCATTCGGTTTTCCGAAGCGTTGGGGAAAATTGGCGAGGTCAAACTCGCTGAACGCCTCCTTTTGGAACTTCGCGCAGCGTTGCCGACCGATCCCGACGTGCATCAGGCATTGAAGAACAGTTCCGCAGCCCGCACGCTGGGCGAAGGTGGCTATCAAGACATCGGCAAAGGCGATAGTTCATACCGCCAGATTCTGAGAAACGAAGACGAGGCCAAGGAGCTTGAGCAGGAAAATCGCGTACACAAAACCGAGGACACTTCCGTGCGGCTTATCGGGGAATACGAAGCGCGACTCAAAACCGAGCCGAATAGCACCAAACTCCTGCGCTCGCTCGCCGAGCTTTACACTCAGAAGAAACAGTTCGACCGTGCGACGAGTTACTACGAACGGCTTCGCGCTCTGGACACGGGCGCAGACGCGGGACTGGATCGCGCCATCAGCGACATGACCGTGCGGAAGTTGGATCAACAAGTCGCCCAACTTGATGTCGTGGCTCCAGATTACGCGGACAAATTGGCGGTGTTGAACGCAGAGAAACTTGCGTTCCAGTTGAGCGAATGTCAGAAGCGCGTGGAGAAATATCCCACTGACCTCGCGTTCCGATTTGAGTTGGGCACGCTGTATTTTCAATCCGACAGGATCAGCGAGGCGATCTCGGAGTTTCAGAAAGCCCAAAGCTATCCGAGCAAGCGGATCGCAGCGATGAATGGACTGGCGCAATGTTTCGCCAAGCGGAAGATGAACGATCTCGCCGCCAAGACACTGCAAGGTGCCATCAAGGAAAAGCTGACGTTCGACGAGGAGAAGAAAGAGTTGATTTACCAACTCGGCTGTGTGTTCGAGGCAATGGGGAAGAAGGAGGAAGCCATTGAACAGTTCAAACTCATCTACGAATCTGACATCGGCTACAAGGACGTGTCCAAAAAAGTGGATGATTACTACGCCGGGCAGTGAGAGCGTTGTTTGATTGTAGTAGTCAGATGAAACTCGGCGGTATTGCAATCCTCAGCGGGCAAATTCATCAGCCTGGCGGATGAGCCGTAACAATTCGGAGCTATCTTCCGGAAGCCTCCAATAATTCACCAACGCCAAAGCGTTTGTTCGCTGTTTGACAGATTGTTCCATTTGCATCTAATTCATCAAGGCGCGGAAGCTCACTCCCGCTGAAAGCACCGTTGCTTGTCAACGCCCGACGCCATCAGCTACTCTGGACAAACGACATGCCGCATCAGAACGACGTCCAATCGCCCGACCAAGTTCCTCTCGCCGTGGATTTGGACGGCACGCTCATCCGCACGGACATGATGTGGGAATCGCTCGTGCGTCTGCTGAGAAAGAATCCGCTCGCCGCGATCTGTTCGTTCTTCGTTTTGTTTCAAGGCCGCGCGGCGTTCAAGCAACACGTGGCTGCTCGCGTCAAAGTTGATCCGGCAAATTTGCCTTATCATGCCGAACTCATCGCATGGCTCAAAGTACAGAAGGCTTCCGGGCGAAAACTTGTTCTCGCTACCGCGTCTGACATCAATATGGCTAAACCCATTGCCGATCACGTCGGCCTCTTCGATGACGTGATGGCGAGCGATGGAAAAACCAACCTACGCAATGCTGCGAAGCGTGACGCATTGACGAAACGCTTCGGCGAACGCGGCTATGATTACGCTGGTAATTCCAGCGACGATCTTGGCGTATGGCCTGGCACACGCGAAGCCGTGGTGGTCAACGCGCCCGAGTCTCTCTCTCGTCGCGCGGCAGAAGTGACGAAGATCGGCCAGACATTTCTCAAAGAGCCGTCGCATTTCAAATCTTTCGCCCGCGCGCTTCGCCCGCACCAGTGGATCAAGAATCTTATCCTGTTCATTCCTGTTCTGACTGCACATCGGCTACAAGACAAGACGACATTGCTCCAAGCGTCCCTTGCATTCGTTGCATTCTCCCTCGCTGCTTCTGCCGTGTATTTGCTGAATGACCTTCTCGATCTTGATGCAGATCGTCACCATGCGACCAAACGCAATCGTCCCTTCGCTTCCGGCGATCTGCCGTTGCAATTCGGACTCGTCGGCGCAACGTTGTTGTTGCTGGTCGCGCTAGGCATTTCGTTTTGCTTGTCCCTCAAGTTCGCTCTCGTCACCTCGCTCTACTTCGTCATCTCCACCAGTTACTCATGGAAGTTGAAAAAAATCGCGCTGTTGGATGTTTTGTTTCTCGCAGGGCTTTACACATTGAGGCTCGTGGCAGGCCACGTCGCCACAGGGATTCCGTGGTCGGAATGGTTGCTCACGTTTTCCATGTTCATCTTCCTGAGTCTCGCGCTAATGAAACGATTTCAGGAAATCGAAACAGTCCGCGAACAAAATGGTCACGAACTTAAGGGCAGGGGATACACCGCGCACGACCGCAAATCCGTTGTCACTCTCGGAATCATCAGTGGCGTGGCGGCTGTCATCGTTTTGGGCCTTTACGTGAACAGTGAGCAGGTCGTGAAACTTTACGCGCATCCCAAACTGCTGCTGGTCGCATGTCCGCTGCTGCTCGCGTGGATCTGTCGCGTGTGGTTTCTCACGTATCGGGGCCAAATGCACGATGACCCGACTGCGTTCGCGTTCAAGGATTGGACCAGCTACGTCATCGGTGCGCTCACGCTGGCGGTGATGTGGTTTGCCACGGGAAGGTGAAATGAGCGCGCCGCAAACCAATTGGTTTCACAACATCGCTTCCGCACTGGCGTACTCCATGGCTCATCCGCACGAAACCACGGCGGGACTCACGCCACCGCACAACGACCTCACGCAATTCATCCTCGCTCAACATGCGCAGATGCCGGATTATCTTCGCACGCCGATGAAGTTGGCTGCGCTGGGCTTCGATGCGTTTGGTGTTGCAAGTGGTGGAAAACAATTTCACTGCCAGCCGCCGGAAATGCGCGCTAACCAAATAGGTTCATGGAAAAATTCCAACATCGGTTTCCAGCGCGATTTCATCCGCTACTTCGAGAGCTTGGCCACGCTTGCGCTTTACAGTCGGCAGGAGCGCCGAACTCTTATTCGGCGCGAAGCGAATTACCAAGGTGCCGATTCGGAGATCGGCGCTCCTGCCGAACTCCGCGCTGAGATTGTCGTCATTGGCAGCGGGCCGGGTGGAGCGATAACCGCGTGCCTGCTCGCCGAAGCCGGGCGTGATGTGCTTCTGATCGAGGAAGGCGAACATCTGCCGCTGAGTTCGTGCACTCCATTTTCAACCGAGGAGATGCTCCAGAAATATCGCAACGGCGGACAGACCGTCGCGCTCGGAAAAAATAAAATCGCATATGTCGAGGGCTGCTGTGTCGGCGGCGGCAGTGAGATCAACAGCGGACTTTACCACCGCACACCGCCGGAGATTCTCGAACACTGGCGAAAAGAGTTTCAAGTCGAAGCATTGGCGGAAAAAGATTTATTGCCGCACTTTGAATCCTGCGAGCGCGATGTCTCCGTTTCGATGCTGCCTCACGCCGCACCCCCTGCATCTTTGAAACTTCACGATGGCGCAACGAAGCTAGGCTGGAAGTCGCTGGAAGTCCCCCGCTGGTATCGCTACGAGGACGCCGTTCCCAAATCGGCAATCGGCAACTCCGATAAATCGCGAGCAGGTCGGCAATCTTCAATCGGTTCACGCCAGTCCATGACGGAAACATTCATCCCGCGTTTCCTTAATGCCGGTGGCAGACTCTTATCCAGCACGCGTGCCAATCGTATCCGGCAGAACGGCGATGGCTGGCTGATTGAATCCGCGCATAAGTCTTCCGGTGTAATCCGCATCGTAGCCGACAGTTTGTTTCTCTGCGCAGGTGCGGTTCACACGCCCGCCTTGCTTCGTCGCAGCGGCATTACGCATAACATCGGCAACTCGCTGCAAGTTCATACCACGGCCAAGATTGTCGCACGCTTTTCAGACGACGTGAACTCCGCCGACATGGGCGTTCCGGTGCATCAGGTCAAGGAATTCTCGCCGCGCCTCAGCTTCGGTTGCTCCATCAGTTCGCCTGCGTATGTCGCGCTCGGTTTGCTCGATCATCCTGAAGCAGCGCGCGAAACTTCCCGCACTTGGCAACGCACCGCCGCCTACTACACGATGATCACCAGCGAAGGACGCGGTAACATCCGCACGCTGCCAAGCTTCCGCGATCCTCTGGTGCGTTATTCACTCACGGAAACCGACCGACGCAATCTCTCCGACGGTTTGCGCAAGCTCGGGCAGATTCTTTTCACCAGCGGTGCGACGGAACTTTATCCCAGCCTGACGCGCGGCTCGGTTTTGCGTGACGACAGTTGCCTGAGCAAAATCCCGGACGTGTTGCCTGACGGTCTTGCAAACTTGATGACGATCCACTTGTTTTCCTCGTGCCCGATGGGCGAGGACAAATCCAAGTGCGCCACGGATTCGTTTGGGCGCATTCATGGTTTTAAGAACCTGTTTGTCAACGACGCCAGCCTGCTCTGCACCGCGCCCGGCGTGAATCCGCAAGGATCTATCATGGCCATCGCGCGCAGGAACGTTCTGAAGTTTCTTAACAAATGAAAACGCAGCGCAATTTTGTTTCAGACTTTGAAGTTGAAGTGGCTAACGCACGTCCTCACCCCGTCCCTCTCCCTCAGGAGAGGGGGCGAGATTTACGTCTTCAGGCTATTGAACAGTTGCTGAAAAAATCCGTGCGCTTTCAATTTCACCGACAGCGGCAATGGATTCTCCCTCTCCTGGGGGAGAGGGCAGGGGTGAGGGCGGTTGTTAGACTAACCATCTTTGGCTACTCCTCGCACGATTCGGATCCAAGACTCATCACCTCGTCTCCTACAAAACAACAGCAATGAATCTGAACACAAATCTCGTCCTCGTCACCGGCGCGGCTGGCTGGCTCGGCTCACGACTCGTGGTATCGCTCGTGCGCGGATTGCCGGAGCATGACGAAATTAAATCACCCGTTGCCGATCTACGGATTCGTGTGCTGCTGTTGCCGGGACAAGATGCTGCGCCGCTCAAGAAGATTTCTGATCGCATCGAAGTTGTGGTTGGTGATGTTCGCACTCCCGGCGACTGCGCCAAGTTCTGCGCCGATGCGCGGGGTGCGATTTTGTTTCATACTGCTGGCATCATTCATCCCAAACGCCTCAGTGAGTTCTTCGCCATCAATCGCGATGGAACAACCAACGTGCTCGACGCGGCCATCAAGTCGGGTGTGAAGCGCGCGGTGATTGTTTCCTCCAATTCGCCATGCGGCTGCAATCCGCATCCTGACCATTTGTTCGATGAATTGTCGCCGTTCAATCCCTACATGAACTATGGTCGCTCCAAGATGGAGATGGAACTGGCCGTGCGCGAGCGTGCGGACAAGATTGAAACCGTTCTCATCCGTGCGCCTTGGTTCTATGGGCCAAACCAGCCGCCGCGCCAGACGTGGTTCTTCCAGATGGTGCGCGATGGCAAAGGCCCGATTGTCGGCAGCGGCAACAATCTGCGCTCTATGGCTTATGTGGACAATCTTTGCCAAGGCTTGATCCTCGCCGCCATTCGCGAGTGCGCCGCCGGACAGGTTTATTGGATCGCCGACAAGCGTCCCTACTCGATGAACGAGATCATGGATACGATAGAGCGCTTGCTGGAAAAAGAATTCGGCCACACCTGCAAACACAAGCGGATGAAACTGCCCGGTTTCGCGAGTGAGGTAGCTTGGGTCGCGGACAAGACGCTGCAAGCTCTCGGCATCTACCACCAAAAAATTCACGTCTTGTCCGAGATGAACAAAACCATCGCCTGCTCCGTGGCACGAGCGGAAAAGGAACTTGGCTACAAACCCACCGTCGCACTCGAAGAAGGCATGAGACGGTCTTTGCGCTGGTGCGCCGAAAACGAGCAGACTTTTTGAAACTTAGAAAATGAAGCATCTTATTACTGGCGGCTCCGGCTTTCTTGGCAACCTCATCGCGCGGCGTTTGCATGAGCGCGGCGAAAGCGTCCGCGTGCTCGACATCTGGGAAGACCCGTCGCGCCCGAAGGAAATCGAGTTCGTCAAATGCGACATTCGCAATGCTGGCGGCGTGGCGCAGGCGATGCAGGGCATTGATGTCGTTCACCACAACGTCGCCCTCGTGCCGCTCACCAAGGCAGGCGGAGATTTCTGGGCGGTGAATGTGGGCGGCTCGCGCATCGCCGCTGAACAAGCGGTGAAAGCGGGCGTGAAGACGTTCATCCACATGAGTTCCAGCGCTATCTTCGGAGCGCCGAAGACTTGCCCCGTCACGAACGATTCGCCGATGACGCCGGTGGAGATTTATGGTCGCGGCAAACTCGCTGGCGAACTCGCCGTGCGCGACATCTGCGCCAAGGGCAACGTCCCACTCATCGTCATCCGTCCGCGCACCATTCTCGGTGTGGGGCGACTCGGCATCTTCCAGATTTTGTTCCAGTGGATTCAGGAGAACCGGAAAATTTACGTCATCGGTGACGGCAATGAAAAGTTCCAGTTCGTCCACGCGCACGATCTTATGGACGCCTACATGCTCGCTATGGATGCGGGCAAACCCGGCGTCTATAACGTCGGCACGAACCAGTTCGGCACGTTGCGCGAATCACTCGATCACGTCATCGCCCACGCGCACTCGACCTCCCGCGTCGCCAGTTTGCCCGCCGGACTCACGATTAACACCCTGCGCGTCCTTGACTGGTTGCGCCTCAGTCCGCTCGCGCCGTGGCACTACCTGACGTACCACAAGGCGTTTCACTTCGACGTGCAACCACTTCTCGACCTCGGCTGGAAACCGCGTTACTCCAACGACGAGATGTTTCGCGAAAGCTGGGATTGGTTCGTTCAGAACAAAGATCTCAGCGCCGCTGAGGATTCTGCATCGCCGCATCGGAGCAAAGTGAAGCAACGATTGCTTGGGCTGCTGAAGAAATTTTCCTGATTAATTCCCGCCATGACCTACGCGCCCGGGAGAATCTGTTGCTTACGTTAGACGTCAAGTTTTTCAGCTCAAAACCTCCATGATAGAAATTATCCAACTTGGGTTCGTCGTCCTCGGTTCAGTCAAAGTAGGTGCGCTTTAAATTTGATAAAGCTTTCCCGGATTCGAGGTGAAATTAATACTAGGCAATCCGTAATTTTCGAATCTGTCAACAACGGCGGCGTCACGGTCAGGGTTTCCGTAATGGTAATCGTTGAGTATAGCACGGCAAGCGCTGGGGTATGGCTTGCGCCAGTATTTGCTGGCGAGGTCGCAGTTAACTGTGCCGTTTAGGTTGAGCGTTTACTAACCTTTATTGGTTGTGTTTGGGGGCGAATGGTGAGAACAGTTCGTTTTTGCTGGAAGGATAGAATAAATGGCAGGTCGCGCGCATTAAAATCTGAGAAGGGATTGGACGTGGGCGTGATCCCAAGAAGCGTTTAGTTGTTTGCCTTTCATGTCGGTCTGGCAGCGGGTGTCTTGGCGCAGTTGTTTAGGCAACATTTGGCCTAGCATGCGAAAGTTCTCTGCCGCCTGTCTCGTGCGTGCGTGCGCGACATTGGTCCTCGTTCAGCTGCATATCCAGCACCCAGTGCACTCGGTTTTCGACGCTCCGATGTTAGCGCACCGCCCGCGCAAAAGTCTGGGCGTCCAAGGGTAGGCTCGATAAGTAGTAACATTGTTTAACCCTCAGTTTGCCACGGATTTCCAGTTACACTTCGACCAGTTCCACGGTTTTAGTCGCGGCTGCCGCCGAGAGTTTCGTCTAGTGCTACATCCAAAAAGGTTTTGATCTCTTCATGAGCCGTCCCGTAGTTGCCTTTGAGGGCCATCACATAGTCGGCATCAGCTTACTTGATTTCCTTGGCGATTTTTTTCTGACTGTTAAGTGTGACCACCTACGTCCCCACCGCATGACGCAGTGATTGCGTCCAACACAGAAACGCGGACGAAAACTTCTCTGGCGAGAGAACATGAATACGCGGCGGAAAGTGTGGTAACTGGAAAAGCGTTTGGACAGAGTCAGGAAGTTGGGCAACCGGTACTCCTTGGCTTTTCTGAACTATACCATATGAGTGAAGTTCTCCGCCCCCAGAGCAGCGCGGTGACGGCTATTATCAGCACATCAATCAGTTTGTGTTTGCGCTTTCGCTTGAGGCGCGGGTCGGTTAGTTGGAGAAGTTTGCTTTGCAATAGGCTGACAGCGGCGGTTGGCGTCCGCAGTATCAGCACCATTTCCCAACAGTTAGGAGACTCTAAATACAGCCATTGAAAGCTCTACAAAAGCAATCACCTACACCAGATCAAAAATCAGGCCAATGCGTAGCCCCTGGCAGAAATGGATTGGATGCTAGCGGTCGTGTTGAACGTGTTAGCCGGTGTGCACGCGAAAGCTTGAGGCAGTTCTTTGATCTGCTGATTTGAGGGGGGACGTAACATGAACCTTTCCAGATTAATGGGTCGGCAAGCCTTTGGGTTTTTTTAAATTCGCTGTTCAGCATGGTGACGAGGGTTGTGGTGGCGATGTGATTCTTGCCCGCTTGAATCATCGCCAGCACCTCGCCCACGATGATCAACGTGCCGGAGCGGGGCGAGCCCAGGTTTGCGTCGAAAGTGAAGGTGATTCTCGTGCTCCCTGTGCCGTTAGCGAAACCGCTAGCGAGATGCAGCCAAGCGGTGTTAGTTATGGCAGACTAGGCCGCCCCTCCAGGCGACACAGCAAGGCCGACTGAGTCTGTTCCAGCCGATGGATTTTCAACGTGTTTGGCGAATCCACGGTTGGATGTATCCGCAGCGGCCTGCTCAACCGAGAGAACCGGTTGGGCTGCACAAATTAGAGCGATGAATAAGATCGTCTTGAGAAAACAGCGCTGCAGAAAACCTGCGCGGTGGACTAGAGTAAATGTTAGCGCCGCCGGGGATTTCTCCACCGGCGGCGCGAGTTTAACCAACCACCAACCCACTAAATCAGCGGGCGTTGTGGTAACCTTCTTCGCCGTGTTCAGCGAGGTCGAGGCCAGCCACTTCAACTTCTTCGCTCGGACGCAATCCACCGAGGACCGCCTTCACGATGTAAGCGATGACGATCGTTCCGACGATGGCCAGAGCGAGCGTTACTCCGATGGCTTTGATCTGCTCGATCCATAGTGATTTGCCGACGATGTCCTTGAGGTTTGTATTCAGGTTTCCATTCACGCTTGGTGTGGCGAGGAAGCCTGAAAGCAAGGCGCCCAATGTTCCGCCCACTGCGTGGACTCCGAACGTGTCGAGAGCGTCATCATAACCGAACCATCCCTTGACTTTGTAGCAGAAGAACCACGGGATTATTCCCGCACACAGGCCGATGATGAGAGCGCCTTTTGCATCAATAAATCCGCAAGCAGGTGTCACCACAACGAGTCCCGCGACTGCGCCGGAGCAGAAGCCAAGCACACTGGGTTTGCCGCGAACGATCCATTCCAATGCAGGCCACACGGCGCAAGCCACGGCTGTCGCGATGGTCGTGGTCATAAAGGCATTCGACGCGACGCCGTCAGCAGCCACGGCAGATCCGGCGTTGAATCCATACCAACCAACCCAGAGCATTCCAGTGCCGACAGCGCAAAGCACCATGCTGTGCGGAGGCATTGGTTCTTTGGGGTAGCCCAGACGTTTTCCGAGGACGATGCAGAGGATCAATGCGGACCAACCTGATGACATGTGAACCACTGTGCCGCCGGCGAAGTCCACGGCTTTGATTGTAGCTGCCGCATTCCAGACGCCATTCATAGCGCCGTTGATGCCCCAGACCATGTGAGCGAGCGGGAAATATACGACGACCATCCAAAGTCCGACGAAGAGAAGAATAGCGGAGAACTTCATGCGTTCTGCGATGGCTCCGAGAATTAGGGCAGGGGTGATAATTGCGAACATCATCTGATACATCGAGAAGACGTTATGCGAAACCCAGTAGGCATAATTTGTGTTGGGAAGTGAATCCACACCCTTGAGCATCGCAAACTTCATATTGCCGATGACGCCCTTGATTATGTCATCGCCGTCCGCGAACACCATGCTGTATCCGAACACAACCCACAGAATCGTCACTAGGCCCGCGATGCCGAAGCATTGTGCGATGACGGACAGAATGTTCTTTCGGCGAACCAGGCCGCCGTAGAATAGGAACAGTCCCGGCAGAGTCATGAACAGCACGAGCGCAGCGCTGGTCATCATCCAAGCGTTGTGACCGGGGCCGGGGACATTGGCAATCTTGGAATTCCACTTGGCATCGCCGGCTGCGCCGACTCCCATGTTTTGGAAATACTGTTCCAGATCAGCAACCCGTTGTTCTACCGTGGCGTCGGGAAGGGGGGCTGCCGCTACTGCAGAGGGTGCATTCGTTGCGGCATCTTCGGCGCGGAGTGTCACGGTAGCCAGAGCCGTGCCTGCGATTAAAGCGAGTGAGAGGAGAAATCGTTTCATGTTTTATTAGTTCAGATTGTTGAGGGTTGATAGGTAATTAGACAGCAGCGTCGCCCTTCTCATCGGTGCGGATGCGAATTGCGGTTTCGACTGCGGAGACAAACACTTTGCCGTCGCCGATTTTGCCGGTTTTGGCGGCTTTCACTATGCACGCTACGGCCGCGTCCACCTGTTTGTCCGTAAGAACGAGTTCGAGTTTGATTTTGGGGAGGAAGTCCACGGTGTATTCGCTGCCGCGATAGATTTCCGTGTGACCTTTCTGCCGACCGAAACCTTTGACTTCGGTGACTGTCATGCCTTCGATGCCGATTTCGCCGAGGGCGTCTTTAACCTCTTCAAGTTTGAAAGGTTTTATGATCGCTTCTATTTTCTTCATTCTTTTATTTGTGTTGGTTGTTGTGCGGAGCTTTGGCCGCGTTTTTGTTTTTTGTTTCCAATGACTCCGAGTCGCTGGACTGGCTGATGAGATCCTTTGCAGCAAAGATGCCAGCGCGGTGAAAGAGATTCATAGATGCGAGAAACACATTGATTCCAAAGGGAAAAATAATTTTCTACGCGGGCAATATCACAGTGAAAGATTTGGCAGTCACTGGGTGCAATTGAACAGTGCGAGCAAAACGGCGCAGTTAGATCGTGGCAAACAAAACGGCGGCGAGCGCAACCAAACGCTCGCCGCCGAACCAACCAACCACCTATTTCCAACCCATTGTGCCGGACTATCTCCCACAATCATGAATTTTGTGGGAGCTGCGGCAACCAACCAGTTGCCGCTCCAACATCATCATTCTAGCAATGCAGGTGCCATCAAGACAGGGCAAAAATCTGATTCACATATCGACTCAAGTCAAAAACACAGATTGGGAGAAGCGGGTAGAAGGTATATTTTGGTTCAGGCTGAGAGCATCGGATTATTGAGCTCGGAAAATTATCATTTCACCGGGAGCAATTTTCCGGCATCGTCATCTGTATATGGGAAAACGCCGCGAAGCCCGCGAAAGGGCCGTACAGTTTATGTTCCAGCATG
>WBXK01000065.1 GCA_008933055.1 Verrucomicrobiota bacterium | reverse complement strand
AGAGGTGCGAGAGCTCGTGCTTCTCGGTCTGGGACTGGAAGCGGAGTTCGTCGATGTGGTCGATGATCTCGCGCAGGTTGTAGCCGCTCTGGATGCGGTTCTTAATCTCGCCGAAGATTTCCCCGATTTTGTATTCGATGGTGTTCGGGCCCGTGGCCTTGGCCTTGAAGCCGTGTAGGTAGGGGAAGAGCTTGCCGTTGACGAACTGGATGAGGTCGTCGCCGGTGAGGGCGGTGTTGTGGTCGATGTCCTTCCGGACGGGCACTGCGCCGCCGTCTTTGCTGCCAGCGACGCGGGGTGCGGCCCAGGATTCCCAGCGGTAGGGTTTGTCGAGGATGTGGTTGTATTTCTTCCCGTCGAGGGCGGCTTCGGTGGCCTTGTCGTGTTCGAGGGCGTCGAGGTATTTCAGGAAGAGCAGCCACGAGGTCTGCTCGGTGTAGTCGAGCTCGCTGGTGCAGCCGGCGTCCTTCCAGAGGACGTCGTCGATGTTTTTGAAGGCTTGTTCGAACATGGGGGATTAGGCGGATGGAAATTTAGTGGTGAACAGCAGGCATTTTTTGGAGCGCCGCGCTGGCAGTGTTTTTTTCTGTTGGGGCAATCCAGTGCATGAGTCACTTTTTCCGAGGTGAAACCTGCGCGAAGAGTATTTTAAACGGTTGCAGGGGCAAGACTTGTTCGCGTAAAAGTCTGCGACTCACGCGATTTGTTTGGTGGCGCGACGTGTCGCGCGCGCGATGTTCGCGTAAAAGCGCGTTGCGCCACGCGATTCGGAAAAGCGGTGTCGTGCCACCGCAGTCCACAGGCGGAGGTGAAGGGTCGTGGAAAGGAATCTAATGCGTGGGCCATGGGTTGAGGCAGGCGTCGCCTAGCTGGAATGGTTGGGGCGTTACGTTCTATCAAAAACTCTCGCTTACTTAGCAGGTGAAGCGTCCACTGAAATCCCCAACACATTCGCTACGGGTCGCTCGCGGCCATCGGTAGGGGCGTTCAGGATTCTCATACTTCCATCCTTTTGATTTCGCACCGCCATCACGGAACTGCCGCCGCCATCGAGGTTGAACGCATCCCGGCAACCGAGTCGCACCATCTCCTCGGCCAGCTCATCGTAACTCATCCCGCGCGCCACGCCGGGTTTGCGACCCTCGGCGACGAGCAACACCAACCTTTTCCGTTTCTTATCCAGTCCCACGGCGGTGCGGGGATGTCGCGCTTTGTTCTCATGCGGCAGGACGACGCCACTTTTCACCAGCATGGTGTTACCAGAAATCACCGCGCTCATGTTTGTGCCGGGGGCAGAAACCATTTCGATGGTCACTGCGCCGTCTTTGCGGACCACCAGACACGGCCGCGCGCTCGTAGAAGTTGACCAGGCCTTTCCGTCAGTGACAGCCGCACCGCTTACCAAGCTCCAGATGTCTGCGCGATAAGCGGATTTTGCGCCTTCGCCATCGTTGACGCCACGGGCCAGAAAGAAGTCTCCGTTCACGACCAGATCGAACTTTTCTCGCAACGCGATTCGCGTGGGCTGCATCAAGGTTGTCTGCCATTTGCCCGGCCCATCGGGATCTTCGCCACCGGCCGAGACGTGAAGTTTTAAGCGCGGCTCCGTGAGATCCACCTCCGCCACAAAAAACCGAGTGGGAGGATTCGCCCGCCTCTCGGAATAAATGGATACTCCTGAAAATGGGCGATTCGTGGCGCTGAACTCGCCAGAGGAACGTAAGGTTGATAGCCCCAAACAGGCCATCAGAGCGAGAGTGAATGGGATCCTTGGTTTCATGCTATGGGCCGGACAGCTTCCTGAAGTTCACAGCATCCAGCCCATTCAGGTGCGGGCGCGGTGAACTCCACGGAGAGCCTCGTCAGGGGATGAATGAACTTCACGTGCCACGCATGCAGGCAAAGCGGCGCTGCACCCACTGCGAGCGTTTGCATCGTGCCGAGTTGGTCGCCGCCGAGATAGGCGGCGTCTCCACAGATCGGAAAACCAAGATACGCGCAATGGATGCGGATTTGATTGGTACGCCCCGTAAGCGGACGCGCTTCGAGCAGAGTTGTGCCGTCTTCGTTACGGCGCAGGACGCGGAACTCTGTGCGCGATTCCAGGCCGTCTGCCTGATCCACGGAGCGCGAGCCGAGCTCACCCGACTCTGCGCTGATGGGGGCGTCGCATAGAAACGCGTTCTCCTTGGGCTGTCCCCTCACGAGCGCGAGATAAACCTTCCTCACCTCGCCCCGTGCAAACTGGGGTTGAAGCTTTCCGGCAAAATGACGGGTACGGGTGACGAGGAGGACTCCGGTGGTATTCGCATCCAGCCTGTGGGCGGGATGCGGTTTCTGGGGGTGATACACCTCGTTGAGGATGTTCTGGAGTGTGTTGCGATAAAACCTGCCTCCGGCGTGCATGGGCAGCGGAGCGGGTTTGTTCAATACGATGAGCGCCTCATCCTCGTGCAAAATCTGTACCGCCCCATTCACGTCTGGTTCGGTCACATTGGGAAACTTGTGCAAAAACCGCTCGCCCATGCGGACGATCTGATCCGCACTGACGACTTCGTGTTGCCTCGTGATCACGCGCCCCTGCTCACATTCTGAGCGCCAAAACTCCGGCGAGAGATGCTTCACCACGCAGCACAAGGCCTCGATCAGGGTCTTGCCCTCGCATGATTCCGGGACGTTCACGGGTTTGAAATTATCGTACGGCACGCTGCCCGGCAGGGGCGTGAATGCGCGGCGAAGCGCTTCATGCCGGCGCGCAATGGTCTGGGCCATATGTTCGGCTGGCGTCTTGAAGCAGAACGGGCACGACTGCCCGCGAACATAGCGCTGGTCCTCTTGTTCGGTTTCGGACAGCGGCGTCTGGCAGCGGAAACACTGCGTGGAGTCGGTCTCCTGCAAACTTGGATCGAGGCCGACGCGCTGGTCGAAGACGAAACATTCGCCGTCATAATGAGCGCCGCCGCAATCCTCGAAGTATTTCAGGATGCCGCCATCGAGTTGAAAGATTTTCTTGAACCCCTGCCCTTCCATGAAAGGACCTGCTTTCTCGCAGCGGATACCGCCGGTGCAGAACATGACGATAGGTTGCTCTTTCAACTCGGGCGAAAGCTTTGCGACAGCGGCAGGGAAATCCCTGAAGGCATCGACCCCAATTGCTAGGGCGTTCTTGAACGTGCCGAGCTTCACTTCGTAGTCGTTGCGCGTATCGAGCAACGTGACGGGGCGGCCTTCATCCAACCAACGCTTAAGTTCTGTAGCGGGGAGCTTGGGCGACGTGCGAAGCGCGGGATTAATGCCCTCGACACCGAACGCGATGATCTCCCTCTTCAAACGCACCAGCATCTTTCTGAACGGCTGATGATCCGTGGTGCTGACTTTCACTTGAAAATCAGCCAACCCAGGCACGCTACGAATCTCGGCTAGCAACAGATCAATGTTTTCCTGTTCTCCAGCGACGAACAGATTGATGCCCTCAACACTTAGAAGAATGGTGCCCTTGAGTCTCCACGTTTTGCAAAACGTGAGCAGGTGTGTCCGCAATCTACGGATGTCCGGCAGCGTGACAAACTTGTAGCCCGCGATGTTTGATATCTTAGTCATCGAAACCGACTGAGAATAACAGAAGCGACCTCAGACGCCAGCCTTGGACTTGAGCTTGGCAAACGCTTCCAGAGCCACTTCGCGAGCGATAGCATGATTCACGATAGGCTCGGGATAAGTTTCCCCCAAGCGAATGCCCACCGCGCGTAACACTTCTGGGGGAGCGTTGTGCGGCTTATGAATCCATGCGTCAGGCAGTTTGGCGAGCTCGGGACACCAGCGCCGGACGTAATCGCCACGTGGATCAAATTTCTCTCCCTGACTGGTGGGATTGAACACTCGGAAATAAGGTGCGGCATCCGCACCGCAACCGGCGGTCCATTGCCACCCTAGCGTGTTCTGGGCGAGATCAGCGTCCACCAAGGTATCCCAAAACCATCGCGCGCCGTCTTGCCATGACAGCAATAAATCCTTCACTAGGAAACTGGCAACAATCATCCGGACGCGGTTGTGCATCCACCCTGTTTCCCAGAGCTCCCGCATCCCCGCGTCCACGATGGGATAACCTGTCTGACCTTTCTGCCATGCTTTGAGCCACGGTGCATCTTTGCGCCAAGAAAACCTTTTGAAATCTGGACGCAAGGGTTCAGTGGGCGTGTGCGGGAAATGAAACAGGAGATGGTGCGCGAACTCACGCCATCCCACCTCGGCGAGAAATTGCGAGCCACGCCATCTTTCAACAGGCCATCCGCGCTTGACGGCTTCTGCGCGGAGTCCGTGCCACACTTGTCTTGGGCTGATCTCGCCAAAATGCAGGTGAGGTGACAATCGCGATGTGCCGACCTTGTCAGGACGATTGCGCGTCTCGGAATAATTCTCGAACGCGTCCTGGAGAAATCGTTTCAACGCAGCCCGAGCACCTGCTTCACCTGGCTGCCAAGCGGCGTTGATTCCGCTCGTCCAGTTGATCCGAGGCTGGAGGCCCAATGAATCAATCGTGAGGGAGTTGGGAAATTGGGCCGGCGCAGGAATTAGGGTCGGGGCAGGCAATGGCTCGTCGGGATCAGGTTTGGTGAGGCAATGCTTCCAGAACGGCGTGAACACCTGGAATGGCTTACCGCTCTTGTTCTGGATCTCCCACGGCTCGTTCAGCAACGCCGCGTTGAAACTTTCGGCAGTGATCCCGTCTGCTCTAAGCGATTCCTTGATGCGCTTGTCTCTGGCAATGATCGCAGGTTCATAACGACGATTCCAAAACACCGCAGACGCGCCTGTATCGTGGATGACGTTGCGCAATGTCTCAAGCGTTGGCCCAGACCGAACTGTCAACTGTGACCCCAGCTGACGCAGGCTCAAATCAATAGAACAGAGAGATTGATGCAGCCACCATTGGGATGCCCCGCCAGCTGACCATTCACCCTCTTCGTTCGTTGACTCTATGAAAAGCGGAATCACTGGCGCACCACGCTGAAGGGCCGCCACGAGTGCCGGATTATCCACCACGCGAAAATCCAACCTTATCCATAGAATACTGGATGCCGTTGCCGTTGATCGTTTCAACCCATCCATGGTCTCATCCGCAAAAGACTTTGTCATCAGACAATAATCAGAGTTGTCAGACCCCGAAAAACCGCTGGCGAGCGAGAGGCGGCATCTTTTCCAGGTCCACTAACGTCAGAAAATCAATCGTCTTGAATTGCCTATCAATCGCCGGCGGCCCGCAGATCTTTGCCCCCAATGTCAGATAAGCGCGGAGCAGCTTTGGGATCTTGACCGGCTCTTGCGCAAGCGTTGTGAGAGGACAATCGTAAGCGGGATGGGGCGTTGTGCGCCATTCAACAGGGGCGAGATGTTTACGGCACATATCAGCATAGGCTGAAGCCCCCATCGCGACGTCTTGTGAGGTGATAGAACTGCAACCCAACACATAGCCACCGCCTTTCTCTGTGGCATAATCTGCGATGCCTTTCCACAACATCCCAAGAACGACAAGATTGCGATGCTGCCCATGAACACACGCGCGCCCGACTTCGATGATCTTGGAACGCGCCGATTCAAAAACGCTGAAGTCAAATTCCTGCTCGCAATAGTAGCCGCGATGCGCCGCCGCATTTGGGCCGGTTTGCAAACGATAGGTTCCGACCACCTCCCGCGTGGGCAGATGCTCGACGAGCAAATGATCGCACACTGGATCGAACGCGTCTTCATCAAGACCCGAGGCATGTGAGGTTTCGAGACCTTCGTTCAGCTCTACGTTGAAGACTTGATAGCGCAGTGCTTGAGCGGCGCGCACAGCGTCGGAATCCCGAGTCAGACGGATCGCATAGTGAGCTTGTGAGCTTACCAAGAGACGGGCGGAATCAATCAGAGTATTCATCCAGCTACACCTTAAAATATCTCGGCATCATTTCTGTGACGGAGGGTTTAATTCTTTGAGGTTTTGCAGCAACCTCTGGCATGAAAAACGGTCGACGTTGCTTTCCCCAAAGTCGCGCAACATTTTTTGACCCCGGCGAAGCATCAGCAAGGCTGGAAACGAGAGCAATGGATTTCTTCAAGCTTTAATCAACGGCAATGGCAGGCCGGCTGCAACGCGCAGGCGAGAACCGGCCGGTGACAGAAGGAAATCCTTGAGGCTTATCCTGACCGATGCAGGACATAGGCCATCAATTCAAATCTTCCAACACCAACTTTGAACTGATCCGCGCCGATTCGAATATCACAGGCAATCCGCTACCGGGGTGCGTGCCGCCACCCACGAGATACATCCCGTCAAATTCTTCAAAGCGATTGCGCGGGCGCAGATGGAGCATCTGGGAAAAGTTATGCGCCAAGTTGAATGTGGCTCCACGATAGACATCCACCTTGCTCTCCCAATCTGCGGGCGTGATCACGCGCTCAAAGCGGATGCGCTTCTCGAAGTCTGCTGGCAACCCGATTTTAGACAGCTGTTTGATGGCCAGATCACGATACCGCGCGCGCTCCTTGTTCCAATCCACGTTTGGATGCTGATGCGTCACCGGCAACAGGACGTAAAGCGCGCTGTGACCCGGCGGCGCCATGGTGTCATCAGTGCGGCTTGGATTCTCGACATAGAACGACGGCTCTTCTGACAACACATGCTGCCGCTCGATCTCGTCGAGGTTGCGGCGATAATCTTTTGCCACATAAATATTGTGGTGCGCGAGGTTGTCGAACTTTCCTTCCACGCCGAGATAAAGCATGAAGGTCGAACAGGAATAATCCTTCTTTGCGAGTTTGGCGTCGCTCCAGCGCCGCCTTTTGGCGTTCGGCACGAGCTTAGACATGGCGTTTGCAAAATCGGCGTTCACAACCACAGCATCTGCACGCATTTCGCCTTTTGCCGTCCGCACGCCCGTCGCGCGACGACCGGTCAATAAAATCTCTTCTACCGCGGTGTCGAGTTGGATTTTTACGCCCAGCTCTTCGGCTACGCGAGCCATGTTCTTGGTGATGGAGTTACACCCTCCAGTGGGATGCCAGACCCCATGTTCGTATTCGAGGAAGGAGAGGATGGAAAACAAACTCGGACACTGAAAAGGCGACATGCCGAGATACTTGGACTGAAATGTGAAGGCGAGCTGCAGCCGGGGGTCCGTAAAGTAGCTGGCGAGCTCTGCGTGCAACGATTTCCAAGGCTTGAGAAAAGGAAGCACCGACAACAACTGCAAACTCATCAGGCTCGACCATCCAAGATATGGCCGTTGTAAACATGGACCAAACTTTTCCATCTTCACGCGGCTTTCGGCCATGAATCGCCGAAACTGTGGGGCGTCAGCAGGAGAGATTTTGGCGATCTCCGAAACCATCCGTTCGATGTCCGATGTCGCATTCAACTCTCCACCCGCACCAAAAATAAGGCGGTACTGAGGATCGAGCCGCGTCATCGGCACTTCTTTGAAGAGATCGCGACCGACGGATTGGAATATCTCTTGGAGGATTTGTGGATAGAGAAAAAAAGTGGGGCCAAGATCGAATTTATAACCATCGCTTTCGATCGAAGATGTCCTTCCTCCCACACGCGACTGCTTTTCGAGCACCGTGACCTCTGCTCCAGATTTGGCCAGCAACAAAGCCGTCGCCAATCCGCCCGGCCCCGATCCCACTATAATTACTCTTTTAGACACTCTTCTAATTAGCTGAAATCCAGTCGCCCGGCAAGTTCAGTTGCCGATTAACAGCCTAATGGCACGCTTGAGCGTTTCTAAAGAAAGCTTCTGTGGTGGATACCGAAACGGAGTGTCCAACCAAAGCCCACGGCGCATCACGGCTCGAAGATGGGAGAACGCCTGAAAACCGGCTAGCCCATGATATGCGCCCATGCCGCTGTCCCCTAACCCTCCGAATGGCAGGCCTGTTCCCACCATATGAGACACGACGTCGTTTACACACACACCTCCTGATCTTGCCGCGGTCAAAACAACCGCTTCAGTGGCTCGGCTTCGGGTAAAGAGATAAACCGCTAGCGGGGTAGGACGCGGACGCAACAACGCTAGCGCGTCGTCCAGCTTGTCGAACTCCAGCACTGGCAGGATCGGTCCAAAAATCTCTTGCTGCATCACGAATGAGGTGGGTGACACGTCCGTCAGAATCGTCGGGGAGATGTATAATTCTTTCGCATCATGCGCCCCACCGTAGACGATCTTCCCATCGCGCAAACACGTCACAAGGCGATCAAAGTGCCTGCGGTTGACTATCCGACCATAATCCAGACTCTGACTTGGATCGCTCCCGTAAAATTCGCTCAAGGATTTTTGCAACGCCGTCACAAACGCAGCGCGCACGCTCCGATCTACCAAGACAAAATCTGGCGCGACACATGTTTGCCCCGCATTCATGAACTTGCCCCAAGCAATGCGACGTGCGGCCAGTTCCACCGGTGCATCCGCGCAGACGATGGCGGGGCATTTGCCGCCTAGCTCCAGCGTCACTGGCGTGAGATGCCCTGCCGCTGCAGTCATCACCGCGCGCCCGGCTTGTGTTCCGCCGGTGAAAAATATTTTATCAAAGCGCTCCCGCAGTAGCGCCTCCGCCACCTCCACGCCCCCTGTGACAATGGAAACAAACCGATCCTCAAAATTCGCATGCACGATCTGGACCATCACGTCTGCGGTGTGAGGTGCGAGCTCGGAGGGTTTGATCACGGCACAATTGCCAGCCGCAATGGCGCTGACCAGGGGCGTGAGCAACAACTGTAACGGATAATTCCACGGGCTAAAGATCATCGCCACTCCAAACGGCTCAGGCTGAATCCAACTACGCGCAGGGAAAACGAACAACGGCGTGCGACAGCGCCGCGGCTTATTCCAGCGCCGCAAATTGCGGAGCGCGTGACGAATTTCTGCCTGCACCAGACCGAGCTCGCTCGCGTAACCTTGTCCTGGAGATTTGCCCAAATCTGCATGGAGTGCGGCGAGCAAGACAGATTCGGAGCGATCCAGAGCCGTCGACAGTTTTTCCAATTGAACACGCCGAAACTCCAGAGGACGCGTCGCACCCGATTGAAAGTAGGCGCGCTGACGTTGAACTGTTGGGGCAAAATCCATATTCAGATTGGAAAAGTCTCGGTCGCGGTCTATTACTTCGTCAAGTGATGAATCGAAATCTTCTGATTGCAATATGCCTGTTTGCGCTCAACGCAATGGGGGAAACACCTTGCGATAAAACTCTCTCAGCAGGCGTGGCTGAATTCAAAGCCGCCTACCAAGCTTGGGATGGCACACGATTCTCTGCCGCCTCGGAGCTGTTTCGCCAGACCACCACGAACGCTTGTGCGTCAGCCACCCATTTTTATTGGCTCGGCGCTTCGGAGTTTCATGTCATGTTGCAATTGCAACATTCACCGGGTAGTGCCACAAACAAGGCCGCCGCAGAAAAAGCTCTTGGCGCCGCATTGGAGGCACTTAGCCAAGCCGTAAAGCTTGATGAAAAACACGCAGAAAGCCACGCCCTGATCGGCACGCTCTACGGCATGAAGATCAACGGCAGTGCTCTGCGTGGGGCGTGGTTCGGGCCGCGCCTTGTAAGACATCGCGATCTGGCAGTGGCGTTGGGTGCGGAAAACCCGCGAGTGCATTACTTGATTGGGATGTGCCAATATCACACGGCAAGCACACCCACTGCCTGGAAGGAAGCTTTAACGACACTGCTCGCCGCTGAAAAACTTTTTGAAACCGAATCAAAACATGCTAACCATACGATAGCGCCCCGCTGGGGCCGAAGCAGTTGTTTAACGTTCATCGGGCAGACCTACGAACGGCTTGGCCAAAAGGTGAAAGCGGCTGAATATTTTCGTCGCGCTCTGGAGGAACACGCAGCCGATCATTTGGCGAAAGCTGGGCTGCAACGGGTAACAGGAAATAAATAATCAACAACATGGCCAGCAAGAAAGTCATCGTCATCGGCGCGGGTTTAGGCGGCTTGTCCGCCGCTATCTCGCTGAAACAATCCGGCTACGACGTCGAGATCTTCGAAAAGAACGCCCAGATCGGCGGCAAACTCAACGTGCTCAAAGAGCGTGGCTACACCTTCGACCTCGGGCCTTCCATCCTCACGCTGCCGCATCTCTTCGAGCGCCTGTTCGAGCGCAGCGGAAAGAAGATGAGCGATTATTTTTCCATCCGCGCGCTGCGCCCCCACTGGCGGAATTTCTTTGAGGACGGCAAGGTGGTAGACTTGTATCCGGAACCCGAAAAGATGGCCGCCGAGGCACGTAAAGTCGGCGAGCCGCCGGAGAACATAGAGCGCTTCCTGAAATACTCTGCTGATCTCTACGACCTGACTAACGACGGCTACTTTGAACAGGGCCTAGACAACTGGCGGGGGTTCGCCAAGCACTACGGCCTGCTCAAGTTTTTCCAATTCGATCTATTCCGGACCATGCATCAAGGCGTGGCATCTCATCTTCAAACGAGATATTTCCGGGATATCTTCGACTTTTTCATCAAATACGTCGGCTCATCGGCCTACCGTGCCCCGGCGTTCATGAACGCCATGCCGACGATCCAGTTCCGTTACGACCTCTGGTATGTGGACGGCGGGCTTTACAACATCGCGCTCGGCTTGAAGCGGCTTATGGAGGAACTAGGCATCAAGGTAAACCTAAACTCGGAAGTCAGCGAAGTGCGTCGCGAGAACGGCCTCGCAGGCAACCGGGTTAGCGGCCTCGTGGCGAACGGCACGTTCCACGCCGCCGACATCATCGTGTCCAACATGGAAGTCATTCCGGCTTACGAAAAGCTGTTGAGCGAAGACAAGGCCTTCATCGCGTCATTGGAAAAGAAACTCGAACCCACGTGCTCCGGCCTGGTGATCGAGCTGGGCCTCGATTGCCAGTATCCGCAGCTCGCGCATCACAACTTTTTCTTCAGCAGCCACCAGAAGGGACATTTCGCAAAAGTCTTCCAGCGCTACGAATTGCCCGACGACCCGACGATCTACCTCGTCGCCGCGTCCAAGACCGACCCGACCGTTGCGCCCGCCGGCTGCGATTGTCTGAAAATCCTGCCGCACATCCCGCACATCCGCGACGACCGCCCGCTCACGCGCGAAGACTACGCCCAACTCAAGGACCGCATCCTACAAAAACTGGAGCGGATGGGACTGAAAGATTTGCGGAAACACGTCGTCTTTGAGCATTTCTGGACGCCTCTGGATATCCGCGCGCAATACAACTCCAACCGGGGTTCGATCTACGGAGTCGTGAGCGACCGCTGGAAAAACCTGGCCTTCAAAGCACCTAAGCAGAGCACGCTGTACCCAAACCTGTTCTTCGTCGGCGGCTCAGTGAACCCCGGCGGCGGCATGCCAATGGTGGTGCTCTGCGGCCAGAACGTCGCCAAGAAAATCGTCGCCTGGGACAAGTGAATGAAGAAGGAAGTTTCCTACATGACAACTTTTCCGAATCGAGGAATGAACATCCCGACGCGTCGGGAGTAATCACGATAGGCTTCCCCGAAAATAGATTGGGCTTCAAATTCCTCGGCACGAGCAAGACGATAATAAACCCTTAGCAGAACTGGAAACATCAGCAGCGTCGGCAGCGTTGGCCAGTTCACCATACTCCCCAATAAGAACAGAAAAAAACCTGTGTATTGTGGATGACGCATGAAACGATAAAGACCCGTGGTTACCAATGTGCCGGTCCCTCGGTGAACTTGTCGCCAGCCTACGAGTGCCAGAGCGGCTCCTCCCGCGATGAGCAATTGACCTACGATATCAAACAGGACTGCTCCGGTCTCCCCCAAGCCGAGAAGAAAGGCCCACGCATGGCCATGAAAATGATCCTGTGAAAATTCCGTGCGCCCGGTTAGCCAAGCGACGAGATACATCGTCAATGGGATGCCATACATTTCGGCATAGAGAGCGATGATAAACGCTTGAGCGACTCCAGCAGAGCGCCACTCCGCACGTCGCCGCGGCCTTAGAATTCCATAAAGAAATACGCCGAGGAGGATGGTGTAAGCCGCCACGAGCGGCCACTGATAGTAATCTAGGCGAAACATAATTTTACAAGCCCCTCGGGGAGCACAGAAAATCGACCCTGGCAAAGGGGCGAGACTTCTACTGGCAAATGTCAGCCGAGTTTTTAGACGTTGTGTAAACCGTCTGACTGAGTTTCTCACTGCCAACCGCTTCCAGCGGAAAGACAGTCACATCCACGCCGCGCGACATAATGATGTGATCGGGAGGGCGGCCCGTAGGGGAAAAGCCATTGAGAGTCAGCAATCGTTCATCCCACGCCGTCACCTTGGCCCGGCACAGCGGATACGGCTGATGGAACACCGCGCCGCGCCGGAGAGCGTTGGGCGCTCTGGAATAGAGGCGGTAGCGCTCAACGAGAAAAGATTCCAATGATTCTGGCGGCGACTCAGGCAATGCGTCGCCCGGGGCATATTCAAAAAAACACCCTTGGTCAGGACGACCCGTGCGCACCGACTCGTAGCGAATCGCACCTGTTGGGGTGCGACTTGATTTCATCTTTGCGTGCTCGTATGGCAGATGAAAAAATCGCCTTGCGAGCGCCACAGCAAACGGTTGATTCGCATCCAGCGAGTAGAACCAGACTCCCGGCACACCGTGGCGGTCATAGACGTAAGTGCGCAGGTTCATCTCCATAAAGTTAGAGATACCGGGCACGGCGGGCAGGCAGCGGGGACGAATGTTGCACATGAAAAACGGAACGATGCCTAGGTAAGCCTTGCCGCCGAATGTGTCTACAAACAATCCGTCCGGCAACGTCGCCTGAACGGCGGCAACGGAATACTCCCAGTGCAGGAACAGAAGATCGCGCCACCGCTGATACATCACAGGCTTCCCAACCGGGCGCGCACGCGCGGCCAGACGCTGCAGCACGCTGGGAACGCGGGGATTGGTTTCACTGGTTGGCATTTCCAAGGCCACGTTAGCCAAGATGGCAGGCGCGAACAAATTTCAAAATGACTGCGCAACTTGCGTCCATGAGTTGCGCCTCGCGTGATTTGCATCAAACATGATCTCGGGCATGAAAACGTCAGAAGATAAAACAGATGTGTTGATCATCGGCGCCGGAATGGCTGGGTTGACCGCGGCGGCGGAATTGAAGCGTGCTGGTCGCAGCGTGCGCGTGCTTGATAAAGGCCGCGGCGTGGGCGGAAGGCTGGCGAGCCGACGCATTGGCGAGGCCAGCTTCGATCACGGGGCGCAATTCATCACCACCCGCGACGCACGTTTCGTATCCACCGTAGAGGGTTGGCGCGAGACCGGAGTAGTCGAGGAATGGTGTCGCGGTTTCACGGAACACGCAGACGGTCATCCTCGCTGGCGGGGAAAACTCAGCATGAACTCGGTGGCGAAACATCTCTCTCACCCACTTGAAGTTGGCTTGGAGAAGCAGGTTGTCTCGCTGCATTGCCTGCAAAATCGATGGCGAGCGAACACCAATACAGGAGAGTTTTACTCAGCGAGCGCTGTCGTCCTGACGCCACCCGTGCCGCAATCGCTGGCCCTGATGGAAGCGGGAGGATTTCTACTTCCGCCGGAAATGCACACACGGCTTGCAGCGATTGATTACGAACGTTGCCTCGCGGTCATGGCCGTGCTCGACGGACCGTCGCTCCTGCCACTCCCCGGCGGTCTCGCGCCCGCGGCAGGTCCGATTGCATGGATCGCGGATAATCAGATGAAAGGCATTTCGTCAGTTCCAGCCGTCACGATCCACGCTACGCACGCCTTCAGCTTGGAGCACTGGGATGAGGACCGCCAGGCTAGCGGTCGGCTGCTGCTAAGCGCGGCCGCAGAATGGCTGGGAGCGAGCATCAAGACCTTTCAAGTCCATGGCTGGCGTTACAGCAAACCGATGCGGGTGCATGAGCAAGCCTGCGTGGTCGTGAGTCAGTCTCCTACTCTGGTGCTGGCTGGCGATGCCTTTGCCGGCTCCAAAGTCGAAGGCGCAGCCCTCTCTGGTTGGGCGGCGGCGGAAGCAGTTTCGCGCTTGAACCCGTTCCACACTGCGGGGACAAAAGCCGGCAATTGACATGATTCCAACTTGCACACCTTTAATTTCCGTACAGCTTATTACATGGTGTTTCCCTCCTCT
>WBXK01000064.1 GCA_008933055.1 Verrucomicrobiota bacterium | reverse complement strand
TTCTTGAAGCAAACCGGAAGTGAAGATGTTAAAGAGCAGTGGTCTGCCTGGGACAGCGGCAAGCCGCTCGACTGGAGTAAATTCAGCTCCGGTGGCACGAAAGACTAATCCGATTTAATAGTTCAGCATACATCACCACCGGCCTCATTGAGGCCGGTGTTTTTTGTTTTGGAGTGCGCCCGTCCTCGGGCGCAGCGATAGGATGATGAGGGAGTTGCCGCATGACAGTAACGGCTTGTTTCTTAGAGCTTGGCTGTGACCTGGGGGCCGACCACGTTCCCTATTTTGCAGACACGTCCTACGCCGCCGCTAGCCGCTTGAGGTAATCAAACGCAAAAATTCCGCTGTTGTGGCCATCCCCCCAGAACAACTGCACGGCGTATCCACCCACGGGAACAAATCGTCTCAACTCAAACGCCGCCGGCGCGAGAACTTTATCCGGGTTCTTATACACGTTTCCCAAAATATCTACCTCACCGGAACACCCGGCGCACGGACATGCCCGCCTCAGTTTTTCCAAAGGGAAAAAATTCTCGCCACCGTCCGCCCAGCGGATCGCCAGTTCGCTGCCAATGTGTTGAATGTCCAACGCTCGCATGGTGCGATGATAACTACTTATTCGGCGTAACTCCATCAGGGAAAACACCGTGGATTCAAGTGGCTGGCGCTAGGCTTGGAGGCGCAGCGGGCCAAAATCAGTGCGCGGCATTCCTATCGGCAATCTTACCGGCATGATCTGTCTGCCTCTTACTTTAACCGAAAGCCACCCTTAAAAATTACTTCGGCGGCCACAATGACGAAGAACACAGCACTCACCACAGCATTCAGCCTGAAGAAGGCCACGTTGATCCAATTCAAACTCCGCCGCCGCGCGATCCAATGTTCCATCACAAGGCACGCGGCGATGATCATCCAGCCCACGAGATAGGCGATGCGGAATCGGCACAGCAATCCAAATGCGAATAGGAGGCCGCACGTCACGACATGTGCAAGGAACGCCCCCGCCAACGCGTTCTTTGGACCCCATGCCACCACGAGTGATCGGAGGCCGTGCGATTTATCAAACTCATGATCTTGCAGCGCATAGATGATGTCGAAGCCCACGAGCCAGAGAATCACGGCGGCAGATAATACGAGCATCTGCGTGATTTCCAAAACTGACACGTCCGTTCCCTTCACCGCCAGCCATGAGCCCACAGGCGCGAGCGCGAGCGCAACTCCAAGAAAGACGTGCGTGTAATCAGTGAATCGTTTCGTCAGCGAATAGAAGCAAACCACTACCAATGCCACAGGCGAAAGCCGGAAGCACAATGGATTCAGAAAGTAACTTGCTGCTACGACGCCTGCCGCCGAGATCAGCCAGAGTGCAATCGCACTCGCTAATGAAATAGTCCCCGCTGGGAGATGCCGCGAGGCCGTGCGCGGATTGAGCGCGTCAAATTTTCGATCCACGATCCGATTGAACGCCATCGCGCAGGTCCGGGCGCAAACCATTGCTGCGAGAATCAATCCGAACACGCGCCAGCCCGGCCAGCCGCGATTCTCCCGCGCCGCCACGCACATAGCCGCCAGCGCGAACGGTAGGGCGAAGATCGTATGCGAGAAACGAACGAAACCGCCCCACTTGGAAAAAGTGGACCAGATTGCAGATGGCAAATGGCAGATGGGGTTTTTACTCATCGTGCGTTTGGTTTTCCTAACTTCCAACTTCTATCTCCTAACTCCTATTCCTTCTCCTCCGCCCAACGTGGCGCGAGTTTGTTCGGCAGACCCATGTGATCCAATACGCGCGCCACCACCGTGTCCACAAGTTCGACCACGGTTTTCGCGCCGGAGTAAAAACTTGGATTCGCCGGAATCAACGTCGCACCAGCCAGCAGCAGGAGTTCAAAGTTTTTGACGTGGATCAAACTTAGAGGAGTTTCGCGCGGCACGAGGATCAGCTTGCGCTTCTCCTTCAACACCACATCCGCCGCCCGTAAGAGAACATCTTCGCTGTAACCATGCGCGATGCGCCCGAGCGTTCCCATCGTGCAAGGGACTATCACCATCACATCTGGTGGATTCGAGCCGCTGGCGAAAGGCGCGTTCATACTTTTGAGGCCATGCGGCTTCACACCTGCTGGAAAACGCAATCCATCCGGCAATTCCTCCGCGATGACCTGATGCGCATAATTGCTCATCACTACATGAATCTCGTGCGCGGTGGGATCAAGGTTATCGAGCAGCCGTTGGGCATAAAGCGATCCGCTGGCTCCGGTGATGGCGACAAGGATTTTCAAAGCATGAATTCCATTCACCCCGAGTATAGGCGGATTAATGGTCGCAAACAAGTTTGTGTCTGCGCGCCGGCAGTTTTCACAGTGTCGCCATGAACCGCTTTAACCGCACCATCGCTTCTTTGATGTTGTCCAGGTTCGTAGCGTAGGCGCAGCGGACGAAACCTTCTCCGCAATCACCGAACGCAGTGCCGGGAACGATTGCGACTTTTTCTTCGTGCAGAAATTTCAGCGCAAACTCCTTTGCTGGAATCTTGAACTTCGCCACGCTCGGAAACGCATAGAACGCACCTAGCGGACGATGACATTCCAATCCCATCTCTTTGAACGAGCTTGCGAGGAAATTCCGGCGGCGGCGGTATTCATCCACCATTTCACCGACGTCAATCTCAGGACGCGTGAGGGCTTCGATGGCAGCTTTCTGCGCAAGCGATGACGCACAGAGCATCGTGTATTGATGGATTTTCATCATCGCATCGATCAACTCCGCCGGGCCGCAAGCATAACCGAGGCGATAGCCGGTCATGGCCCACGCCTTGGAGAAGCCGTGCAGGAAAATTGTGCGATCGCGCAAACCTGGAATGCTGACAATGCTCGTGTGTGGTGTGTCGTAAGTCAGCTCAGCGTAAATCTCGTCAGTGATGACGATGAGATCTTTTTCGATGGCGAACTTGGCGATGTCTTCGAGATCCTCGCGGCTCATGATCGCGCCGGTGGGGTTATTAGGGAAATTCAGCATCAAGACTTTCGTCTTGGGCGTGCATTTGGCTTCGAGCATCGCGCGGGTGAGTCGGAAACCGTTCTCAGCCTTCGTCTCGACGGCCAGCGGCTTGCCGCCGGCGAACAGAATCGTGGCACGATAAGAAACGTAACACGGCTCGTGATACAGCACCTCGTCGCCAGGGTTGATCAGGGCACGCAATGCGAGATCGAGCGCCTCGCTAACGCCGACGGTGACAAGGACTTCGTTGTCCGGGTTGTATTCTGCCCCAAAATGTTTGGCGACGTATTTGGACAATGCGCGGCGCAGCTCGATGTAGCCGAGATTGCTAGAATAGTGCGTGGCGCCCCGTTCGAGAGCAAAGACCGTGGCTTCGCGCACATGCCACGGCGTGTCGAAATCGGGTTCACCGATACCCAGACTGATGACGTCCTTCATCGTGGTGACGATGTCGAAGAAGTCCCGGATGCCGGAGCGCGGGATGTCGCGCACGACGGTGTTGATGCGATTACGGAGCGACGGAGAGGCGTTCATTTTTGGAATCTTGCTGCATCAACACACCGAGGCGTTTGTACGTCTTAAGCATGAAATGAGTGGAGGTGGACAACACGCCTTCTAGCGGAGAGAGGTGCTCGCTGACGAATGTGGCGACTTCCCGGAGGTTACGACCTTCTACGAACAGCAGCAAATCGTAGCCGCCGCTCATGAGGTAGGCAGATTTGACTTCGGGAAATTTGCTGATGCGCGTGGCGATGTTGTTGAACCCACCCTCACGCTGCGGCGTGACTTTGACCTCAATGACGGCAGTGACGCGATCCAGATCGAGTTTGTCCTCGTCGAGCACGGCTTGGTAGCCACGGATGACGCCGGTTTTTTCGTAAGCGGCGATTTCTTTCGAGACATCGGCGGCAGGCTTGTTCAAAAGTTTGCCAAGGTTGGCGTGCGATTCAAGCGCGTTGCCTTGTAATAATTTCAGCAATTCATCCATAAAAACCTCGTTGAGGCAGGCGAAAGGTAGTCGTTTCCAGCGCATCTCGTCTAGCAGGAACGCTGGTGCGACCCGTTTTCATACCCGCCTGAGCAAGAGGCCAAAAAAAATCGTGTTCTTTCAGCTGCATTCCTGGTTTAACCTCATCCTTCATGAATATTCAAGTGGCGGTTCTCTGTGATGCGGCGACGGACGACAACGGGAAGCTCAATTTGCTCGGCGCATTCGACACGATCTACGCGCGCGAACTACCGGCCATCCATCCGCAGTGCGCCGTGGCGTTACGTGTCACGTTCGCGAGCGAAGACGAGGGCAAACGCCAGTTGAAACTCAATTTCGTGGACGCGGACGGACGTGCTATCATGCCGCCGATTGAAATCCCCATCGAAGTCACGCTGCCCGGCGACATGCACTTTGGCACCCGCAATTACATTCTCAACATCCAACAGTTAAAGTTCGATCTGCCCGGACTTTACTCGCTCGACATTATGTTCGATGAAAAAGTGCAGACGAGCATTCCGTTGCTTGTCAGACACATTACACCGCCAACTCCGGCATAAATACGCCTGAGCAGCCATGACTGAAGGGCTCATTCTCACGCTGCTTATCTTTGTCGCCGCGCTACTCTACTCTTCAGTCGGTCACGCTGGCGCGTCTGGGTATCTTGCCGCGATGGCCTTGTTCGGCCTCGCGCCGGATGTGATGAAGCCGACCGCGCTGGTGCTGAATCTCGTCGTCGCCACCGTGGGCACGATCCGGTTTGCGAGTGCGGGACATTTCGACTGGAAATGCTTCTGGCCATTTGCGCTGCTATCTGTGCCCATGGCATTTCTCGGCGGCATGACTAAGCTGCCCGTTTCAAGTCACAAAACCATCCTCGGTGTTGTGTTGTTGTTCGCGGCGTGGAGATTGTTGATCAAGCCAACCACACAATCATCCGGAGAACTGAAGCCCGTAACCGTGACTCATGCATTGATCTTTGGCGCCGGAATTGGGTTGTTGTCGGGTTTGACCGGCGTGGGCGGTGGAATTTTTCTCAGCCCGTTGTTGCTGTTCCTCGGTTGGGCCGATGTGAAGAAAACAGCAGCCGTTTCAGTGGCGTTCATCCTTGTCAACTCTGCTGCCGGACTACTCGGTCACCTGGCGAGCGTGAATAATGTTCCGCACGAAATCATCTGGTGGACGCCCGCAGCATTGCTCGGTGGAATCATAGGCGCCGAGTTGGGTAGTCGCCGTCTTGAACCCGCGACGATGCGGCGGCTGCTTTCGGTTGTTCTGGTCGTGGCTGGAGTGAAGATGTTGTTGGCGCGTTGAATGGTTACTTCACGTCTGCATTGACCTGGCTTAATTCTAATCGCAGCGCTGCGAGCGACAAATGAATGTCGTAGATGAACCCGATCAACGATCCGATTAGCGAGCCGAGGCAGGCGATGAAAATTACCGTGATCATCAGCCCGCTATCCTTCTTGAGCAAGGCTGCCAAAAATAGAGCGATGATCAAAACCGCCGCTAGTAACACGCTCATGCCGGCGAGCGTGATTGTCAGCCGGAGCACGCGGGCGCGACGGTAAATGGTAACAACTTGTTCGGCGATGTGGGTTCTGTCTGCATCCGGGCTGTCCACTTCCTTTGCAAGTTGGCGGGCGCGGTCAATCGTTCGGCCGAGGCGATTCGTCATCGTCAGCAGGAGCAAGCCTACGCCGGAAATCAAAATCACCGGCCCGATGGCAACTTGCAGTACCGGAATAAGTTCGGTCAGGCTCATGGCAGACATTTCTTTCGCACTCCCATCATCATAAACAAATTTCCCCCTTCAAATACAAAACTGCCTTCCCTCCGACGCGAACGCGCTCGCCGACGAGTTCGCAATACAACTCGCCGCCACGTTTGGAAACTTGACGAGCGAACATCTTGGTTTCGCTAAATCGTTCGGCCCAAAACGGAATCAATGTGCAATGAGCCGAACCCGTCACGGGGTCTTCATCAACGCCTGCGCGCGGCGCGAAAAAACGCGAGACAAAATGGCAATCACTGCCCGGCGCAGTGGCGATGATGCCAAGGCAATCGAGAGTTTTCAACGAGGCGAAATCAGGTTTCAGCGCGCGAACATCGGCTTCGCTGGCGAACACGGCGAGGTAGTCCCGAGTTTTGAGAACTTCTTTCGGCGGCGCTCCTAAACCACTAATCAAAACCTCTGAAGCGATGCACGGGATAGCGGGGCGCGCTGGAAAATCCAGTGTCAGCAATTCTTTGTCGTGCGAGACGGTGAGCAGGCCGCTTCGGGTGTGAAAGCGGACTTCTTTGCTGTCGAGTTTTTGCTCGTTGAACAAAACGAAAGCCGCAGCCAATGTTGCGTGTCCGCACAGATCCATTTCAATCGTGGGCGTGAACCAGCGCAACTCGAAGTCATTGCCACGAGGTATGGTGAATGCAGTCTCAGCCAGATTGTTGTTCGCCGCGATTTTTTGCAGAACAGAATCAGGCAGCCACGCGTCGAGAGCACAAACCCCAGCGGGGTTGCCGCCAAACGGATTGGCAGTGAACGCCGAGACTTCGTAGTACGGAAGTTTCATAGGGAGTCACCGCACATCCCACAGATGTGCTGTCTTACAGCTGCACCAATCTGTGGGATCTGAGGACAAAACTAAACCAACCCTGCCGTTTCAGGGAAACCGCAGAGAATGTTCATGCTCTGCACTGCCTGCCCGCTCGCGCCTTTTACGAGGTTGTCTTCCGCACTCATCACGATGAGCCGGCCTGTGCGGGGATCAAGCCGCCACGAGATTTCGCAGACGTTTGTGCCGACGACATTCTTTGTGTCAGGTAATGCCTTGCCTTCGAGCACGCGAACAAAAGGTTCGCTTGCGTAGGCTTTGGCGTAGCACGCAGAAATGCGTTCGCCCATCTTTGCTGCGCCCGTTGCGTCCGAGAAATGTTCCGTCGGCGCAAGATAAAGCGTGGTGAGGATGCCGCGATTCACCGGCATCAGATGCGGCGTGAACTGAATGACCACTTTCGTCCCGCTTGCGAAAGACATCTGTTCCTCGATCTCAGACAAATGCCGATGCTTCGGCACACCGTAGGGACGAACGCTCTCGTTACATTCACAGAACAAGTAGTCAACCTCCGCCTTGCGCCCCGCCCCGCTCACACCGCTGTATGAATCCGCGATGATGCCCTGCGGTTTGATCAGCCCAGCGTTGAGCAGTGGCAATGTCGGCAGCAGAATGCTCGTGGGATAACAACCTGGGGATGCGATGAGCGTGGCCTTCTTGATCTGCTCGCGATAAAACTCTGGCAAGCCATAAACAGACTTAGCCAGCAGTTCAGGCGCGGGATGATCGTGCGCGTAAAATTCTTTGTAAACGTCGGCGCTCTTGAGGCGAAAGTCGGCACTGAGATCAATGACGATTGCGCCTGCCTTGAGCAGTGGAATCGCATATTCCGCCGCGACGCCATGCGGCAACGCGAGAAACACAACGTCTGCTTCCTTGGCGAGCTGTTCGGCATTTGGCTCGATGAACTTCAACGACTTTGTCTTCGGATGACTGGCGAATTTGGGGAACACGCTGGCAAGCGTTTGCCCTGCGCTTTGGCGCGAGGTGACGGCGACCAATTCCGCATGCGGATGGTTCAACAACAGTTTTACAAGTTCTTCACCGGAATAGCCGGATGCACCAATAATGGCGACTTTTTTCATAGCTCTTGGTTTTCAGCTATCAGCGTTCAGCCAGAAAACTGGCGACTGTGGAGAGCTGGCTGCTGATCGCTGACGACTGACAGCTCCCCAATAAAAAACCCCGCTGGATTGAACCAGCGGGGTTTGAAAATATCCAGAGCGATTAACGCTTGCTGAACTGGAAACGCTTGCGCGCACCCGGCTGGCCGTACTTCTTGCGTTCCTTGGCGCGAGAATCGCGTGTGAGGAAACCTTCAGCCTTGAGAGCAGGGCGGAGATTCACGTCGAATTCAAGCAACGCACGAGCGATGCCGTGACGAACCGCGCCCGCCTGGCCGCTCGGGCCTCCGCCAGTGACGTTTACACGCACGTCGAGCTTGTCGGTCGTGCCTGTGATGGTCAACGGACCGGAAACCGTCGACCGCAGTGTTTCGAGTGGGAAATAATTGTCGAAAGCGCGACCATTGACGGTGATTTTGCCGCTGCCAGTTGCGATACGAACGCGGGCGACGGATGTTTTCCGCCGACCGGTGCCGAGAAATTCAGGTGTCTTGGTAGCCATCTTTAGTAAGAGTTGAAATTAGTTCGCAGCCTTGAGAGCCGTCGGCTTTTGCGCCGCGTGATCATGCTTCGGGCCTTTATAGACTTTGAGCTTGGTGAGCAACACGCGACCGAGGCGATTCTTGGGAATCATGCCCTTGACGGCGTGCGTAATCAGGTGCTCAGGCTTGCCAGCGCGGAGGCGCTCGACAGTTGTATATTTTTCGCCGCCCTTCCAACCAGAGTAAGTCATGTACTCCTTGGCGGTTTCTTTTTTGCCAGTGACCCTGACCTTCTCGGCGTTGATGACGACGACAAAGTCGCCCGCGTCGAGGTGTGCGGTGTAGGTGGGCTTGTTTTTTCCGCGCAAAATATCAGCGACCTGCACGGCCAAACGGCCCAAAACAGCGCCCTCGGCATCAATTACGTGCCACTTGCGTTCGTCCAAATTCACTTTCGGCAAATGCGTTTTCATGTATTTCCCATCAAAGGGACGCAGACGTTATCAAATGAGCGTTTGAAGTCAACAGGTCTTTCAGTTGTTGTTGCGTAGTTTCAAAACAGGGAAATTATTGACGCTGATTGGAAGAGAGCATCTAAGGCTTTTTTATAGCCAGATGAGCTTGCTAGGACGGAGCGATTGTATGAGGAATGCGGTGCGATAAGATTCATTTTTGAAAAGCGTCTTTCAACCCGCCCATGCGATGAGCCCGGCCTTGGCACGCGATAGGTCTTATTCAAGTGTGACAACTAGTTTAACTTTTTCTTGTAACGCGGCACAGCTCGCGTCACTCTGCGGCCAGCTTTTTGGAAGATCATGTTTTGAAATGATTGAGCTCATCCAATTTCCGTGGAGTCCGTTCTGCATCGTGCAGCGGCAGTTGCTCGAATTTTCCGGAGCGCGCTTCAAAACCACCAACCTCAAACTCACCGGGGATCGTTCTTTCATCTGGAAGCTCACCAAGGGGCTTTATTACGCAGCGCCAGTTCTTAAAGACGGGCGCAACATCATCTTTGAAACTAGCGAAGACTCCCAAGTCATCGGCAAGTATCTCGATCAAAAGTTGAAGCTCGGTCTGTTTCCGGCTGAACTTGAAGGTGAGCAATCCATCCTCTGGCGTTACATCGAAAATGACATTGAAGAGCTGACCTTTAAACTGAACGACGCTCACTTCCGCGAATTTGTCTCCAAGTCAGACCAGCTTTCCTACATCCGACATAAAGAAAGGAAGTTTGGTCGTGGCTGTATTGATCAGTGGCGCGCGCAACAAAAACTGATGCAATCGCAGCTCGCAACTCGCCTGTTGCCCTTCGAGGAGATGCTCTCCTACCGTCCGTTCCTGTTGGGAGATCGTCCGCGTTTTGTGGACTTTGATCTCTACGGGATGTTAGGCAATTTTCTTTTTTCGGGACACTACAAGCTTCCCGCAAACCGCGCACAGATATCAAAGTGGCAACGTCGTCTGGCATCTGCCAAGCTTTCTCAATTCGCAACGTGAAGAACTACATACTAGATACCAACGTCCTCCTCCACGATCCCAATTCACTCCTCAATTTTCAGGATAACAACGTCCTGATTCCCATCGAAGTCATCGAGGAAATTGACCGGTTCAAACGCGAATCCACCGAGCTCGGCCAGAACGCCCGCGCGGTTTCGCGGATGCTGGATGCTTTTCGCGGAAAGGGTAGTTTAAGTGATGGGGTTAAGCTTCCCAACGGCGGCAAGCTTCGCATCACCGTTGAGAAGAAAAGCCTCACCAACGGTGGCAGCAACGGAAATGGTCACACCAAGGGCATGAGTGTGGACAACAAAATTCTCGCTGTCGCCAAGCACATTCAGAAGGCCGACCCGAAGAACGACACCATTCTTGTCTCCAAGGACATCAATCTCCGCATCAAGGCTGACGCCATCGGACTCGCCGCCGAGGATTATGAAACTGATCGTGTCCACATCAAGGACCTCTATACGGGCATGATCGAAATTATGGTCGCGCCGCAGAAGCTCGCGGACTTTCGCGCCAACGGCGAACTCGAAGTCAACGGAGGTAAACAATATTTCCCGAACGAGTATTGCACGCTCATTGACGAGGCGAATCCCAAGAAGTGCGCGCTAACCAAAGTGGATGCCACCGGCAAAAAGCTCATCCCAATCATTGATTGCCGCGAAGGCGTGTGGGGCATCAAACCGCGCAACCGCGAACAGAACTACGCTCTCGACGCACTCCTCGATGATCGCGTCAAACTCGTCACGCTCATGGGCAAGGCCGGCACTGGCAAAACCCTCATGGCGATGGCCGCTGGGTTGAAACGCACCGTATTGGATCGCGAATTCCGCCGCGTCGTCGTCGCGCGCCCGACGATTTCCATGGGCAAAGAACTTGGCTTCCTGCCCGGCTCGCTCGAAGAGAAACTCGCGCCATGGATGCAGCCGATTCACGATGCGCTCGAAATGTTGAGCGACCTCAACATGGGGCACGATCATCGCCGCAGCGGCGACTTAATGCGCAGTGGCAACATCGTTGTGGAAGCGTTGAGCTACATTCGCGGCCGCAGTATCGCAAATCAGTTCATGATCATTGATGAGGCCCAGAATCTCACGCCTCTCGAAGTGAAAACCATCGTCACGCGCGTCGGCAACGGCACGAAGATCGTTTTTACAGGTGATCCGTATCAAATTGATAATCCTTACGTGGACGGGTCATCCAACGGGTTTAACTATATCGTAAGCAAGTTCCGCTCAGAGGCCGTAGCTGCACATGTGGAACTTCAAAAGGGGGAGCGCTCCGAACTGGCGGAACTAGCGGCGAATATTCTTTGAGACACTGCTGCGTAGACATTCTCACTCTGCCTAAATCAACCCCACGCGCATGAAGTAGCGGACATGGGTGGCGACGTCCTAGATGTTGAGCCTCACCATTGAGTAAATCCTTTTTCAACCCAAGGTGATAAACTTGGCGTTTTTCTTATCCATCGCTGACTTGGCTTCAAGCCATTTTGAAATGGGTATGTCGTCACCTTCTTGCACTTCGTTCCTATTTTCTGCTCTAAATGAGGTTAACTATCCAAACTATTGCGCACGGTCTTAGCGAGCTTCGTCGCTTGAAACGGTTTGCTTAGGAAGTTGACGCCGTCTTGTAAGGTGAATCCCTGCCCCGCAATGTCCCGGCTGTAGCCGCTCGTGTAGATGATTTTCAGAGTCGGGTTTTCCGCTACGAGCAATTCGGCAAGTTGTTTGCCCGTCATGCCGTCTGGCATAACGAGGTCCGTGAGCAGCAACTTGATGTCGTGGCGATTTTCTTTCCAGACTTCCACCGCCGTCAAACCCGTCGTCGCTTCCAACACACGATACCCAAGCCGCGTGAGCACATTACGGACGAGGACGCGCAGGGATGCTTCATCCTCAACGAGCAGGATGGTTTCGCTTCCACCTTTGGCAACGTAGGTAGTTTCTGCGACGACTTCTTCAGCTTCCTTTTGCAAGGGTAGATAGATTCGGAAGGTCGTGCCCTTGTCCACTTCGCTGTGCGCGCTGATCCAGCCGTTGTGCTGTTGAACGATACCGAACACGGTAGCGAGGCCAAGCCCAGTTCCTTTGCCAATGTCCTTGGTGGTAAAGAACGGCTCGAAGATGCGCGGTAAAATTTCGCGCGGAATGCCTTTTCCAGTGTCGCTCACGCTGAGACAGGCGAAGCGTCCGACGCGAGCGTTGGGTTTCTGTGCAACGGCAAACTCATCGAACTCCGCCACCGATGTTTCAATGACGATCTTCCCGCCGGAGGGCATAGCATCGCGCGAGTTGACGGCAAGATTGAGGAGGATTTGATCCAACATGCCGGAGTCCGCATGAACGGGCAGTGGTTGAGGAGCGTAGCTTATGTGCATGGCCACATCCTCGCCAACGATGCGCTGCAACATCTTCGTGATATTCGTCACCACGGCGTTGAGATCGAGGTCAAGCTTCATCGCGGCTTGGCGGCGGCTGAACATGAGCAATTGCCGCGTGAGATCGGCTGCGCGGCGGCTGGCTTTCTCGATGTCCATTACTGATTCAGCCTGGATGTCCGTGAGAGGATCGCCGTGTTTGAGAAGATCCAGCTGCATGTGGACTACGGTGAGGATGTTGTTGAGATCATGTGCGACGCCGCCAGCCAGCTGGCCGATGGCTTCCATCTTTTGAGATTGGCGGAATTGTTCCTCCAGCTTACGTGTCTCTGAAATATCGCGCGAGTTGATGATAAGAAATCCATCGGGCGCTTCACCTGCGATGCTCCGACCAACTGACTGAAGGTAGCGCCACGTGCCATCGCTGTGCCGGAATCGGTATTCGACGGAGACAGGCAGGCCTGCGTTGGCGAATGCGTTCTTTACAGTGCCCTTCACGCGAGTTGTGTCCTCAGGGTGGAGAAACTCAAACGTGCTCCGATTAACCATCCCTTCTGGCTGATAACCAAGTATTCGGGTTACGGAAGGGCTTTGGAAGCGAATGAGCCCTGCGGTGTTGATGACGGTGAGGATGTCCGAGGCGTTCTCGATGAGCAGGCGGAAGCGGTCCTCGCGTCTGCGGAGTTCGGCTTCGACTTTTTTGCGTTCTGTGATGTCAACCATCACACCGCGCAAGACTGTGCGCTTATCCGATTCTTGGAAGACGGAAACGATATCGTGGATCCACACATCGCGACCATCTGCCGCGATCAATCGGTATTCGGCATCATGTCCTTCACCGCGCCGAGTGCTATTGAGCGAGCGCGCAATTGTTTGCTCTCTATCGTCAGGGTGGATGTGGTTTTCCCAAAAGTGCTTTTCATTCAACCATTGTTCCACAGGATAGCCTAGTATCCGTTGTGCTTGGTCGCTGGCAAAGGTCAATCGTCCTTCCTCGAAGTCCGCCTCCCAAACGATGCCGTCTATGTTGTTCACCAGACTGGCATATTGATGTTCTGAGGCTTTCAACGCGTCTTCATTTTTGCGACGCTCGGTAATGTCACGTACCACGGCCACGATGTAATCGCGGTCCAGCCAGACCCACTTCATGTTGACTTCCACCGGGAATGTGGTGCCGTTTTTGCGCCGATTCGTGGATTCAACCATCAATGTTCCGGCATCCAAGAGTTTTTCCTTTCTGGCTTTGAAACTTTCTATGTCTTGTGCGGGGTCCACGTCCGAGATGCTTAGAGATAACATCTCTTCGCGCGTATAACCCAGATCCGCACACGCTTTCTCGTTGATGTCCAGAAATCGTCCCGTCTCCGGATCAATCACTTCGATCGTATCATTTACGCGATCCACCAAAGTGCGGAACATCTCCAACGCATCTGCTGCCCGTTTGCGCTCCGTGATGTCGCGACTTAGGATGTTGAACAGCATCCGACCCTCCGACTCAAACGCTCCGATCCGAACCTCCACTGGAAATCGGGTGCCATCCTTTCGTTGATGCTGGCCGATGAGGGTCTTCACCTGGCCGGGCCTCACCTGCCGCAATACTTCTTCCAAGGCTTTTTCGTCCAAATCTTTCTCTACATCCGTGACGCGCAACCCCAATAGTTCCTCCCGCGTGTAACCCAGCTGTTCGCAGGCTCGCCGGTTCACCTCGATTAATTTGCCCTCCCGGTCATGCACGATGAATGTGTCCACCGCGTGATCTGTAAGGATGCGATATCGATGCTCATTGGCGTGAAGCATCTGCTCCTCTCGATGTTTGGCAATGGCGATAGCCGCGAGATGCGTGACGGACTCGATCAGCTTGAGATGCTGTCTATCAAGTGACTTGGGGGTTCGGTAATAAAGGGTAAACGTTCCCAATACATTCTGCTTGGAGTCGAAAATGGGATACGACCAACAGGCCCGCAATCCGTGTTTGAGGGCGATGTCCTTGTAGTTCACCCAAAGCGGATCTGTGGCGATGTCCCGCACAATCGCAGGTTTCCGAGTGAAGGCCGCTGTCCCGAAAGAACATGCCACCGGTCCAATAGCCACACCATCTATCGCCGCTGAAAATGCTGCCGGGATGCTGGGCGACGCGACATGGCGCAAACGCTTATTATCCTCCAGCAAAAAGATTGAAGAAAGCAGCCCTGAGATTTCCGCTTCAGTCAGACGAAGCAATGTCTCAAGCGTCTGCTGTAACGGCGCGCCGCTCGCGATCATCTC
>WBXK01000063.1 GCA_008933055.1 Verrucomicrobiota bacterium | reverse complement strand
GTTTCGATTTTAGGTTCGTTTGACTTTGTGATGGGAGAATGTGACCGATGAGCTTTACCGTCCCCACAAATCTTGAAGCCGAAATTGACGAGCTGATCACGCACTATCCCGTGAAACGCAGCGCGTCGCTCATGTTGCTGCACGCGTTACAGGAAAACTTCGGCTACATTTCGCCGGAAGCCACGCAGTGGGTCGCGAAGAAACTTGGCCTCCAGCCGATCAACGTGCACGAGCTTGTCACGTTCTACCCGATGTTCCGGCAAGCCGCGCCGGGCAAACATCAGATCAAAGTTTGCCGCACGTTGAGTTGCGCGCTCGGCGGCTCGCACAAGTTGCACGAACACTTTTGCACGAAGCTCGGGCTCGATCCGCACGCGCACGGTTTGCAAACGACGAAGGACGGCAAGTTCTCGGTCGAGTTTGTCGAGTGCCTCGCTGGCTGCGGCATGTCACCCGTGATGATGTGCAACGAGGATTTCCACGAAGGCGTCACAAACGCCAAAGCGGACCAAATCATGGGAGGCTGCAAGTGAAAAATTGGTTGCCCGACATGGATTTGAACCATGACAAACAGATTCAGAGTCTGCTGTGCTACCGTTACACCATCGGGCAAACCAACGTGTGGCATAGCGTAGATATTTCCTTTTCGGAGTCAAGAAACTGATATGCCGCAAGAGTTCAAACTCATCCTCAAGCATCTCGATAACCCGGGTTACACGCCCGACATCGAATGCTATTTGCGGCATGGCGGCTACGACGCGCTCAAGAAAGCGCTCACCATCGCGCCGAAGGATTTGCCGGACGGCAAAAAAATGTCGCCGCAGGAACAGATTCGCGATGACGTTAAGCTCTCGGGCCTGCGTGGTCGCGGTGGCGCGGGTTTTTCGTGCGGACTGAAGTGGTCTTTCGTGGATCGCCGTAGCGGCAAACCGATTTATCTCATCTGCAACGCCGATGAATCCGAGCCGGGCACGTTCAAGGATCGCCAGATCATTCACAAAGATCCGCACCAGCTCATCGAGGGTATGATTATCTCGTGCTTCGCGAACGACGTGAAGCTCGCCTACATCTACATCCGCGGCGAAATGCCCAAGGGCGCGAAGCTCTTGAACACCGCTTTGAAGGAAGCGCGTGCGAAAGGCTTCCTCGGCAAAAACGTTCTCGGCAGCGGTTACGATGTGGAGATTCATGTCCATCGTGGCGCGGGCGCATACATCTGCGGCGAGGAAACGGGCCTCATCGAATCGCTCGAAGGCAAACGACCGTATCCGCGCATCAAGCCGCCGTATTTCCCCGCGGTTCTAGGCCTCTACATGTGCCCGACCATCGTCAATAACGTCGAGACGCTCTGCAACGTAAAGCACATTGTCACGATGAGCGGCGCGGAATTCGCCAAGCTCGGCACGCCGAACAATACCGGCACGCGCATCGTCAGCTTGAGCGGTCAGGTGAAACGCCCCGGCTATTACGAGATCGAAGTCGGCAAAGCCACCATCGGTCAACTCATCAACGATCCCGCGTTCGGCGGCGGCTTGCTTGATGGGCGAAAACTTAAAGCCGTCATCCCCGGCGGCTCGTCCTCAAAAGTTTTGAAGGCGGGTGAGAAGTTCAAACTCAAGCGCAAGGTCGAAGGCAAAGACGTCGAAGTAGAAACCGACATGCTCGATCTGCCGTATGATTTCGATTCGCTCCAGCAAGCCGGCACGATGAGCGGTTCGAGCGCGATCATCGTGATTGATGACAGCGTGGACATCGTCGGTGCGCTGGCGAATCTCTCCGAATTTTACGCCCACGAAAGCTGCGGCCAATGCACGCCCTGCCGCGAAGGTTCGCTCTGGATGAGCAAGACGCTGCATCGTCTCACGCACGGCGAAGGCCGCAAGGGCGACGCGGATTACCTCGTGAAGATAGCCGACAACATTCCCGGCGGTAAAACGATTTGCGCCTTCGGCGAAGCCTGCTCGTGGCCTGTGCAAAGTTTCGTGGCGAAGTTCAAAGATGAATTTGTAGCCAAAGGCGCGGCCGATGAAGAACGTCGTGCAAGGGAAGCCGCGACAGGCAAAAAAGAATTGGCCGCCGCACCACATTGATTTCGATGTCCGCTGCACCTACAACTGAAATTAAGCCCGCGCCGCCTGCGATCGAAAAGATCAAGGTCAAGGTGGACGGGCGCGAACTCGAAGTGCCGAAGCTCACGCCGGATTGGCAGGGGAAGCTCGCGCTCACCACGATGCTGCAGGCCTGCGACATCGCCAAGAAGGATGTTCCGCATTATTGCTATCATCCGAAGCTTCCCGTCGCTGGCAATTGCCGCATGTGCCTCGTCGAGTTTGGCACGCCCGCACTCGGCCCGGATCGAAAGCCGGTGATGAACCCCGACGGCACGCCGAAAATCGCGAAGTCGCCGCGTCCCGCGATTAGTTGCGCCACGCCGATTTCGCCCGGGATGGAAATTTACACGAGCACACCCGGCGTGAAGCAGATGCGCGAAGGCGTGCTCGAATCTTTGCTCATCAATCACCCGCTCGATTGCCCGATCTGCGACCAAGCCGGCGAATGCAAGCTTCAAGAATACTCGGTGGACTACGGCCAGAGCGCGAGCCGCTTTGTTGAGGCCAAAGTGCACAAGCCCAAGGCCGTTGATCTCGGGCCGCGCATCACGCTGGACGCCGAGCGTTGCATTCTTTGCACGCGCTGCATTCGGTTCACGAAAGATGTCGCGGGCGACGACGCACTCGGCATCGTGAATCGCGGCAGCTACAACACAATTGCCACTTTCCCCGGCCTGCCGTTCGACAACAACTACACGCTGAACACGGTGGACCTCTGTCCCGTAGGCGCGCTGACGTCGAAGGATTTTCGCTTCCAGATGCGCGTCTGGTTTCTCAAGGAGACCAAGAGTGTGTGCACGAGTTGCGCGACGGGCTGCAACGTCCTCATCAGCTCGCGCGAGGAAAAGATTTACCGCTACACGCCGCGCGACAACGATGGCGTCAATGGTCCGTGGATGTGCGATGCTGGTCGCTTGAACTACAAGTGGATTCAACGCGAAGACCGCTTGAAAGATGTCGTGGTTCGCGGCGAAAAATCGTCGTGGACCGTGGCGCTCAGCGAAATCGCCGACAAGCTGAAGCAAGCTCCGGCGGGTTCGGTGGCTATTGTCGCCTCAGCACGTCAGACAAATGAGGAACTTTGGTTGTTGAGCAAGCTCAAAGCGAAGCTCGGCGCAATCAGCGATTCTGTTCAGCGCATCGGCAAGGGCGATAATCTGCTCGTGGACGAGGACAAGAATCCCAACACAAACGGCGCGCGTCTTACCGGCATGAGTTTTACCGAAATGGGCATCAATCTCTCGAAGATTGCGGCTGGCATTTCGTGCGGCGAAATCAAGACGTTGATCGTCTTCGGCGAAGATTTGCTGATGAACTCAGTCAAGAGCGACAAGCTCCGCGAGCGGGAGCTTACCAGCGAAGTCGTCAATGAGCATGGCCTCACGAAGGAGCTCCTTGGCAAGCTCGACACGCTCATCGTGAGCGACATCTTACCGAATGCCACGGCGCATTACGCGCACTACGTTTTGCCCGGCTGCGCACACGCCGAAAAACGCGGCTCGTTCACGAATCGCGATGGTCGTGTGCAGAAGTTCATGCAGGCGATTCAACCCAAGGGCGACGCCCGAGCCGAATGGGATTTCCTGCACGACTTAGTTTACAACGTCACCGGTAAGAAAGGTTTCCTGACCATCGAGGGCTTGTTCAACGAGATGGCTAAGGATGTTCCGGCGTTCAGTGGCCTCACGTGGGCGGCGCTAGGGGATAATGGCGTCACGGTAAAAATTTGAAATGATCGAGACTGTTAACAACTGGCTCAATGGCTTAAGCGACGGGCAAAGCATGGTGTTATTCACCGCGCTGAAAGCCGTCATGTGCTTTGCCATCATGATGACTATGGTGGCTTATACAGTCGTGCTCGAACGCCGCCTGTGCGCGTGGATTCAAGACCGCATCGGACCCAACCGCGTCGGCCCTTTCGGCCTGTTGCAACCCGCAGCAGACGGAATCAAGGCATTCTTCAAAGAAGAAATGACGCCCGCCCACGTTCGGAAGATTTTCTTCACCCTCGCGCCGATGATCGCGCTCATTCCAGCGATACTGAATCTCGCGGTGATTCCGTTCGGTTCAAACATAGGCGGCCAAACGATGGTGCTCGCAGATTTGAACGTCGGCATTCTCTACACGTTCGGCATCGTGTCGCTGGGCGTTTACAGCATCGTGCTGGCGGGCTACGCGAGTAATTCCAAGTTTCCGTTCCTCGGCGGCATCCGCTCCAGCGCGCAGCTTATCTCCTACGAAATCGCGATGGGCATGAGCGTCATCCCGATCTTCCTGTTCGTCGGTGATCTGAATCTGAGCAAAGTCATCGAAGCCCAGACCGGCACCCAACTCGGCTTTCTACCGAACTGGTTCGTGCTCCAAACGCCGATGACCTTCCTCGCGTTCTGCATTTTCCTCGTCGCGTCGTTCGCCGAAACAAACCGCACGCCGTTCGATTTGCCCGAAGCCGAACAGGAACTCGCGGGCGGTTATAACATCGAGTACAGCTCTATCAAATTTGCCATGTTCTTCATGGGCGAATACGCCAACATGATTCTCGTGTCCGCCATGATGGTTACGCTGTTCTTCGGGGGTTGGACGTTGCCGTGGTTCGGTCTCGACCAACCCGCGACCGATCTCATTCACGGCGTGCTGCACATCGGTATTTTCCTTGGCAAAGTTTTCTTATTCCTCGTGCTGTTCGTCTGGATTCGCTGGATGTGGCCACGTTTCCGTTACGATCAACTCATGGACTTGGGCTGGCGGCGATTCATTCCGGTCGCGCTCGTAAACATTCTAATCACCGCCATATGGCTCTGGTGGAAGAGTGGCAAATAAAATGATCGTAAAACGCAAACCACTGAATCTGTTCGAGCGGCTTTACCTGCCGGCCATTATCGGCGGGTTCAAAGTTACGCTGCGCCACCTCTTCAAGAAGAAGGTGACGATGCAGTATCCGGAAGAGAAATGGGTTGTGCCTGAAGGTTATCGCGGCGCGCCGTATCTAGTGAAGGATCAGGAAGGCAGCACCAAATGCGTGAGCTGCCAGCTTTGCGAATTTGTCTGTCCGCCGAAAGCCATTAAGATCACGCCGCCCGGTCCGACGGGTCAGCTCGCCGATCGTTCGAACGCGGAGAAGATGCCGAAAGAGTTCGAGATCAACATGCTTCGCTGCATCTTCTGCGGCTTCTGCCAGGAAGTCTGTCCGGAGGAAGCGATCTTCCTGCAAAAGGATTATTCGCTCACCGGCACGAGCCGTGCCGAGATGATTTACAACAAAGAAAAACTCCTCGACCTCGGCGGCACGCATGCCGGTGTCCAGAAATGGAAGCACAAAGCCGAAGAGGCGCAGGCGCAAGAAAATTTCCCGGTGAAGGTTTAGAACAGCAATGGCAACCGATATTCTATTTTACGTCTTAGCGGCGCTGACGCTGATTTTCGGCGCGCTGGTCGTCGCGAATCCGTTCAGCCGCAATCCGGTCACGAGCGCGATGTTTCTCGTGCTGACGATCATCTCGATGGCGGGATTATTCGTGTTGCTGAACGCGTTCTTCCTCGCGGCGGTGCAGGTGCTGGTTTACGCGGGTGCGGTGATGGTGCTGTTCTTGTTCGTAATCATGTTGCTGGACTTGAAGGAAGAAGAGCGCCGCAAGATCAAGCTGACCGGCTTGGTGGCGGGCGTGGCTTCCGTCGGCGCGATCGTTGTCATCTTCGTCCGTTCGTTGCTGGCGGCCAAGCCCGGCGAAAATTTACCCGCACCGAGCGCCATCGGCGATACCGCCACGCTCGGCAAGATGCTGTTCACGAATTACCTGTTGCCGTTTGAAATCGTTTCCATCCTGCTCCTCGTGGCGATGGTCGGCGTGATTCTCCTGAGCAAAAAGGATCTCAAATGACACACGTCGGTCTTGAACATTACTTGATTGTCAGTGCGTTGCTCTTTGCGCTTGGCCTGCTTGGCGTCATCACGCGACGCAACCTGCTCGTGATGTACATGTCGCTGGAGTTGATGCTCAACTCGGCGAACCTCGCGCTCGTCTCCTTTTCACGTTTCAACGACAACCTCAACGGTCAGGTGATGGTGTTTTTCATCATCACCGTGGCGGCGGCGGAAGTGGCGGTCGGCCTCGCGCTCATCGTCGCGCTCTATCGCAAGCGCCAGTCGGCGCACGTTGAAGACCTGACCTCGATGAAATACTGACGGATGAAACTTGAAGCGTTACCTTGGTTGATTTTGTTCCTGCCGCTGCTGGCGGCGGGAATCATCACGCTTTTCACCCTGCGCAACAAGGCGGTTAGCGCCGCGTTATCCATAGGTGCGATAGTCACGGGCTTCGTCCTTACGCTGATTTTCATCAAGGTAAACGGTTTCGCTGGTAGTGAGACGGCGCTTAACTGGCTCTCCATCGGCAATCTGAACGTGGACTTCGGGCTCAAGCTCGACGCGCTCAGCCTGATGATGCTGCTCATTGTCACCGGCGTCGGCAGCGCGATCCATATTTATTCCTACGGCTATATGCACGAAGACCCAGCGTTCTCGCGCTTTTTTGCGTGCCTGAGTTTGTTCACCTTCTCTATGCTCGGCATCGTACTCTCGAACAGTTTCCTCCAAATGTTCATCTTCTGGGAACTCGTCGGAGTTTCGAGCTACCTGCTCATCGGTTTCTGGTTTGAAAAAGCAAGCGCAGCGGATGCTTGTAAGAAAGCGTTCCTGACGAATCGTATTGGCGACTTTGGTTTTATGTTGGGTATCTTGATGATTTTCACGGTCGCTGGTTCGCTGAACTTTTCCAGCATCAAAGATCAACTAGTCGCCAACCCGACACTTTTAGGTGGAACAGCAACACTCGCGGGCCTCCTGATCTTCTGCGGCGGGATGGGTAAGTCAGCGCAATTCCCGCTGCACGTCTGGTTGCCCGACGCGATGGAAGGCCCGACGCCCGTTAGCGCGCTCATCCACGCCGCGACGATGGTGGCAGCTGGTGTTTACATGCTGTGCCGCGTGTTCTTCATTTTCACGCCAGATGCGTTGACCGCGATCTCGTGGATTGGTGGATTCACCGCCTTGCTTGCCGCGCTCATTGCCGTTCAGCAAAACGACATCAAACGCATCCTCGCTTACTCGACACTCTCACAGCTTGGTTACATGGTCATGGGCGTCGGATTGGCCGCACCGGAAGCGGGCATGTTCCACCTGACCACGCACGCGTTCTTCAAAGCGCTGCTGTTCCTCGGCGCCGGCTCTTTGATCCACGCGATGCACCACGAGCAGGATATCTGGAAGATGGGTGCTCTCCGGAAAAAGATGCCCGTGACCTATTGGACTTTCATGGTCGGAACGCTAGCTCTGGCGGGAGTGTGGCCGTTGAGCGGTTTCTTCTCCAAGGATGCGATACTTGCTGCCGCGCATCATCACAGCTTGCCGCTGTTCATTCTGGCGGTCGGGGTGGCAGGATTAACGACGTTCTACATGTTCCGTTTGGTGTTTGTGACCTTCTTCGGCGAAGCCAAATCGCACGATGTCGATCACGCCCATGAATCCCCCGGCGTCATGGTCTGGCCGCTGCGCATTCTGGCAGTCTTGAGTATTATCGCGGGTGTCATCGGCATCGAAGGTTTGTTCAGCGAGGCATTGAAGCCGGGTGGTGAACATCCCCACGGCGTGCTGGCGCAATTGATTTATCCGTTCCAACACGCTCCCGTCGCCGCGTGCAGTGGATTGGCGGCGTTCGCAGTTGGTTTGTTTGCGGCGTGGAAGCTTTACGCAAATGCCAAGAGCGACCCGCTGCCGGCCAAACTCGGAGGATTGTCCCGCGCGATGGCGAACCGTTTTTACTTCGACGAACTTTACGAAGCCACAGTTATCCGCCTCCATGACTTGATCTCCACAATCTCCGATTGGATTGATCGCTGGATCGTGGAAGGCTTTTGCCTCGGCCTCGTACGCGGTGGCACAGATTTAACGGGCCGCGCTTTGCGTTTGGCTCAGACCGGCAACCTCCAGACCTACGCCTTTCTGTTCGTGCTTGGCGTGGCGGTATTGTTGTGGTTCGTGCTTGGGAAATGATTTCGATGACGACGTTGACCTTAATCTTTGCTCTGCCGTTGCTCGCAGCGATCGTGCTGGCGTTTGTGCCGCGCAACCTTGGATTCGTCATGCGCGCCGGGGCGGTGGGCGTGACGTTCGTCACGATGCTGCTTGGCATTTTGATGTTCTGGCAGTTCAACGGCGCCGCCGTCGATGCGAATGGCTACAAGTTCGTCAGCACCATTCCCTGGCTGGGCGCCGAATCGCTCGGCATCGCATGCAAGTTTGGCGTGGATGGCTTGAACGTCGGGCTGGTGTTGATGGGCGCGATTGTGGCGTTCGCAGCGGCGTGCTGTTCGTTTGAGATCAAGACCCGCGAGAAGGAGTTTTACATTCTGCTGCTCACGATGACCGGCGGCATCCTTGGCGCGTTCATGTCGACGGACCTTTTCTTCTTCTACTTCTTCCACGAACTCGCGCTCGTGCCGACGTTCATCATGATTGGTGTGTGGGGTCGCGGCGAGCGGAAGAACTTCGCGACGTTCCAGATCACGATTTACCTGAGCATCGGCGCGTTACTGGCGCTCATCGGCCTCATCGCGCTATATTTGCAACTGCCGGTTGACGCCCGCACGTTCGATATCCCGACGCTGACGAAGTATTTCACCGAACACACGATCGCTCACAGCGCGCAAATGTTGATATTCCCGCTTTTGCTTCTGGGTTTCGGTATTCTCGTTTCGCTCTGGCCGTTCCACTCGTGGGCAGCGTTGGGTTATGGTTCAGCGCCAAGCGCGACGGCAATGCTGCATGCTGGCGTGCTGAAAAAGTTTGGGCTCTACGGTCTGATTCGCATCGCCATTCCGTTCTGTCCGGAGGTGGCGCAATCCCACCTCCAACTGATCGCCTGGCTCGCGCTTGGTAACGTCCTTTACGTAGGCTGGGTGGCGATGAAGCAGAAAAACCTGAACCTGCTCATCGGCAATTCCAGCGTGGCACACATGGGCATGATCTTCCTCGGTATCGCGAGCCTGAACCTCATCGGCGTGACCGGCGCGGTGGTCATCATGATCGCGCACGGTTTCCTCGCGGCGCTGACGTTCGGCTTGAGCGGCTACATCTACAACCAGACCGGCACTCTTGAAATGAGCGAACTCGGTGGTCTCGCAAAGAAACTGCGTTTCATCGGCGTGGCGTTTGTGATGGCGGCGATGGCAGGTTGCGGATTACCGGGCTTTCTGAATTTCGTGGGTGAGGCAACGGTCTTCTTCGGCGCTTGGCAGGTTCCGGCGTTACGAACCGTGACCGTGCTCGCTGTCTGGGGCGCATTGATCATTGGAGCGGTTTACATGTTGCGCGCGGTGCGGGCTGCGTTGCATGGCCCGATATCTGACAAGTGGGTGAACCTCTCGGATGCGAATCTGTGGCGCAAGTTACCTTACGCGATTCTGATCGTGAGCTTGCTGGTGTTTGGATTCTTCCCAAAGCTGATCACGGAAAAAATCAAACCCGTAACGGAGCAGATTGTGAACATGGCGACGGTTAAACCGGCTACCCCTGCATCCAGCGAAACAGTCGTGATGGTTGAAAGCAAATGAACCTTTCATTGATGTCATTGGAAATCTCGGTGGTGGTGCTCGGCATCGTAGTGCTGCTCGCGGATTTGTGGATGCCTGCGGAACGCAAGCGGATGCTTGGCTACGCGGCAGCGGCGGCACTTGGACTGTTGTTTGTCAACACGTTCGTCGGTCAGTGCAGTTGCAATTCCGATGGAACAACCGCTGGTGGTATGTTCATCCAAGACGCATTTTCAGGTTTTTTCAAACGGTTTTTCTTACTGGCGGCCGCGTTGGTGTTGGTTCTTGCCGTGGAGTTCTCAGATCGGATCGCGGCGGGTGTCTCGGAGTATTACTCACTGATCATCTTCGCACTGGCGGGAATGTTGTTCGCCGCTTCGGCGAATGATTTCACGATGCTGTTCGTTTCGATTGAACTCATCACGATCACGTTTTACGTCCTGACGATTTTCACGCGCGGCAAGGTGACCTCGCTTGAGGCAGGCGTGAAGTATCTGATCCTCGGCGCGCTGTCTTCAGCGTTCATGATCTACGGCATCGCGCTGGTTTGGGGCACGACCGGTAAATTCAACTTCAACGAACTCGCGGCGGTCTCGTCGCAGTTTGCAGAAAACAAGCTGTTCCTCTTCGGCGTGCTGTTCATTCTCGTCGGTCTCGGCTTCAAGATCGCTGCGTTCCCGTTTCAGATGTGGACGCCGGATGTTTATCAAGGTGCGCCGACACCCACAGCCGCATTTCTTGCGGTCGGCTCGAAGGCTGCGGGCTTTGTGTTGTTGCTGCGATTCTTGTTCGTCGCAATACCTAGCGTGACGGCACATTGGGATAAGTTGCTCATCATCGTTTCTGCTATCACGATTCTTTACGGTAACCTCTGCGCGATTCCGCAGCGTAATCTCAAGCGGTTGCTGGGTTACTCTAGCATCGCACACGCTGGTTACTTATTGCTGGGCGTGGCAGCGCTCACGGGTGCGGGTCAGGCTGCGGTGCTTTACTACCTAGGTGGCTATCTGTTCACGACACTGGCGGCGTTTGCGGTCATCGCCATCGCGATGCGGCATCTGGACAGCGAAGACATCGGTGGTCTAGCGGGCTTGCATCAACGTTCCCCCTTGCTGGCTGCGACGCTGACCATCGCAATGGTATCGCTGGCGGGCATTCCGCCGCTCGCCGGATTCTTCGGAAAATTTCTCCTGCTCAAAGCCGTCATTGAACAAGGCGCGACTAACCACGGTTACTATTGCCTCGCGTTCACAGCACTCGTTGGTGTGGTGATCTCCTTGTATTACTACTTCGGCGTGGTGCGGGCGATTTACTTCAGCAAAGAAACGCCGGACGCTCCACCCATCACGATGTCGCTACCTGCCAAACTTGTCATCGTCATCTGTCTGGCAGGAATGTTCTACCTCGGACTGTTTCCGTCGAAGATGCTCAATCTTGCGAGCGAGGCGACGTTTGCGCTCGGCTTGATCGCGCGTTGATCTGCGATTTAGCTCGCGAGCGGTGCGCCGACATTGATTCCGCGTTTGAGGCAATACGCTCCATTTACCACGTACTTGTGCGCCCAATGTTTTAATCCAGCGCGCTCTTCCTTCGTAAGCTTGCGGACCACCTTAGCCGGCGCGCCCAACACCAACGAGCCTGGGGGAATCTTCATGCCCTGAGTCACGAGAGCCTTCGCGCCGATGAGAGATTGCTTGCCGACAACTGCACCGTCCAAGATCACCGCACCCATGCCGATCAAAACCTCATCGCCGATCTTGCACGCGTGGACGATGGCCGAGTGACCGACCGTGACATGATTGCCAAGGATGCAGGCATAATCATCCGCAAGATGTAGCACGGCATTGTCCTGGATGTTGGTGTGATGGCCGACGACGATGCGATTGATGTCGCCACGTAAGACTGCGCCATACCACACGCTGGAATGCTCACCGAGCTTCACGTCGCCGAGCACGCTCGCGCCCTTGGCGATATAAACGCTCCTGCCGAGCTTTGGTTTTTTGCGGAGGAATGTGTCGAGTTGTTTTTCGAGATTGCCCATACGTTGCAGGCCAACATACCCAACTCGGTTGGAAAGCGAAATAGCAGAGGAACTTGACGACCAGCGCACGATGCCACTCCCCCCGCGGAAGTGAAGATCGGATTTTCCGCTGCGAGAAATGCGGTTTTGTCTATACCGAGGATGCCCAAGTGGATCGCTCCTGCTGTTCCTAATGTGGCAAATCCAACGAGGGGATTGAGTTTTAACCACAGCGTGTAAGTTCTATGGGAGTGACTTTGAAGCGCTGTTGGTCGAAGTGAGGCGGGAAGCAGTAGCGCGGGCTTTGAAATCCGCCAGCATCACTTCCAATCTAGTTCCGGAAGGATACGACTTGCCATAAGCTCGCCTTGAAAAGGCTGATAGAAAATCTGCCAGTTCATGTTTGGCCCCGTCTACGTCCTCGGGACGCCCCGTTTGCCTTGCCTTCAATAAATTATCCCACAGTAGCTGATTGGTCTGAAATTCTGAGTTTTTTTGCTGTGTGTCATTCAGCAAAACCTCATAAGCCTTTCGCAGATTCGGAGGCAGGTTGGTATCAAACAACGATTGGTGGTAGTGGGTAATGGCAGATGGATTGGAAAGCGTCTCCTGATTAGTGAAAATGCGCCGTTCCGGGCGCATTGGAATTCCCGGCGGATCCGGTGCTGGCACTGGTGGAAGGATTCGCGGTGACAGTTGCCGTTCAAGTTCTGCTTCAGCCTTGACGAGTGCTTCCATGGCCGCCGCATAGTTTGTATTCGCTGACGCGTTTCGATTGGTCACGCTCCCCCGAAGGGTTCGTTCCGGCGCTTTCGGATGTTCGTTTAGGTTTGTTTGACAAAACAAGTCTAGCTCCGCTGCGAGAACTAAGACGGTAACAATCGCAATCCATCGGACCGATTTGCGTTTTTTAAAAATAGACAAACCTTGTTTGAAATTACGGCGACTCAATCCCCCTTCTTCTGTGGGCGATAGGGATACACCCAGCTCGTGAACGCGCCGATTTTGCGGGTCTGAATCCACAAGCGACCCACGCCGCTGAAATGACAGACGAGTCCTTCGCCGGAGAAGAAGAGCGATTTGTAGCCGCCGATGCGTCCGATGCGATAGTCCAAGCCTTCCGTGAAGGCAACGATATGTCCGGTGTCCACGATGTAAGTCCCGTTCACATCAATCGCGATCATGCCGCCGAATGTGTTGAACCACAAATCACCCTGGCCGGAACACTTGATGAGGAAGAGCGATTCACCGGAGAAAAATCCTTTCATCAATCCCTGCCACTTGGTCTCGATGTTGACGCTAGGACTCGACGCGACGTAAGCCGTGTTCTGCAAATAGATGGTGTTGTTTTCCAGATAGACGTGATCCAGATCTCCGGGAGCGCCGGGCGCGATACCGATCTCGCCAGGGCCGTTCTGCGCAGTGAATTCGTTAATGAACATGGATTCGCCCGTGATCAAACGACCCAAGCCGCCGCGCATCTTCGTCTTCATCTGGAGATTGGTGTCCATCGTCGCCATCGCGGAGGCTTCCACCTTGATAGTCTGCTGCGGCTGAAGCTTGACCGTGAGGAAGCTGAAGTCTGGCTGGGCTTCAACTCGATATTCGTATTCAGAAGTTTTTTGGTTCATGGCGTTCCTTGTTCAGCGCGCACGGAGTTTTGGGCCGATGATGTGCCCGAAACTGGGTTCGTTGTGAGACTGGCACCAGACGATGCCTTGACCTTGAAATTTGCAGACCAATCCCTCGCCGCCGAGGATGGATGACCACCAGCTTTTGCCCGCCTTGCTGAGTTTGAAGTTCAGCGTCTCGTCAAACGCCACGATGTGGCCGGTGTCCACGATGTATTCGCCGTTGACCTGCACGGGATAGATTGCGCCGTAGGAACTCAGGATCAATCGCCCCGTCCCGCCGATGCGCAGCCAAAACAGACTCTCGCCGGAGAGAAAATTTTTGAAACCCTGCCAACCGACTTCCATTCCCACGCCGGGTGAACACGCGACGAACGACCCCGCCTGCACGATCAGCGACTGGCCTTCGAGAGCGAACTTCATCATGTCGCCGGGCAACGTCTGGGCGAGCCAGACTTCGCCACCGGACGCGCCTGCGGTGTAATGATTAAGGAAGAAGGATTCGCCGCCGAGCAAGCGTTTGGCGGCTTTGAGAAGTCCGCCGCCTTTGCCTTTTTGGTGCGTGGTGGTTTCGATGGCAACTTCGCCGCCGATGGCGATCATCGCGCCACCTTCAGCCGTGAGAGTTTCGCCAGAATCGAGCCTGACGCGCGCGGCCGCTGCGCCGGGACTATGAATGATCTCGGTTTGCATGTGATGAAATCAGAGACGTGGGTTGAGCCAGCTTTTCAAGCCTTCGATGCTGCGCGTCTGGATGACGATGTTGCCCTTGCCGTTGAGACGCGTGACGAGTCCTTCACCGCCAAAGAAGCTGCTGAAGATTCCGCCCGCCATCTGCACCTTGAGTTTCAATTGCGGTTCGTAGGTCACAAGATGGCTTGAGTCCACGATGAACTCGCCGTCCACTGAGCGTTCCATCAACGCGCCATACGCGCCATACCAGACCGTGCCCCAGCCGGACACGACGAGCTTGAACAGACCTTCCTGCCCGATTAACGACGCCAGCCCG
>WBXK01000062.1 GCA_008933055.1 Verrucomicrobiota bacterium | reverse complement strand
GCTTGCACGGCATTGGCGGAGATGGCGGCGGTGAGTGCCGCAGCGGGCAGAGCAGTGCCGCGTTTGGAGAAATAGATACGTAGTTTTTCCAATGCCCGGCCCACGCGTTTCTGCGCGGCGGCTTCTTCCATGCGCAATGCCCCGGCGATTTCGCCCACGGTCTTGTTCTCAAAGAATCGCAGCACCAGCGCGGCGCGGTCGGTTTCACCCAATTCGGCCATGGCGTCGTCGAGCAGCGGGGCGAGTTGCGCCCATGTGTCGGCGTCGGGTTGGTTCAAGGTGGATTGCATATACGCCTCCTGTTCGCGGGCTTGGCGGCGTCGGGTTGCCTTCAACGCATCTGCCGCCGCGTAGCGCGTGGTGCGGTAGAGCCACGCGGAGAGAATGGTCTTGGGTCCGAGCGACGGGGCTTTGCGCGCGAGGATGAGGAAGACGGCCTGCGCGATCTCTTCTGCCAGATGCGCGTCGCCCACCTGCCGCAGCGCCGCTGAGTGGACAAGGCCGAGGTGGCGTTGCACGAGTGTGGCAAACGCCGGTTCGGAATGGCTGGCGGCGAACTCTCGCACCAGCGCCATGTCATCGCTCATCATCACCTATACATGGCCGCAGAACGGGAAACCGGACAATCTTTTTAGAAATGGTTTCAAAATTCGTTGTAGCGGCGGTCTGTGACCGCCGTCGCGTCCAAACCCGGGGAATTCGGCGCTCACAGAGCGCCGCTACAGGACATATCAGCATTTTGAACCCGAACTCCGAAGTTGATGTTGCAATCTTGGTAGGGACAGCGCGCTGCGCTGTCCCCGACCGCGTTCAGCGGTCGGAATCATTTCGTGCAAGGTGCAATGTCTCGTATCACTCGTTCCGCGCCTGCGCGGCGCGGGGACGGCGCAGCGCGCCATCCTTACCTACTTCGGAGTGCGGGTTGAAAACACGCCTTAAGCAATACGTCATCCAGCCGCCTGTTCCACGCATTGATCCTCCTCAGCGGCAAAAACCGTTTCACTTGCTACCAATGCGATAAAGATGCGTGTCGGTTCGGATGAAAATCGTGTTGTCGAGAATCGCAGGGGTTGCCACAACGGTTCCTTCGAGTTGGTTCTCCGATAACTTCTCGAAGGTTTTGCCCGCTTTGACCACGGTGGTTTTACCTTCCTTGCCAAAGAAGTAAACGCGTCCCTCCGCCAGCAATGGCGATGCGAGATGTTGCTGATTCATCCGCTCCTGCCAAATCACCTCGCCGGACTTCGCGTTCACGCAGTTCGCCATGCCGTCGTCGGACGTCCAAAATATGTTGTCCCCCTCCAACACCGGCGAGGACATCACGGGCACCTGACGCGTCACCGTCCAAGCGACGTTATTAGAAGACACATCCCCTACCCCATCCGCGCGAACCGCCCACATCTGCGGCCTCATGCAGCCTGTGCTGAAATACGCGGTGCCGTTTCCGAACACGGGACACGAGCCGATGGAAAAGCCTTCGCCATGTCGAGCGCGCCAAATCTCTTTGCCCGTGTCGGGTTCGTAAGACGCGATCCAATGTGCTGTGGGCGAAATCAATTGCGTCTTTCGGCCAACTTTCACCAGCAACGGTGTCACGAATGATTTCTTGAGGTCGGGACGTCGCGCCTCGATCGGTGGACGGTCTGTCTTCCAGACTTGCTTGCCGGTTTTGGTGTCCAACGCGGTGATGTATTGAACATCGCACCCGTCCCGCACCATGATCAGCAGGTTTTTGTATAGCACCGACGAGCTGCCAGGTCCGACTTGGTGTTCCAAAGGTAGGCGTGTCTTCCAGAGTATTTCCCCGGTCTTGGAATTGACGCACGCCGTGCCGAACGTGCCGAAGTCGCAGTAAACTCTTTTGGAATCCACCACCGGCGTCGGCGTGGCCCAACTGTTGAACCAGTGGACTGGGTCAGGCTTATCCACATCGAACAGTTGCTTGCGCCATAGAATTTTCCCGGTCGCACGGTCCAGACAGACCACTTCCAACGAAACATGCTCGGCCGTTTGCATGTCGTCGCTCTTGATCCGCTGCCGCACTAGACCGCGCTCGACGGCCAGCGTCATCCAGATTCTGTCACCCAAAATCACCGGGGACGATCTTCCGCGACCAGGAATCTCCGCCTTCCAGACGATGTTGTTGGTTTCGCTCCAGTGGGTCGGGACATTCTTGGCCAATGAAGTTCCATCACCGCGAGGTCCACGAAGCTGCGGCCAATTGACTTCCCGCGCATTCGCAACTAGACAGAGCAACGCGGATAGGACCGCAGTAAGAATGATTCGCATGTGGCAGTTGGGATACAATATCCTGCTGGTATCGTCCATATTTCTTGGAAGATAGAATTGTTTACTTAGAGCCTTACTGAAGCGTGACATCCCTAGCGTCCTCGGAATAATATTCTGCACATGAAAATCTCAACGTTGAAGCATTTCGTTCTTGTGGCCGCTGTCGCCGCTGCCTCCATTCGTGTTGGCGCTGTTGAAACGGTTTCGGATCCATTCATGGGTGATTGGCAAGGCAGCGTCACAATCGGAGCTGAGAATAAGGCCGTGGCGGTTTACATGATCCCGCTGGACAAGGGTCGTTACGAAGCGCGGTTCGTGGCGGACTTCAGTCAGCGCGGGCCCTATCTGCATCGCTTACGCGGCGAGATTCGGGAGGGTCAGTTCCGCTTCATGGATGACATTGCTCTGGATGCCGCCCATATCGCTGAGACCACGGACAAAGGCGTATTGTTCACCGCTTCGCTCTGGTCAGGAAAACTCAGCGGTGATTCCGTTCAGGGGGCGATTACGGGAGTTCAGAAAGGCCGCTTTGACTTGCACAAGACAAAACGCATCTCGCCTGAACTAGGCAAACTTCCTCCGGAGAATGCTATCGTCCTCTTCAACGGACAAAATCTGGATCAATGGCAGACCCGCGACGGCAAACCCGCCGGCTGGAAACTGCTCACGAACGGTGTCATGGAAGTCAAAGGCGGCGACGTCGTGAGCAAGGAAAAGTTTGGCGATTTCCAACTCCACCTTGAATTTTGCCTCCCCTACATGCCGCGCGAGTCCGGCCAAGGCCGAGCCAACAGCGGCGTCTATCTTCAAACCCGTTACGAGACGCAAGTATTGGACAGCTACGGCTTGGAAGGAATGGATAACGAATGTGGCGGTTTCTATCAGATTTGCAGTCCGGCCTTGAATATGTGCGCGCCACCACTTCAATGGCAGAGTTACGACATCACATTCCATCAAGCCACACTTGGGGCAGATGGAAAGAAAACGGCTAATGCGCGCGTCACCGTCATCCACAACGGCGTGAAGATTCATGACAACTTCGAACTTCCGCACGTGACCCCCGGCGGCAAGAACACCAAAGAGGGCGTTCCTGCTGGCCTGTTGCTTCAAGACCACAACAACCCTGTTCAATATCGTAATGTCTGGGTGAAACGGCTCTAAATCGTCGCCTTTTGCAGATTCTTTCACTGCCAGGAAATATAATTTGAACAAAATTCCACAGTGTGAGTCTGTATGTGCAAGAGCGTTGAGTCAGACAGAATCCGCTCCACCGGTTTAGACCGGAAAGTTCTTTGAAGAATTTACGATTTCGGCGCTGAATCACTGGTTCAGATCAGCTCTGGGAAACTACAGAATCCTACTATTGAACCAATCGAAATTCCCCGGGTCTCTCGGCCACCCCCTGGCTGATTGACCCGGTTTTTTTGTACGCGACTGGTAAACTCTCACCTCATTGGTGTAGTCTTTATCCGACCGCCAAATGAAATTCATCGTAAACGTGAAACGAGCAGTCCGATTGATCGTAATTCTGACAGTTGGCCTGTCGTCGTCGCAACAATCACGGGCGATTGATGCCACAACCCAGAAGCCTAAAATCCATTTCAACCGCGATATCCGCCCCATTCTTTCCGACAACTGCTTCCGTTGTCATGGCCCGGACCCCAAGAATCGCAAAGCCAAATTACGCCTTGATGTCCGCGAAGCGGCAATCGAGAAGGAAGCCTTCATCCCCGGCAAGCCCAACGACAGCGAGATGATCCGGCGCATCGAAACCGATGTCGCCGACGATCACATGCCCCCGGCAGATACACATAAGAGCGTCACGGCTTCGCAACTGGCGACGTTGAAGGAATGGATCACTGAAGGCGCGAACTACGAGCCACACTGGTCATACGCACCACTCAAGCGCCCTGCCCTACCCTCGATCACTCATTCCAATTGGACACGAACGCCGGTGGACCGTTTTGTCCTCGCGCGCTTAGAAGAACAAAAAATCACGCCGTCGCCCACGGCTGATCGGCGGACGTTATTGCGCCGGCTTTCACTGGATTTGACGGGGTTGCCGCCGACTACTGGCGATGTTGAAACATTTGTGACCGATCGTTCAAGCAAGGCTTACGAGAAACAAGTGGAGCGGCTGCTCGCATCGCCACACTACGGAGAACGGATGGCGGTGCCGTGGCTGGATGCGGTGCGGTTTGCCGATACGGTCGGGTATCACGGCGACCAGAACCAGAATGTTTTTCCGTATCGCGACTACGTCATTGATTCCTTCAATCGCAACAAGCCCTTTGATCAATTCACGATCGAGCAGATTGCTGGCGACCTGCTTCCGAACGCAACCTTGGAACAAAAAATCGCCACGGGTTTCAATCGCCTCAACATGATGACACGCGAGGGCGGTGCGCAGCCGAAAGAGTATCTCGCCAAATATCAAGCCGACCGGGTGCGAACTGTCTCAACCGCGTGGCTCGGCTCGACGATGGCCTGCTGTGAGTGTCATGACCATAAATATGATCCATTCACGGCGAAGGACTTCTATTCGCTTGCAGCATTTTTCGGCGATGTGAAGCAATGGGGTGTTTACACCACCTACGGTTACACTCCCAATCCGGATCTGGCCGGCTGGAGCAATGAGCATCCCTTTCCCCCTGAATTGATGGTGACGAATCAATACCTCCTGAAGCGCGAGGCAACGCTGCGAACGAGCAGAGACCAGCTTGTGAAGACAGAATTTGATGCAAGCCTCTCCACGCGTCTAGGTCGAGACGCTTTTCAACATTGGCAAACTGAAATCCGTAGGACGCTGAAGTCTGCACCGGATGGCTGGCTCGTGGATCCGCAACCGAAAGCGTCGCTTTCCAATGCGAGCAAGTCCAAAGCTACTCTGAAAGTGGAGGCGGAAGGAAAAATTTATTGCGACGGCAAATCACCCAAGACAGAGAGGACAGAGGTTCGGATTGAGTTGAACACGGGCTGGCTATCAGCCATACGCCTGGAACTTCTTCCTCATGCAGGCCACAACAATTCATCGTTACGGCTCGCGAATGGCATGGCGGAAATCAAACTGCGCGCTGACATCAAACACGAGAACGCCGATTTGGAAAAGCTCACATTCCACCGCTCCATCGCAACTGTCAAAAGCCCGCATTACCAGAACGGCCACGAGTTGCCCGACATTGCTCCGGCATGGGAGCTACCCGCAGCATCCGGCACGAATCGCCAGTTCGCAGTCTATCTTATCAACCCGCCACGCCTCGTGAAGGCCGGCGATTCACTAGTAGTTACCTTGGAGTCAGACGATATCGGATGCTTCCGGATCGCAACATCGCCGCTGGCGAATCCGGATGCCTTGAATTCTGGGGCAACAAGCGAGTTAACACATGCGTTGAACCGTGCCCCGGTGCTGCGCACTTCAAAACAGAAACAGCTTTTGGCCTCGGCCTGGCTACATGGCACGACAAACAATCCGGCGGCTCTTGCAAACCTGATCAGATTGAATCGTGACATCATCGAATGTCGCAGCGGTGTTTTTCCAACACTCGTGACTGAAGCGACCACGAACCGCCTCGTCTCGCGCGTGCTGCCGCGTGGCAACTGGCAGGACGAATCAGGTGCGGTGGTTGATCCAGCAGTGCCACAGTTTCTGCCCCAGCCGAATCACAACGGCACGAATCAACTCACGCGCCTCGATCTCGCCCGCTGGCTGGTCTCGTCCGACAATCCGCTCACGGCGCGAGCGTTCGTGAACCGGCTTTGGAAACAATTCTTTGGAAACGGCATTTCAAATCAACCTGAGGAACTTGGAGCGCAGGGCGAGTCACCCACGCATCCGGAACTTCTGGACTGGCTCGCCGTGGAATTTCGCGCAAGCGGTTGGGACGTGAAACACATCGTAAGGCTGATGGTGTTGTCATCGACTTACCAGCAGGACACGACGTTTCGCCCGGAGTTGCGCGACGTTGATCCGAACAACCGGTTGCTCGCGCGGCAGAATCCACGACGGCTTGAGGCGGAATTTGTCCGGGACAACGCGCTGTTCATCGCCGGCCTGCTCAACACCGACATCGGAGGGCCCAGTGTATTTCCATATCAACCTGAGGACTACTACGAGAACATCCAATTCCCGAATCGGAATTACAAGGCAAACACCGACGAGCGTCAATACCGCCGGGGCTTGTATTCTCACTGGCAGCGGACCTTCCTACATCCGATGCTGGCAAACTTCGATGCGCCTGCGCGTGAGGAGTGCGCGGTGGATCGCCCGGTCTCAAGCACGCCACAGCAGGCTCTCACGCTGCTCAACGATCCATCGTTCGTCGAGGCGGCGCGAGTGTTTGCCGAAAAACTGCTGCTTGAACCCAAGCTGATCACTGATGCCGAACGGGTGAACCTCGCCATCGAAACCGCAGTCCTTCGACCCGCGAAACCAAGAGAGCAGGATTCTTTGCTCAACTTTATTGCAGAGCAGCGGCGTTACTATTCAGCGAATCCAGGCGACGCAGACAAACTTTTGAACATTGGCCAACACCGCTCAACGGCCAAGATCAGCGGTCCCGAACACGCAGCGTGGACAAGCCTCGCTCGCGTCCTATTGAACCTGAACGAAACCATCACGCGCTACTGAACGAAAAATGAATCCCTGCTTCGACCCGCACTCGTTCCAGCAAAGCATAAACCGACGCAGCTTCCTCACGCGTTCAGCTTATGGCTTGGGCGGACTCGCGCTGGCAACCCTGTTTGATCCGAGATTGCTCGCCGGAGAAAGCCCCGCCAGACGCGGCATCCCTGGCGTGATCCAACCGCTGCATTTTCCGCCACGCGCAAAACGCGTCATCCATCTCTGCATGGCTGGCGGACCGTCGCACCTCGAATCGTTCGACTGGAAGCCAAAACTCAAGGAACTCGACGGCAAGGAATTTCCAGAATCGCTGACCAAAGGCCAGCAGCTCGCTCAGTTACAGAACACTCCGTTGAAAGCGCGTGGGCCGTTCGTCGAATTCGCAAAGCACGGTAAATCTGGTCAGGAGATTTCCAGCTTGTTCCCGCACATCGCAGGCATGGCCGACGACATCTGCATCGTGCGCTCGATGCATACGGAACAGATCAATCACGATCCGGCACACGCGTTCATGAATAGCGGCTCGATCATCAAGGGCCGGCCGAGCATGGGTTCGTGGCTGCTATACGGGCTCGGCGCAGAAACGGAGAACCTTCCGGGCTTTGTCGTTTTTACCACGGCTGGAAAGGGCACTGGTCAACAGCCTGTTTCTTCAAAGCAATGGTCCGCGGGTTATTTGCCGAGCCGTTTTCAGGGAATTCAATTTCAGTCCAAGGGTGATGCCGTTCATTATGTCGGAAATCCCGAAGGCGTTTGCCAGAGCACGCAGCGACAGGTGATCGAAGAAGTGAATCGACTGAACGGATTGCTCGCGGACGAAAAACTTGATCCCGAAATCCAAACCCGAATCGCCCAATACGAGATGGCGTTCCGGATGCAGACCTCCGTGCCTGAGCTGACAGATTTTGCGAACGAACCGCAAAGCATGCTCGATCTCTACGGCATCAAACACGCAGGTGAAGGCACGTTCGCGGCGAATTGCCTCATGGCACGGCGGCTCGCCGAACGCGGCGTCCGTTTCATCCAGCTTTATCATCGCGCCTGGGATCATCATGGGAACATCGAGACCGCCATGCCCATCGCCGCCAGAGAAGTGGACCAGGCCAGCGCAGCCCTCATTCGAGACCTCAAGCAACGAGGGATGCTTGATGACACGCTCGTGATCTGGGGCGGCGAATTCGGACGCACCCCAATGGGCCAGGGCAGCGGGCGTGACCATCACATCAAAGCATTCAGCATCTGGATGGCGGGCGGCGGAACGAAACCCGGTCTCACCTGGGGCAACACCGACGAACTCGGTTACAGCTACATCGAAGACGGTCAGAACATGGACGTGCACGACCTGCACGCTACGATGTTGAAACTCTGCGGCATTGATCACAAACGGCTCACCGTCCGTTATCAGGGCCGGGACTTCCGACTCACGGATGTACACGGGCGAATCATCGACGGCATCTGCGCGTAACTCGTTCGGGGTATGGCGTGGCTTGCGGTGGCTTGTAGAATGGTTCTTGTCGCAACCGCATTCATCCAGCGGAGCGAATCAAACACCTTGAAAATAAAATCACTCACCATCGCACTGCTGCTCACTGCGGCAACAACGATTGCCGCCACTAGACGGCCGAACGTCCTCTTCATCTTCGCCGATGACATGCGCGCCGACACCATCGCCGCGCTAGGCAATCCAAGCATTCAAACGCCCAACCTCGACCGTCTCGTGCGCTCGGGGCTGGCATTCAATCGAGCTTACATGCAGGGCGGCCTTGGCGGCGCAACGTGTGTGCCGTCGAGAGCGATGTTGCTTTCGGGGAAAAGTCTTTTCCGCGTCGATGAAAAGCTAATGCGCGATGAGACGTGGCCGGCGGCTTTCGGCCGTTCCGGTTACACGACGTTCATCAGCGGGAAGTGGCACAATGGTACGGCTTCACTGCCTAAGAGTTTTCAGATCGCTCGGGGCATTTTTGCCGGCGGCATGGGCAATCCCATGAAAATGAAACTCAGCAACCTCTCTGAAAATAAAACTGCCAACCCCAAAAATCTCCCGAAACACGCTTGCGCAAGCTTCGCCGACGAAGCGATCCGATTCATCAACGAACAAACTGGCGCACCCTTCTTTTGTTACGTCCCATTCGATGCGCCGCATGATCCTCACATCGTGCCGGATGAGTTTCCGATCCACTATGACCCAGCCAAGCTGCCGATGCCGCCAAATTTTCTGCCGCAGCATCCATGGAATAACGGGGAGATGATCATCCGCGACGAGCAACTCCTTCCGTGGCCGCGCACGCCGGAGGACGTTCGCGCCTTTAACGCCGAATATTATCGCTACATCTCCTATCTCGATGCGCAGATCGGTCGCATATTGGATGCTCTTGCAGTCTCACCTCATGCGACGAATACGATTATCGTCTTCAGTGCGGACTCCGGCGTTGCACGTGGAAGTCACGGCTTGATCGGAAAGCAAAACCTCTACGAACTCGATTCCATTCGTGTTCCTCTCATTGTCAGCGGGCCGGGCATTCTGGCCGGTCAACGAACTGACGCCATGTGTTACCTCTTCGATGTGCTGCCGACGCTGGGGAAAATCTGTGACGTGAGCGCACCCAAGTCCAGCGAAGGCATTGAGTTCACCGCCACACTTAACAATCCCGCCAAACCTGCGCGCAAGGAGATGATGTTCGCCTACCGCCACGTTCAACGAGCCGTGCGAGATGAACGCTGGAAGCTCATCCGGTATCCGGTCGTCAACAAAACCCAGTTGTTCGATCTCGAATCCGATCCGTTCGAAATCACCAATCTCGCGGAACAACCGAAGCACGCAGCGAAAGTTGAGGAGCTGATGGCGATGCTCGCACGAAAGCAAAAGGAGTTCGGCGATACCACAGCGCTCACGGTCCAGAATCCAAAACCCGCCGCATGGTCGCCGGAGGAAGCGATCAAAGCGGCTGCGAAAAAAGGCAACAACCCAGCCACCCAGCCATGACGTCGAAAACGGTGATCCTCGCCGCTGCTCTGATCGCGTCAACGCTCAATGTTCTTAGGGCAGAAATCAAACCCAACATCATTTTCATTCTCAGCGATGACATCGGCTACGGAGACGTCGGCTGTTACGGTGCGACCCACGTCAAAACTCCGAACATTGATCGACTCGCAAAAGAGGGACTTCGTTTCACAGATGCTCACGCCACCGCGTCGGTCTGCACGCCGACGCGGTTTGCGTTCATGACGGGGCGTTACGCCTGGCGACAACCCGGGACTGGCATTGCGCCGGGCGATTCGCCGGCGCTCATCCAACCGGGCACGGTCACCGTCGCGTCGTTGCTTAAAGACGCAGGCTACGCCACGGGTGTCGTTGGCAAATGGCATCTCGGATTGGGCACGACCAAAACCGATTTCAATGGTGACATCAAACCCGGCCCGCTCGAACTTGGTTTCGATTATGCCTTCATCATCCCCGCCACGGGTGACCGCGTGCCATGCGTGTTCGTGGAGAACCACCGGGTGGTGGGCTACGATCCCGCAGATCCGATCCAGGTGAGCTACAGAAAAAAGATTGGCGACGGGCCCTTTGGCAACGATCCGAAAGCCAAACTCAAGATCAAGGGTGGTCCGGGTCACAAAGATTCCATCATCAATGGCATTTCCAGGATCGGCTTTATGACGGGAGGCACGGCAGCGCTTTGGGTGGACGAAGACATTGCCGACACGATCACGACCAAGGCGGTGAAGTTTATCGAAGCGAACAAGAACAAACCGTTCTTTCTTTACCTTGCCACGCACGACATCCATGAACCGATGGTGCCACATCCGCGCTTTCGCGGAACGAGTAACTGCGGCTGGCGCGGTGATGTCATTCATCAACTCGATTGGACGGTTGGCGAGGTCCTCGCCACGCTCGATAAACTGAAGCTCACCAGTAACACGCTGGTCATTTTTACCAGCGATAACGGCGGCGCGATCAAGAACACCTACGATGACGGCACAAATCCGCTGCAGGCGCAGCAAAAGCCGAACGGTGTGTTACGGGGGAACAAAGCCTCGATATACGAGGGTGGCCATCGCGTACCATTTATTACCTGTTGGCCTGGCAAAATCCCTGCGGGTCAGAGCTCGGGGGAACTCATCGGACATGTGGATTCGCTTGCAACTTTGGCAGCGCTCACTGGCGCAAAAATTCCTACTAACGCCGCGCCGGATAGCTTCAACGTTCTGCCCGCCTGGCTTGGTGAGAAAACTTCCAAACCGTTGCGCGAACACCTGGTTTTGCAAACCGGCCCGGTCCCGCTTGGGCTTCGGCAAGGGGAATGGATGCTCATCAAAAAGGAGGCCGCCTCGCGCCGCGACGATAAGCCACCCGACTTCATCAACGATTTCGAGCTCTATAACCTTTCGACCGACATCGCAGAAAAGACCAATCTAGCCGCCCAGCAATCGGCCCGTGTGAAAGCCATGGCCGCACGTCTTCAGCAAATTCACGAGCAAGGTCACAGCCGTGCCGGATACAATGCGGCTTCAAACAAACACTGAAGGTTGAAAATCAAAGCAACAACCTTCCTGTTTTTGCTGGTTGCGACGTTCTTTCCACTTTTCGCAGATGAAGGAAAGCCGAACATTGTTTTTGTTCTGGCTGACGACATGGGATCTGGAGACCTCAGTTGTTACGGTGGCGCGATTGCATCCACGCCCCAAATAGATCGGATGGCAAAAGAGGGGACGCGTTTCAACCGCTACTACAGCGCTGCGCCGATCTGCTCGCCATCCCGATGTGGGTTGATTACAGGACAATTTCCCGCGCACTGGCAGATCACGAGTTATCTCCAGACGCGCAACGGAAATCGCGCATGCGAACAAGCGGACTTCCTCGACCCCAAAGCGCCGTCGTTGCCCCGCACGCTCAAAGCGTCCGGCTACGCCACTGCGCACATCGGCAAATGGCATCTAGGGGGCGGGCGCGATGTCACGAATGCACCCAAATTTTTCATTTATGGCTACGATGAAAATGTGAGCACATGGGAAAGCCCCGAACCGCATCCCGATATCACGAGCGGCGACTGGGTCTGGCGGCCGGACGACAAGGTGAAGCGTTGGAATCGAACGGCATTTTTCGTGGACAAGACTTTGGATTTTATTTCGCGCCACAAAGACAAATCTTGCTTCGTGAATCTCTGGCTCGATGACCCTCATACGCCTTGGGTGAGCGGGAAGTCTTCAGCCAAAGGCGACACCCGCGACAACCTGAAAGCTGTCTTAGAAGAAAACGACAGACAAATCGGCCGTCTGATGGATAAGTTGCCAACCAACACGCTGCTGATATTCGCGAGCGACAACGGCGCGTTGCCCACGTTCAAGGGCGAACGCACGCTTGGCTTGCGCGGAAGCAAGCTGAGCCTTTACGAAGGCGGCATCCGGCTGCCATTCATCGCTCGATGGCGGGGAAAAGTGCCGGCAGGTCGTGTGGATGATTCGAGCGTCGTCTCCGCCGTAGATATCTTTCTTACACTTTGTGAAATCGCTGGGGCAAAACTTCCCGACGACTACCGGAGTGACGGAGAGAATCGAAGCGAGGTCTTACTCGGAAAGGAATCGCTCCGGAAAAAACCTTTGCTTTGGGAATACGGCCGCAACACAAACGCATTCGCCTACCCAAACATCAAACACGATCATAGCCCTAATCTCGCAATTCTCGATGGCAATTGGAAATTGTTACTCAACTCGAAAGCGGATGGCGAAGAACTTTACGATCTCGCCAGTGACCCAAATGAAACCAAGAATCTTTTTTCACAAAAACCAGACGTCGCACGGCGACTGGCAAGTCGAGCAATGGCTTGGCACAGCTCGCTGCCAATAACGTTGAAAGCCGCCGATTAACCAATCAGAATCCTACCTATGATCTCAACTATGTCAGTGCGATTTGTCATCGCTATGACCTGTGCTTTGGCAACCTCAGGATGGGCTGTCGCGTCAAAGCCAACCAATGCTGCCACCAACGCAGATGCGGCGCCGCGGTGGAATATTCTGTTCGTCTTTGCCGATGACTGGGGACGCTATGCGAGTTGCTACAAAGGAATCGACGGCAGGCCTACGTTGAACGATGTCGTCAAGACGCCCAACGTGGATCGTGTCGCTCGCGAGGGTGTGCTTTTCAAAAACGCATTCGTCAACGCGCCCAGTTGCACGCCTTGCCGCAGTTCGTTGCTGTCAGGTCGTTATTTTTTTAACTGTAATCGCGGCGCCATTCTCAGCGGCGCGGTGTGGGACGACTCCATCCCAACCTTCCCGCTATTGCTACGCGACGCGGGCTACTCAATCGGCAAAAGCTACAAAGTCTGGAGTCCGGGCACTCCTGCGGACGCTCCCTTTGGCGGACAAAAATACGCCTTTGAAAAGCAGGGCCACTTGCCCACTCATTTTTCGATGAACGCCACACCCATGGTGAAGAAAGGTGACACCGTAGCTGAAGCTCGTGAGAAGATTCTGGATCAAGTGCGCGGTAACTTTGATGATTTTCTTGCGTCTCGGAAGCAAGGCCAACCATGGCATTACTTTTTTGGCCCCACGACCACGCATCGCAAATGGGTGAAAGGCTCAGGAAAATTACTCTGGGGCATCGAGCCAGATTCACTCAAAGGTAAGATGCCCAAGTTCCTACCCGACGTTCCCGAGGTGCGCGAGGACGTGGCGGATTACCTTGGAGAATGTCAGGCTGTGGATGCTTACGTTGGTGTTCTGCTCAGACGACTGGAAGAAACCGGCGAAGCCGATCGCACGCTGGTGGTTCTCAGTGGCGATCATGGAATGCCGGGGGTGCCGTCAGGAAAATGCAATCTTTACGACATGGGTGTGAGCATCCCTCTCGTCATCCGGGTGCCAGGTGGCAAAGGTGGCCGCATCGTGGATGATTTTGTGCGCCTGCCTGACCTCGCGCCCACCTTCATGGAAGTCGGCGGCGTCAAACCTCCCGAGGGACTTTATGGTCGCAGCTTGTTGCAGTTGCTGAAGTCGGACAAGAGCGGACACATTGACGAAACGCGCGATTGGGTCATCACTGGACGCGAACGCCATGTGGGCACTGCGCGCGAAGGAAATCTCCCCTTTCCGATGCGTGCGTTACGCACACCGGATTACGTTTACATCCGCAACTTCGCACCAGACCGCTGGCCGATGGGCTCGCCGAAAACGCTCACGACTACGAACGGGCCAGATTTTGATACGCTTCAGGACGAAACCTACGCAGCGTACGCAGACATGGATTCCAGCCCGACCAAGGCATGGCTCGTCACCCATCGCAACGACCCGGAATGGAAATGGCATTACGAATTCGCCTTCGGAAAACGTCCGGGTGAGGAGCTTTACGATGTGCGAAACGACCCAGACCAGGTGAAGAACCTCGCCGGCGACCCAGCCTATGCAAAACAGAAGCAGGAACTTTCCAGTCGGCTGATGAGGTTGTTGACCGATGCAAAGGACCCTCGCGTCGTCGAACAACCGCCGAGATTCGAGCAACCGCCGTTCACGGGCGGGGTTGATCGTAAAACGC
>WBXK01000061.1 GCA_008933055.1 Verrucomicrobiota bacterium | reverse complement strand
GAGTGCAAAGGGAGTGCGAGACGAGGCTGGCGTGGTTTCCGGGATGTTGCCACGCCACCTCGCTCCCCCCAAACCCAGCAGAGAAGAGCATCCACCCATTTCGGTCTTCCACACACGCCCCCCAATTCAATCATCGCGTGAGATGCACTCAAGTCTTGTCCCTGCAATCCTTTGAAATACTATCCGGAGAGGATTTGCTTCGCAGCTCGGCCTATGAATTGGATCGCCCCATCAGAAAAAGACACCGACACCGCCGCCTTAGAGTCGTTCAAGAAGTTGTTGCTGCACCAAGCATTGACTGGAGAACTGTAAGCATGCCCGACGTCACCACCCCGAGGACCGTTTCCAAGACTGCAGGAATCACTACGGTCGGGATTGATGTGGGCGGCCAGCGCAAAGGGTTTCACGCCGTCGTCCTCTGCAATGGACAGTTTAAACCGCGACACTTTACTGAGGTGTCAGAAGTCGAGCGTTGGTGTCTGGATCAAGCGGCCCAGGTCATTGCCATTGATGCGCCGTGCGCCTGGGCCACTTTGGGCAACTCCCGGCTTGCGGAGCGGTCGCTCGCGGTCGGTGGGCAGACCATCCAATGCTTCAAAACTCCCACCCGGACCTCCGCCAAGGGCCGCTCATTTTACGACTGGGTGTTCAACGGCGAAAAACTCTACCAGCAACTTCTCCTTCATTACCGGCTCTTCGACGGCACCCCCGACCGCAGCAAGATTGTCCTCGAAACTTTCCCCAATGCGGTTGTGTGTGCATTGGCTGGCCGCGTGATTCCCGCCCGTCAAAAAGCAACCGCCCGCCGCCAAATATTGCGCGAACAAGGTTGCGATGATAGTCCGCTCCCCAACATCGACTTCGTGGATGCAGCCCTGTGTGCCCTGACCGCCGAGCGTTTCCTCCTTGGGCATACGCGAGCAGTGGGTAATGCCGCAGAGGGCTTCATCGTGATGCCAAACTGAAAAGGGGCGGCACTTCACATCGGGGTCGTCCGAAGTATTGACGCTAAAAGGCTCGTTTCTAAAAGGGGTTCCTAATATTGCCCACTCAATTCCCCGGACCGACTTCTTCCGCCTCGTGCCACATCGTCTGTTTTAGTGGCGGTCTGCGACCCTCGCCCTTTTTCTCGAATCGAGTGAGTCGCCGAATTTTACGCGACTATCGCGTGGGGCAACGCACTCGCGCGAGCTCCAACCTTGCTACCGCCACCGCCACCGCACTAAGCTGTCGGCAGATGCCAAGCGAGACCGCTATTCCCGAACAGCCTGCTAGATAACCTCGCGGTCCACTAAACATTGCCACTCGCCCCGCGCCGCCTAATCCGTCATAGCAACCCATGAAGTTGCTTGCCCTCCTCGTTGCTGCATTGCTGCCGCTCGTGGCAACAGCGGAGACAATTGCCACCTATTCTAAGAATGTCGCCAACCTAATCGACCCCGCCAAACTCGCCACCCTAGGGAAACGCGGCGCAAACCCGCGCGTCCAAAAAGCCGTGGCAATATTGGAGATCGCGCGACGCGAAGGCTACGCAGTCGCCAGCGTCGCCAGCAATGCCGTCGTCATCGCCAACTACCCGAACAAACCCCTCGCCACCCTGACACTCGATTCGCTGACTCGAAATCACAGCATTGCCACCCAGCTCGGAGTGTTAAACGAAGCCGGCCTGAAAGACATGCGCGGCGGTCACTCGCCCACCATCCAAGTCGGCAAATACAAAGGAGACGAATTGAGCGTTGACCACATCGTGCCGAGAGCCGTAGCGCCGGAGTTAGACAACGTGATTGCGAACCTCGAATTGATGCCGCTCAAGATGAACATCTCTAAAAGCGCGAAAATGGGCGCGCGACAACAAGACTACGCCAAACGCTTCCGCGCTGCCGGTCTGCTTTCCCCTAAACGCTTGGATGTAATCCTGAGCCGATGAAACCGATCCCACCACAAGACGCTCACTTTCTTAGAGCGGCAGAAGGCTGGATTGAACTAGGAAACCATCTCGAAGCCTTCGAGGAATTGGAGCGAATCACGCCCCAATGGCGCGCGCATCCGGACGTACTCAAACTCCGCTGGGAAATTTACGCCAAAGCCAAACACTGGTTTGCGGCCATGAACGTTGCGTCCGGCTTGGTAAGCCTCTTACCAAATGAGGTAAACGGCTGGATACATCGGTCGTTCGCCCTGCACGAATTGAAGCGCACCGGTGAGGCCCGCGATCTTTTGCTACAGGCCATCGCCAAATTTCCCAAGGACGCTACCATCTCGTACAACCTGGCCTGTTACGAATGTCAGTTGAGCAATCTGCCCCAAGGCCGGAAGTGGTTGGAAAAAGCCTTCGCACTCGATCCCAGTAGGGAATTAAAACTCAATTTCCTGAGCGATCCCGACCTAGAACCTCTCTGGAAAAACAGTCCCCCTGTTTAGAATCTCGGCAATTCACTGGGGCATTGCCGAGTGTTACACGCCCACGGAGTATCACGAACGACACCCTTGATTTACTCGCACCGCATTCCAACTTCTCCGGCAACCTAAACAGCGATTATGGACTTCAAACTCCCTTGCGATTGCGGATGGAAATTTAAATCCGATGTCTCGCGGTCAACGGATAAGCAACCTTTGGGTTAAATCTCATGTTTCCGGATTCGATGCCGAGACACGCGCCCCACGTCAGCCCTTCAATGCTTGCAGGAGTGCTGGCGGAGGCAGATCAACTCAAAGAAACGTTCAAGGTCCAGAATGCGTTTTCAAAAAAGCACGGCGAAAAATTCTTATCATTTACCTTTGGCTGAATGGGCAGCACGCGCGGATATAAAGTCATCAAAACGGTTTGCGAGCCGTTTCTATTCTGCGTCAGTCCTAGGTTTTATCTTTAGACTTGAGACTCGAGTCCTTAGACTGAACACATGCTCGGTACGGGAATCATCAAAGGCATGGCAGAAACGGCCAGGAATTTTCTTGGCAGCTATGTCAGCCGCGAGCATTTGACCACAGTCCAATATCCAGAAGAACGGTCACCGCAAATCGAGAACGCCCGCCAGTTTCCATTCCTCGTGTTTGATGGCGACGATCCGATTAAAGGGTTGCGCTGCGTGGCGTGCCAGATTTGTGAGAAGGAATGTCCGCCCAAGTGCATCTACATCGTCAAGAGCAAGGACAAGCGCGTCGACTACAAAGGGCAGTCGCAGTTTTATCCCGCTAGGTTCGACATTGACCTCTCGGTCTGCATGAGCTGCCAGATCTGCGTGGAAGTCTGTCCGTTTGAATCCATCAAGATGGACACCGCATACGAACTCAGCACCACAGATCGCTTCGGTGGCTTGATGGCGGATAAGCATCAACTCGCCAAGTCCAATGAGCATTACCGCCACATCCATCCGACGGATGCCGCTTTATCCGACGCCGCGCTCGCCGTGGAAGTCGCAAAAGCCAAAGCTGTGGCTGAAGCGAAAGCAAAAGCCGCCATCACAACGACTGTCTCGCCTCAACCCGTTGCTGCGACATGACAGATTCTCTCGACCAAATCTTCGTCACGCTCAAACACTGGCTGCTCAGTGGTCTTGATGACTTGCTGAAGTGGCTCGAGGTTGCCCCACCTGGCTGGTCTATGCCGCTCGTATCCATCGTGCTTTCGCTCGCGCCAATTCTGATGGTGTTTCCTGCGCTCTTCGCCATCACCACTGTTCTCGAACGCAAAGGACTCGGCCGCATCCAAAATCGTTATGGTCCGAACCGCGTGGGGCCGTTCGGCTTCCTGCAATTTGCTGCCGACGGCATCAAGGCACTCATCAAGGAAGACCTCGTTCCACGCGCAGCGGACAAAGTGGTTCATTTCATAGCGCCCGTTATCCTTGTCATCACCGCTTTCACCGTTTATGCCGTGCTGCCGTTCGGTCGCAACATGGTCGCCGCGGATCTCGACGCTGGCCTGCTATTTTTTTTCGCCGTCGGTGCGGCTTCGGAACTCGCAGTGTTCATGGCCGGCTGGTCAAGTCGCAACAAATACGCACTGCTCGGCGCCATGCGTGCCATCGCGCAAATGGTCAGCTATGAAATCCCGCTCATCCTTTCCAGCGTTGCGGTAGTGATGATCACAGGAACGCTCTCGCTGACAAAAATTGTCGAGGCGCAAAGCACGCACGCCGGATTGCTGCCGGATTGGTTTGTGTTCACGCCGTGGGGCTTCATGGGTTTCACATTGTTTATGATCGCCGCCAATGCTGAGTTGAATCGCTCCCCGTTCGACTTGCCCGAAGGTGAATCCGAGATCATCGCAGGCTACTTCATCGAATATTCCGGTTTCAAATTTGCGCTCTTCTTCCTCTCCGAATACCTGAGCATGTTTGCACTGAGCGGACTCGGCATCACACTGTTCCTCGGAGGCTGGAACGCGCCGTTCGCTGCGCTCGACTTTATTCCGTCTTGGGCTTGGTTCTTTGCGAAGCTGCTCGCTCTGATCTTTCTGTTCATCTGGACGCGTGGCACGCTACCGCGATTGCGCCAAGATCAACTCATGAACCTCGCGTGGAAATTCATGATCCCGATGGTGCTGGTCAATCTTGTCGCCGCCGCGCTTTGGCATTTCACCGGACCGGGCTGGATGCGCTGGCTAACGAGCGGAGCGCTCGTCGTCGGGGCTTACATGCTTTTGGGAAAACCCCAGTTCGAATCAAAAGACATCGGCAAACGCACATATCGCTTTGCCGACTAAGCTGGAATTCAGACGAATGAACACTGATTCTAGAACCGTCAAAGACAGGAATTCCTACTTCCTGTTCGGGTATTTGTCTGCACAGACTAATTTGTGTCCATTCGTATCCGTTCGTGTTTGCGCAAAATGAATTTGCCCTTCGCCATCATCGCCGCAGTCATCGTCGCCGCTGCAACGGCAGCGATGACGCTGCGGAATCTCGTCCATTCCTCGCTCGCAGTGGCCGTGGCGTTTGGCGGACTCGCTCTGGCATATCTATACCTTGACGCGCAATTCGTCGGCCTCACGCAAATCCTCGTTTATGTGGGTGCGGTGGCGATTCTCATCGTCTTCGCTGTGCTGCTCACGCGTGGCGGTGAACCCCCTGAGAAATGCATTTTCTCCGCAACGTGGTTTTGGGGACTGCTCATCACCGTGGCGGTGTTCGCCACGCTCGCATGGTGCGTGATGCACAGCTTCGCAAGCCGGCGCGACCCTTCGGATAAGGTCGAAGTCACAGTCAAACAAATCGGCGATGCGCTGATGACAAAGTTTGTCCTGCCGCTGGAAGTGATCGGGTTGTTGCTAACAGCGGCGTTGATTGGTGCGGTTATCATCGCCATGAGAGAGGAAAAGAAATGACTCCGCTCGCCGGCTATCTGCTCCTCAGCGCGTTCCTATTCGCCATCGGCTTGGCTGGTGCGCTGACGCGTCGCAACGCCATCATAGTGCTGATCGGAATCGAACTCATGCTGAACGCCGCTAACTTGAACTTCATCGCCTTCTGGCGATACGGCCCCAACCCTGAGGAACTCACGGGAATCATGTTTGTGATTTTTTCCATCGCAGTTGCGGCGGCTGAAGCGGCCGTGGGGCTCGCGCTCATCATCGCAATTTACAGGCATTACAAGACCACTAATATGGATGAAATCAATTCTCTGAAGGGTTGAAATGGCTTGGATCGTCAAAAATCTCTGGCTTGTTCCGGCGCTACCGCTGCTGGCGGCGGGTTTAAGTGCGCTCGTGCCGCAACGATCCCGCAAGTTTTCCGCCTCGCTGGCCATTGGCTCGATGATTGGTGCCTTCCTGCTTTCGCTCTGGGCTTTTGCTCATGCTTTACAACACAACGGCCATGAAAACGCGAAAGAGGTTTTTAACTTCGCCTGGCTGCAATTCGCGTCCGGCGACGCAGGCATCCTCAAACTCGGCTGGGTGCTCGATCCGCTCACAGCTGTGATGCTGGTGATGGTCACGTTTATCGGCACGTTGATCTTCATCTACAGCACCGGCTACATGGCGCACGACGACAACTTCACGCGCTTTTTTACGTTCCTCTCGCTGTTTGCGGCGGCAATGCTGGGCATCATTATCTCCAATAGCTTGCTCCTATTGTTCATGTGTTGGGAACTGGTTGGCCTTGCCTCGTATCTACTTATCGGGTTCTGGTATCACAAACCCAGCGCAGCGGCGGCGGCGAAGAAGGCTTTTATCACCACCCGCATCGGCGATGTGTGTTTCTTCCTCGGCATTATGTGGCTGTATCACCAAGCCGGCACGTTGCTGTTCTACGACAACGGTGCGGGCTGCATGGAACAAACCGCATTGCTGAAAATGGTCACGCAGACGACATACTTCGGACTCGCGGTCTCGGCGGCGATCGGAATCCTGATCTTCATCGGAGCCATGGGTAAGTCCGGTCAGTTCCCGTTGCACGTTTGGTTGCCGGACGCGATGGAAGGCCCGACACCGGTCAGCGCGCTCATTCACGCCGCGACGATGGTGGCAGCGGGCGTGTTCCTCGTGGCGCGGGTTTATCCGCTCATGGCCGTGCATATGGATGGTGCTGCGGTGGAGACAGCCGCGCTCCAGGCCGTCGCCTGGGTTGGCGCGATCACCGCCGTGTTTGCCGCGTCCATCGCTGTCGCGCAGAATGACATCAAACGCATCCTCGCTTACTCCACGGTTTCGCAACTCGGCTACATGATGATGGGACTCGGCACAGGTGGCGTGGCGGTGGGTATGTTTCATCTTATCACGCACGCGTTCTTCAAAGCTCTGCTGTTCATGGGGGCAGGCTCGGTGATCCACGGCTGCCACGAGGAGCAGGACATCCGCAAGATGGGCGGCATCCGCAATTTCATGCCGGCAACATTCCTGACCTATGCCGTAGGCATGATGGCGTTGTCGGGATTCCCGGTGTTCTTCTCCGGGTTCTGGAGCAAAGACGCCATTCTCCACGCGGCGCACGGCTGGTCTGTGTCGCACCTTCCATTTTACCTGGGCGTGGCGGGCGCATTTCTCACAGCGTTTTACATGACGCGCCAAATGGCCTTGGTTTTCTTGGGCAAATATCGCGGGGAAAAATCACAGTCGCCGCGTCATCACGCCAAGTCGCCACTGGTCGTCCTCAAGGGAGTACCTGTCGGAGGAGAAAACGATCCCCACGAAAGCCCGCGCTCCATGACGATGCCGCTCATCATCCTCGCGATTTGCGCGATTGCTCTCGGTGCGATCGGCACGCCCGCGTGGCCGTGGTTTCAATCCTTCCTCGGCGATCATCACGGCGAAGGTTTCACCTACGATGTCATCCAACTCATGGTGACTTCCACGCTGGTGGTGTTCGCAGGACTTGGCTTAGGCTTGTGGCTTTACGGTCGTAAGCAGAGGAATACAGTCGACGAGCCGGATGTGTTGGAGAAGTTGCCGATGGGTATGCACGCGTGGTTCGCTAACAAGTATGGCATTGATGAGCTTTACGAAATGACCGTGATACGGTTCAACGCGTGGTTCGCACGAGTGTGCGCCACGATTGATGAAAAGTTTTTAGGAATTCTTGTCCTGCTGCTTTCCTATTTCACCGTCGCACTTGGATGGGTGAGCAATGCATTCGATAACTTTGTCATCAACCTCGGCTTCGACCAGGGATGCGAACGAGTTTCGCGGGGTGGTAAGTTGATGTCGCGATTGCAAGGGGGGCGCGTGCAGATTTATTTGCGCGTGATTGGCGTCGCGCTCGTGGTTCTGGTGTTGTTCCTGATCTGGGGAGGTGGCAAGTGATTCTCTCTGCTCACATCAAAGGGCCAAAAGCCCGGCATCTGATAGCCCGGGGTGAAGCCCCGGGAAATCGCGCCGAAGATTCCCAAGCCCTGAAGGGGCGAAACAACATTTCATCGCGTTGGGTCTTGGTGCCAATTTGTGTCGCCCTTAAAGGCCTTGATGTGTTTGTGGAATTGATCCTTGGGGCTTCATCCCGGGCAGCCACATTGCGCCCTTGCAGGGCTGGAGAAGGGATGGTGTACGCGTGAATCAACTTCCGATTCTAACCATCCTCACGCTGTTGCCGTTGCTTGGCGGCTTCATCGTTGTGGGAATTCAGGACAAAAGAATAGCGCGGTGTTTTGCGCTTGGCCTCAGTTACCTCTCGCTCGCGCTGGCGTTGGCGTTGTGGAAATCCTTTGATGCCACGAACGGTGCTTTGCAATTCGTGGAGAAGCACGAATGGATTCCGACCCTCGGCGTGCAGTATTTCGTCGGCGTGGATGGCCTCGGACTTTTGATGGTGCTGCTCACGAGCATCGTGGTGCCGATGGCCTTGCTGGTTTCTGATCGCATCACCGATCGTGTGTCGCTCTATCATGGGCTGATTTTATTCCTTCAAGCTGGTCTCATCGGCGCGTTCACCGCGTTGAACTTTTTCCACTGGTTCATCTTCTGGGAACTGAGCTTGATCCCGGCATTCTTCCTCGTGCGACTTTGGGGCGGGGCGAATCGCGCTCCGGCAGCCACGCAATTCTTCATCTATACCATCGTCGGTAGCGTGGCGATGTTGCTCTCGTTTCTCGCCATCTTCCACGCGGCGGGCAAAATGGATTTCATCGAACTCGCGGAGATGGGGCGCAACGGCTCACTCGCAGGCGCGTTATCCACGAATCTCGGTTGGTATGGCCTGAATTCAAAGCCACTCGTGCTGATTATTGCCGGCGGCGTGCTGCTCGGCTTCGCCGTGAAAGTGCCGCTGATGCCGTTTCACACCTGGCTGCCTTCAACCTACGCCGAAGCACCAACGCCAGTGACGATGCTGCTCACGGGCGTGATGTCCAAGATGGGCGTCTATGGCTTTATCCGCGTCTTGCTGCCGCTGTTCGGCCTGCAGATCGGCGGAGAGCGCGCGCAAGCCGTACTGCTCACGCTCGTCGTGATCACCATCGTATTCTCAGCGTGCGCCGCATTCGCTCAAAAGGATTTGAAGCGCATCCTCGCGTATTCCTCAATAAACCATCTTGGCTATTGCCTGCTGGCGGTGTTTGCGGTGGTGAAGTTCACCAATGCACCTGAGTTTGGCACGGAAAAGGCCGCCGCGCTCAATGGCGTGTTCCTCCAGATGTTCAATCACGGTCTCACGGCTGCGACGCTGTTCATGTTCGTGGGTTTCATCGAGCAACGCAGCGGCGGCGTGCGCGGGCTGAATGATTTTGGCGGCTTGCGGAAAACTATCCCGGTTTTCTGTGGATTGATGGGCATTGCGCTGTTCTCGTCGCTAGGATTACCGGGCTTGAACGGTTTCATCGGAGAATTCCTGATCTTCAAAGGTGTGTTCCCGTTGACGCCGTGGGCGGCGGGTTTGTCGGTAATCGGCATTTTGGTGACAGCGATTTTCATCCTGACAATCATCCAACGCGTCTTTGCCGGGCCGCTGAATGAGAAGTGGGCAAAACTGCCTGACCTGACATTGCGCGAGCGCGTGCTGGTGGCGATCCCCATCGCGTTGATGTTCGTGCTAGGTCTATGGCCGCGCCTGGTGTTAGACGTAATCAACTCGACGGCAGTGCGGATGGTGGAGCAACTGAAGTTCTAAGATGTTAGCTTGGACCGTTTACATTTCATTTTTCGGCGTGCTGGTGCTGATGCTCCTGCCAAAGGGGAATGCCTCGGCGGCGCGCAAGGTCGCCATGGCCACGGCGGCGGCGGGATTGTTCGTGGCGTTGGCTGGGTTTATACAATTCAAGGCGGGTGAAATTTTGACCGTCGCCAAAATGCCTTGGATTCCATCGCTTGGCCTGGAATTTCACCTCGCAGCGGATGGAATCAGTTTGACGCTGGTGCTGCTCACGGGTTTGGCGGCGGTCGGCGGGATTCTGTTCTCTTGGAACATCGAGCATCGTACGAAGGAGTTTTTCGCGTTCTACCTAGCGCTCATCGGCGGCGTGTATGGCGTGTTTCTGAGCTTCGATCTGTTCCTGCTGTTCGTTTTCTACGAAATCGCCATCGTGCCGAAGTATTTCATAATCGCGATCTGGGGTTCGACCCGGAAGGAATACGGCGCAATGAAGCTGGCGATCTACTCGTTCGTCGGCAGCGCGATGGTATTGATTGGTTTGATTGCGGCGTATGTAGTGTCCGGTGGGCACACGATGAACTTGCTGGAGCTGGCGAAGTATCCGTTCCCCCACAGCTTCCAGTTGTGGGCGTTTCCGGTGGTGTTTGTGGGGTTCGCGATTCTCGCGGGCCTTTGGCCGTTTCACACCTGGGCGCCCACGGGGCACGTGGCCGCGCCGACGGCGGCTTCCATGTTGCTCGCCGGCGTGGTGATGAAACTGGGCGCGTATGGTTGCTTGCGCGTGGCGATGACTTTGTTCCCCGAAGGATTGGAGGCGTGGAAAATGTGGATCGCAGTGCTGGCGGTGATTGGCATCGTGTATGGCGCTTTGGTAGCGCTGGTTCAGAAGGATTTCAAATTCGTTATCGGTTATTCGAGCGTGAGTCACATGGGTTTCGTGATGCTGGGATTGGTGACGCTGAACACCATCGGGTTGAGCGGCGCGGTGTTGCAGATGTTTTCGCACGGGATCATCGCGGGGCTGCTGTTCGCGGTGGTGGGGCGGATGGTTTATGAGCGCACGCACACGCGCGAACTCGCCACGTTGGAGGGAATGAATCTGGTGAAGGCGATGCCTTTCGCGGTAGTGACGTTTGTGATCGCTGGTTGCGCTTCGATGGGGCTGCCGGGCTTCAGCGGGTTCATCGCGGAGTTGCAAGTGATCATCGGCGCCTGGCAGGCGTTCCCAACTTTGGCGGTGATCACGGGGGTGGGTATTGTGATTGGTGTGGCCTACACGCTGCTGGTGATGCAGAAAGCATTTTTTGGGGAAACGCAGTCGAAGGTAGGCTACGCTCACGATGAGGAACATGAACCATCACCAATTTCAATCCCGGAACGTCTCGGCGCAGTAATGTTGATTGCGGTCTCGTTAGTAGTCGGCCTCTATCCACGAATCTTGCTAGACTTGATCATTCCGAGTTTCAATTCGCATTTGTTTGATTGGGTTAAGAAGGGAGGCCAGCCGTGAACTATCTCGAACTTCTCAAACTCTTCGCGCCGGAAACCATCGTGGTCGTCACAGCTCTCGTCGTACTTGCCGTTGATCTAACTTCGATGCGGGAGTTGGAAACGCGGTTGCGTTTCTCAATTGGCGGAATGATTGCGAGCGTCGGATGTGCGGCCGCAATTCTTGGGATACTCGTGATTCCAGAACGGGCGAACACGGTCGGCGGAATGATGGCGGTGAGTCCGCTTACGCAACACGTCAAAATCTGCCTACTCGCCCTGACGGTTTTCACCGTGCTCATCTCTATCGAGGCGAAGTTCACTTCGCACGTCGGCGAATATCTCGGGCTCATTCTGCTGGCGACGGTCGGTATGATGTTCCTCGTCAGCGCGCAAGATGTGCTGATGGTGTTCGTGTCGCTCGAACTGACGAGCCTCTCTCTTTACACCCTGACAGCTTTCAACAAGCGGAACATCAAGTCGGCGGAAGCGGCGTTGAAATACTTTCTGTTCGGGGGCATGGCGGCGGCATTCATGTTGTTTGGGCTGAGTTTGATTTATGGTTTAACCGGCTCGACCAATCTGCACGCTATTGCGACGGCGTTGGCCGGCAAGGGGCTTGATCCGTTGCTGGTGGTTGCGATTGTAATGACCGTAATCGGCTTCGGCTTCAAGGTGGCTGCCGTTCCATTTCATCTCTGGGCGCCGGATGCGTATGAAGGCGCGCCCACGCCAAGTGCGGCTTTTATCGCGTCCGGCTCGAAGCTCGCGAGCTTCTTCATCTTCGCCAAGATAATGATGATTGGGTTCGCTGGCGCTGAAGGCAGCGCGGCGTTTCGCAGTTTTGTGGCGGGCTGGACGCCGGTTATCGCTGCTGTTGCCGCGCTCTCGATGATTCTCGGCAACCTTGCGGCCATCGTGCAGAGAAGCGTGAAACGACTGCTCGCATATTCCGCCATCGCTCACGCGGGTTACATGCTGCTCGGTTTGATGGCCAACAGCTCTGAGATTTATCTGTCGCTGATCTACTACGCGACGACTTATGGTCTGGCGACCATTGGCGCGTTCGGCGTGGTGGCGTTGGTGGAAAACAGTATGGGAGACGACAAGCTTTCTAGCTTCGTCGGGTTCAGCAAACGTGCTCCGGTGGCTGCGTTCGCAATGATGATTTTTCTCCTGTCGCTGGCGGGCATTCCGCCGCTGGCGGGATTCTTCGGGAAATTCTTTTTGTTCGCAGCGGTTTTGAAACCGGGAGCATCAAGTCTGGGACTGCTCTGGCTCGTAGTGCTGGCCATCGCGACGAGCGCGGTGTCTTTTTACTACTATCTCAAAGTGTTGAAGCAAATCTACGTGGTGAATGGGACTGATAGAAAAGATGCGACGAATGTTTCGTGGTTCGCGCAGGTGGTGCTGCTGGTGATGGCTATTCTGGTGATTTTACTTGGATGTTTTCCGAACTTGCTAGTGGGTGGGTTGCAGGCTTGTCTGGCGTCGAGCGGATAGAGCGCTAGGCTCAGATAAACACACGGGCGTCAATGGCATCCAACCCATTCACTTCACAACAATGAATACTTCTTAGCTGGCCGGATTGAAGTCCCAGAAGTCGTCGTAAATCTGTTGTAGCAAGAGATTGAACGTTGAAAGATTGATGATTGCGATGTTCGAGGACCTTGAGAAATTTAGTTAAATCATCGCATGACCATGTGCCACCCGTACATGGCCACGCCTGCAACTGGGAGTAAGCCTCCGATGCCACCACCGACGACGCTGGCGGTTTTGGGCCGCATGAACCGTTCGAGAAAATGAGTGAGATATCCCCCAACAAACCAGCCTACTGGCGTGCAAATAAGAAAGCTGATCAGACCAAAATTGCGTGCGGCGGAAAGATTCTGAATATTACGAGTCATCATCGCGTAGGGAATGGCGATGGCGACTAGTCCAACAATTGCGCCGGTCACCGCACCGATGACAGCGCCGAGATTTTCTTTACCGATGCTTGGTTCTTCGTCCATGTCCAAAGCTTGCTTGAAATAACCGTTCGGCGAAAGGAACAAACGGCTGCAGTTACGCCCCAGTGTATTCAGCGGTGGGGAGAATCGGTCGATTGCGTTTCCGTTCTTCTACAATATGCGCCGACAAAAACCTGAGGTGCGCGCGATGACGAAGATCGGGGAAACCATCGCAATATGTATGCAGCAGAATGAGGGTTTTGTGTTGCAACAGGTCGACCATTACCCCCTCGGATTCATCCGGCGATTTGAACGTCTCCTTCCGTTACATCGCGGCTTCGTTTGCGCCGCGTAAAATGCCAATGTGAGATCAGATGGCGGAATGACAATCGGCGAGAGTGGAAGTCTTGTGGGGCGCTACAGTGAGAAGATCGATATGGCCGCCCCCACTCTTAATTGCAATCCCGCCCGGAACAGCCCGTGCGGATAACTTCTATAAGATGTATTACAGCTTGGGGCTTTTCCGGAATCGCCTTTAGTTGCTCGGGGGATCCGCCCGACAAAGCGTGCTTGCGCTAGTAGTCCTCCAGTTGCTGCGTCTGGGCAGATGACTGTAGAGCAGCATCAACGAGACTTTCTGAAGCACTACGTGCGCGGCGAGATCTCTGATGAGGTAACAGTGACGGGTGAGTCCTAAACCTTCCTTGCCGACCGTGGAGATCAAAGTTTCACTAGCAACGATGGCAGCCAGTCCTGCAAATTTTTTGTTTTGAAAAGCTGCGTCTTGCCATACTCGGTGATGCTCGTAAGAAGACGAAGTTGCACAGCAGCAATAGACTTCTTTTATTGCGCTAGTGTTGTGAGTGGTTTGGCTAAAATCATGTCAGCGACAGCGGCGCGATAAAACTTTGCGAGGTCGATGTCGGCATCAATCCACTCCACGCCCAATGCCTGACTCGCGCCATGATGACAAACTGCGAATCAATCTTGCCAGGGACTGCAGCCTTGACGCGGGCGACCATTTCATTGGCTTGAAAAGGTTGTTTACTTTATAAACGACCTCAACGTTTGGCTTAGACCCAATTCTCCAAATTAATTTCCGCCCCGGCTTCGTGGAACATTTCGCGCACGGCGAGTCTAGGGTTCATTCGCTCCGTAAAGCTAGAGCCCACCAAAATCCGCGCCCTCAGCAAGTATGGCGGCTTAGGCACGGATGCCTCCATCTATCTGAATGGGTTTCACAGCGTACAACCCGGCGCAAAGTCTTGCGCCAGGCAGAACGCGCAAGTGGGCCTCTTTGCTTTTGAAGAGTTAAACGTCACGCCGCAGTTGAGTTGCCCCACGATTTCAGGCAGCAGCTCTCAAATGCCTTTCCGCAAGGCAAAGTTTGTGGTTAGCCTTTGCGGGTGAAGATTCTTTTCATCGGCGACATCGTGGGCGAACCGGGACGCAGAGCGGTCAAGCTTTTATTGCCAGGATTGCGCGTTCAGCACGGGTTAGATTTTATCATCGCCAACGGTGAGAACTCCGCTGGCGGCAACGGCATCACACCACGCATCGCGACGGAATTGTTCGCCCTCGGCATTGACGTCATCACCAGCGGCGACCATCTTTGGGATCAGAAGGATGTCATGGAGCTGCTCGCGACGGAGAAACGCTTTCTGCGTCCGCTGAATTATCCTGCTGGAACGCCTGGACCGGGAAGCGGCGTCTTTGAAGTCAAAGGACGGAAGTCGGAGAGCGGAGGTGCGATGAAGGTCGGAGTGCTCAATGCTCAAGGCCGTACCTTCATGCCAGCGATTGAAAATCCCTTCCTAGTCGCACCGCCGGAAATCAAACGCTTGCGTCAACAGACCCCCATTATTTTT
>WBXK01000060.1 GCA_008933055.1 Verrucomicrobiota bacterium | reverse complement strand
GCGTGAAGGAAATAACCCAGTCAACGGATGATTAGGTGCTAGCGGAACAAGAACATTTGCAGCATATCTTCGCATGAGGCCTGAGTGCGGTTCTGCTTCTTAAACTTCTCATATGCTGTGCTCACAGATTAGAGCACGACTTCCTTGCAACTGTCCTCATCATCGGAGGCAATTGAAACAGCTCGTTCGGTGATAGGGATAAGCTGTTTATGTAAATCAGGATGCGCTCGCCAAAACGCTGCATCAGCACCGAGGACATTGGATAATAAATCGCCGGGATAACAATCGCCCTCTACCAATGGATTCTCGCGTCACTTTTCAATCGCCAAGGGAAGGAGATACTCTAAGAGCCTGTTTGAAAAAGAAAAACGCACAAATCACTTGATTTGACTGGCTGCTTTTTGCGGCTTTGATTCGCGGCAGCGCTTTTCAGGCGATGAAAAGCGCCCATTACCAAACCGATCTCTCCGACCACCACTGGCACTTGCTTCGCCGCTTCCTGCCCGCCGCCAAAAAACGGGGCCGCCCGCGCACCGCCCTGCGTGCAGTTCTCAACGCCATCCTTTATCTGGTCAAGACCGGAGCCCAGTGGCGGCTTCTGCCCAAAAACTTCCCGCCGTGGCAGACGGTCTATCATCATTTCCGGCAGTGGACCCGCCAGGGTCTGCTGGCCCGGCTCAACCACCGGCTTCGCACCAAGGTGCGCCAGGCCAGCGGCAAACACGCCCAACCCACCGCCGCCAGTCTCGACAGCCAGACCGTGCGCGCCAGCGCCCACGGCGGTCCAGTCGGTTACGATGCCGCCAAGAAAACCAAGGGCCGCAAGCGTTTCCTGCTGGTGGACACACTGGGGTTGCTGCTGGGCGTCACGCTCGAACCCGCCGACTGTCCCGAACGAAAAGGCACGCGCACCCTCCTGACCACCACCTTGGCCGACTATCCCCAATTGCTCAAACTGTGGGTGGATGGCGGCTTCAATGGCCCGGAGTTTGCCGCTTGGGTGCAGACCCAACATCCCACACTGGTAGTCGAAGTGGTCAAACGGCTGGCCGAGGTGCCCGGCTTCCACGTGTTGCCCAAGCGCTGGGTGGTCGAACGCACCTTCGGCTGGCTGATGCACTGCCGCCGGCTCGTGCGCGATCAAGAGCAGACGACCGCTTCCGCCGCCGGCTGGATTTACCTCGCCATGATCCGCCTCATGCTCCGCAGACTCCCATGACCCTTGACGCATTTGGATTTTTCAGACCGGCTCTAAGCCAATTCCTGTCCGATGGTGATGCTCAAATCTTCCACGGTGAAATCACACAGTGGAACTCCATGCAAGCGGTGGCACTCGGTAACAAGATGAGAGTTGAATGTCGGCTTGCCCCAGTCTCGACCTTCTAGCTGCTGTAATGATTTGGAACGGTCAACTTGCCTTAGCACTTTCTAGGTGGCCTAACATCTAATTAGACTCTGTTTTATTCAGCCTATGTTGTTTTGAGAATTCATTTTTTTTGGCCGCAGCGAGTCGTCTAGCAGTGGATTTTGAATTCTTGCTCTAATGCGGCTGGCGCTGCGCCGATTATCCCGGAGGGATGAAACATGTCATTCGGTCAAATACATTCAGTCTTTGACCGCGTGGGCTTTCAGCGAATCCAGATCCACGAACTCCAGCACCGAGATGTGACTCGCCTCTAGCACCACCGGACAGGCTTGGCCGGCTTCATAAGCTTGCGCCCAGCTCCGCACACAAACACACCAACGGTCGCCAGTCGTCAGGCCGGGAAAATCATATTCGGGGCGCGGCGTGATAAGGTCGTTGCCTTGCTGCTCCAGATAATCCAGAAACGGCTGCGTGACCTGACAGCAGATCGTGTGTAGTCCGCGATCTTCCGGGCCGGTGCGACAATAACCATCACGGTAAAATCCGGTTACGGGCGATTGACAGCAGCATTGTAATTCCCCACCCAATACATTCGTCGGCATGGCGGCAGTGTGCCGCAACCTTATAAGCGGTCAAGCAATGGTCACGCGCCTTTGATCGAGCTCATATCAATCATGCAGTGGGATTTCACGTCGCTCTTGAGCTTGCGCTCGTAGGCGGTGTCGATCTCGTCCATGCGGATCATTTCGATGTCGCAAGTGAGTTGTGCTGGCCGCAGAAATTCAGAATCTCCTGCGTCTCAGGCAGGCCACCGATGAGCGAACCGGAGAAGGAGCGTCGCCGGAAGATCAGCGGAAACGACGCGGCCGGCAGCGGCTTTGCTGGCACGACGACGAGTGTGAGATTAAGGTTACGTTTCCACACCAACCGAGTTCCAAACCTCAAACAGGGCGATAGGAAAAGCCCGGCAGTGACGCCGGGCTTCGAGGAAATTTGCCAGCCTAGCGGCGGGACAGGAAAATCCGCAGCACGTACCAGAGCATCAACGCGACGGAGGCGAAGAGCTCCAGCGAGGCCGCCACGTAACGGTCTTCCGGGTAATGATGCAGGACGTTGGAGGTGTCATACAGGATCGCCGCGCCCGCGATCCCGACCATGGCCACCGAGAAATACACTCCGAGTTGAAAACCAAAGATGGCCCCGGCCACAATCAACACGAGCGCCACGATGCCCGCCCAGAACAGGATTCCTCGCAGGAAAGAAAAATCTTTTCGCGTAATGAACGCCACCATTGTTAATCCGGAGAAGGCCAAGGCCGTCACCAAGGCGGCGCTGATGATGGCTCCGGGCGCGAAACGATCCGCAATGCATAGCAGCGGCACGAACAAGATGGCCTGCCCCACGACGTACGAGGCCAAAGCAGCGTATTGCGTTGATTTGGATTGAGCACTGTGCGCTGCACTGCGCGCCAGCCACGAAACCAGCATGAACCCACCCAGCACTAACAACCAGGACGTGCCGAGCATGGCTTTGGCCATGGGTTGCGCCAGACCGCTCTTGAAAAAGAATATCTCGATCAGCGTGAACGCCGCCAGCGCCCCCAGCAAATGGCTGTACGTGCGCGTGATGAAGCGGCTGCGCGAATTGACATCGAGATTAATGACGGGGATGGGAGCGGGATAGGTTTGTGAATTCATTTTCGTTGTCGTCGTTAACGAGTCTTCCTTAGGGACGTTACCAATCCCCCCGGAACTGTCAATCGGAACGCCCTGAAGGTAGCTGCGGCAGTTGGCCGGGGTGTCTGGGAGGGCGAGCCAGACAAAGACTCATGCGGACGTTTGCCCCACCAACACCGCTCGGAACTTAGACTTGTGAATATCCCGTAGGCCTTAGGATAACGCTCGCGATATTTGTCAGGATTTCGGCGTTGGTGTAACCGGGTGTGGTGCTGAGTTTCTTCCACTCGGGGTCAGGAACGAACGTTCCCCAATTCTTGTCACGGGCGGCCATGTCATCGAACACCAGCTTGTAGGTCAGCTTCGGCAGATTTGATCCGATCAAGCCTTCGCCGAAGAACACGGGACGCAGGCCGCAGCGGCGGAAGATTTCAATCTCGCCCAAGTTGAACATCTCCACCTTCTTCTTGTTCGCCTTGCGGCTGTGGGCTTCATAGGTGCGCAGCTCGAAAATGCGCGACTTCTTCCCGGCCACCTGAAGCGGGATTTCGAGCTTGGGGATTCCCATGAATGCCAGCAGCACGGAACTTTCCTTACGGATGTAGCCGGGATCGGTCGGCGGCAGATTCGCGAAGTCGGATTTCAACACGGCTTCATCTAGTTCAAACTTTTCGCAAGCGTCGTTCATCGCGTCCCATGAATTGAACGGGAGCAAAACGTATTTGGTAGGCTGGTCCGGGCCGATCATCACGTCAAACACACCCACGGTGCTGACACCGGCTCGATTCCAAGCGGGCACGGCGATGTCGCGATAGAAATCATCGAAGCGCTTGAGCATCGGCCCTTGGCGGAGGTGATACTGGCGCAATTCATAAAATTCGCGGTCGTCATTACGGGATTTTGTTTCTGCCGTATTAGAAACTGAGGTTGTTGCAGCAGCACTGGCGACTAGGGAGGTTTTGAGGAATTGGCGGCGTTTCATGTTTACTTTGTAGCACTGGAGGTTAGTCCGCTCCACCATAAATCCAGACAGAAAGATAAAAACCACTGACCGTGGCTGCTGCATCTCCGGAACACATCAACTTTAAGAAGGACTGAATTAAAAGCGTTGGCCATATCACTGACGACCGAAGATGCTGCTACCAGCTGTCTCTAATCCCAAAATTCTCCCAGTCCAATCCTCTTGCGACGCGGGCGCGTGCCTGCCATTTTCGACGCGCCCACCAGCGAACGGGCGATTGATTATGTTTGGACGTGATATGGACCTTGTCTCCCAGCGGCAGGCTTTGAAGATTTTGCTCATCGAGCATGATGATGCGTTCGCACGTGCCATAGGCGGAATGCTAGAGCAGGCGCGCGAAACCATCGGCGGCGTGGTGACAGTGGCGTCACTTGCTGAGGGGCTCGCCCGTATCGAACGGGAAAGCTTTGGGGTCATTCTTCTAGAGTTTTTTCTTCCCGATGGCGCAGGCCTCGCGAATATCACTCTCCTTCAGCATGCCGCGCCGCTCGTGCCGGTGATCATGTTGGGCTCGGCTGATGATGAAGCCATCGCCGTGGAAGCGGTACATGGCGGGGCGCAGGATTATCTCGTCAAGAGCCATATCAACCCCAACTGGTTGCTACGCTCCATCCGGCACACCATCGAGCGGCATGAGTCTGATCTGGCGTTGCTGCGAGCAGAGGAGAAGTATCACGGCATCTTCGATGACTTGGTAGAAGGCATTTTCCAGACGACGCCTGATGGAAGTTATCTGCTCGCCAACGCCGCACTCGCGCGCATTTATGGTTATGCGAACCCGGATGAATTGATGGCGAGTGTAACGGACATAGGGCGCAGACTTTACGTGGCACCGGGCCGGCGAGAGGAGTTTCGTCGCATCATGGATGAGCATGATACAATCACGGGCTTTGAGTCGCAGATTTTCCGCAAGGACGGGAGCATCATCTGGATTTCCGAGAATTGCCGCGCGATCCGGAATGACAAGGGAAACGTGCTGCGTTACGAAGGCACTGTGGAAGACATCACGGCCCGACGCATGGCGCAGGATAATGTGCGTGAATCCGAGGCTTTGTATCACTCACTTGTAGAGACGATGCCACAGCATGTGTTCCGCAAGGATTTGCAAGGCAGGTTCACATTCGCCAACCAGCAGTATTGCCGGCATTACGGTTGCAAGCTGGAGGAGATCCTCGGCAAAACAGATTTTGATTTCTTCCCCATGGATCTGGCGAAGAAATATCTAGCGGACGATCAGCGCGTGATGGCGACCCGAAAAAGCTATGAGATAGCAGAGGAACATCAGCCCATCGGGCAGGAAAAAACTGTGGTTCAAGTCGTCAAGACGCCGCTTTACGGTAAAGACGGCACGGTGATCGGCTTGCAAGGAATGTTCTGGGATATCACGGAACAGAAACTCGCGGAAGAACGCATCCGCAAGGCGCAGGAAAGTTTGCGCGCGTCTGAAACACTTTATCACTCCCTGGTGGACACAATGCCTCAGTGCATTTTCCGTAAGGATGTCGCCGGAAAATATACTTTCACGAATCGGGAGTTCTGCCGCTTCATAGAGCGCGATGCGACAGACGTCGTCGGCAAGACGATCCATGATTTCCTACCACCTGAACTAGCGAAGTTACGCGAGGAAGATGACCGCCGCGTCATGGAATCCGGCAAGGCGTTCACCCAGATCGAGCAAAGCAAGTTCGAGAACCGCGAGGATCAATTCATTCAAGTGCTGAAGATCCCGATCTTCGATGCCAGCGGCAAGGCGGTAGGTTTACAGGGCATGTTCTGGGACATCACGGACATCAAGCTGGCTGAACAACGCATCCGCAAGGCCAACGATGAACTGGCTGCGAGCGAGGAACAGTTGCGCGGCAAAAATCTGGAGATGGAGAAAGACCTGAAGACCGCGCGTGAAATCCAGGTAGCGATGTTACCCCAACAATATCCGATTTTGCCGCGCGGTGCAGCGGCGGAAGACGCGGTGTTCCGATTCGCGCATCGCTATCTGCCCAGCGGCACGGTGGGTGGAGATTTCTTCAGCATCGCTCCCATATCAGACACTGAAGTGGCGGTGTTCATCTGTGACGTAGCCGGACACGGTGTACGCTCCGCGCTCATCACGGCCATGATCCGCGCCATAGTAGAGGAATTGCGCCCCGTCGCTCATGATCCGGGATTGTTCGTCACGAAACTCAACGCCAAACTGTGGACGATCTTGAAGCCAGCGGGTTCACCGGTGTTGACCACGGCGTTTTATCTAGTCGGCGATTCAACCACTGGCCAGATCCGATTCGTCAACGCAGGACATCCCAAGCCGATGCTGTTGCGTCGCGCAGAGAACAAAGTCGAGCCGGTAAAAAACCACATGAAACAAAGCCAGCCTGCGTTGGGATTGTTTGAGAAGGCGATTTACGAAACGTCCGAGACCAAACTCGCACCGCGCGATCTGCTGCTCCTGTTCACGGATGGGCTCTACGAAGTTCATTCGCCAAAGGATCAGCTTTACACCAAAGAGATGCTCCAGACAGCAATAGAAAAACATCTCAAGAAGCCCGCCGCACAGCTGTTCGATGTGCTGCTGAAGGAAGTGCAGGACTTCGCCGCAGATCACGCGTTCGACGATGACGTCTGCGTGGTGGGGGTGGAATACACCGGCGGCAAATCGGTCACGGACGGGTGAAGTTCAGTGCGTCAAACCAATGTCGCGACTCAATCTGCTCGCGGATTCGGCGTCCACCCATTTTACTAATGCGACGAAGTTCAGCAACGTAGGGCTGTCAGCTTTGGCTTTGAACATGTTTTTCAAGCTGCTCAAAACTTTCGTGTAAGTGCCTGCGTATTTCTCATGTGTCAGGCGCGTGACGTAGGTTTCGAGCACGGCGCGCGCGATGGGATCGGCACGCCCGTCCGATAGATACGGCAACTGGCAGAAGGTGCGAATGAAGGCGATGGGCTCTGACTCTATGAGCGTGATCCAACTTTGTTTTACTTCGTCGCTGTCATACTTCGCGTGCAAGCGATCCCGGATGGCGGCGGCCACGATGGAAGGATCGGCGCGTTGTAGGATGAGTTCCTTGATCCTGTCCCATGCGAGTTCACGTTCCACTTCCGGTGAGAGATTTGATTTTGGCCGCATCTCTTCTTCCAAACCTTTCAAGCCCATCTCCGCGCCGATGGCGCGACCTAAAGCCTCGCCCTCCTCTCGTTTCAAACGGTCGCAACCCATGATGCCGCGTATGACCAGTTTCTGCCGAGCCTCTTGCGAAATCAGTTTCAGAATGTCGGCAACGGACTTCGTCGTAGGCGGTTTTTGTGGCGAGGGCCGGATGATGGCGCGGACGAACTCCTGGATGACTTCATTTTCGTCCGTGAGTTTTTCTACGCGTAGACGGAGAACGAACTTCAACAGAAGCGCCAGCCCCCCGGACTTGCCAATGTTGTTAATGACCATCAGCCGATGATCGTGCGAGATGATGAATGCGAGCAATCTCTCGGCCTGCGTGATCCAGTTCAGATCCAGCGCCTCCTGACCGGGCACGAGCACGAGCTGTTCGATCAAGACAGGGAGGCGCGAGGCAAAGATCACATCCGGCGCTTCCGTGGCTTGATTCTCATAATAATTAAGTAACTCAAGGACGAATGTCAGGCGTTGGAACGTATTCTTCTGGGCGCGCGCAGCGTCGGTTGCAGCTCGACTTTTCTGGATGCGATGAAACAGCGCAGTAAGTTCCGATCTCTTTGAGGCGGCTAGTGTTGAACTCTGCGCGAGCAACGCTTCAAAATCAGGCTTGAACGCGAGCACGATCTCCTCCTGTTTAGGTCGCGGATTCAATTTCGCGTCCGTCGTAAGGTCCGTGAAAAACGGCAACGACTCTTCGCCGAACTCGCGCAGCACGCGCTCCTTAGTGACCTGCCCTTTGACAAAGCAGCGGTTTGCGCGAGTGGCTGCTGGCGTGAAGAAGGATTTCGGATTCGTGATTAACGCACGCAACATCGCGATCTCGAGCGGCGGATCTGCCTGGATCAACTCCTCTACGGCAGGCTTAATGGCATCGGAAAGATCACGCTTGGCCTGCTCCAGATTTTTCAACACAGCCGGCTTCGGCAAAGCAACTTCCACACTGCCTCTAGAAAGCGCGGCGCACACTTCCGACACATTCGCGTTGTGCTCGACAAGTTTAGAAACAACCACCCCGACATCGTTAATGGGAAGTTTACTGACGAGGCCGGTGAGCAGGAGGATCAATTCACTGTGCGAGCGCTGACGATGTTCCACGACGCGTTCCAGCAGCAGGCGCAAGGTTTTATTCTCGCGTTCGAGCAAAGCTCGTTCGCCTTCGAGCTGCCCCACGCGCGTCTTCAAGTCTAGCCAGTCACGTTGAACCTCTTCAACTGAGACGACCTTGTTAAGGACCACGGTATTGGTGTCAGACATGAGACTAGCTTGCCTGAATTGTGACAGAATTTTCCAACCTATTTTTATTACAGATGCGGGCTTGAGGGCAAAGCGAGAGGATTGGTCATCTAGAAAACGGCAAAGCTCTGACATATTTCCGGATGAATAATTTTCGTAAAGAAATCTTTCCGTGCCGCCGAATTTCGGGTTAGAGATTGATTTCAGACAAGAACATTCGTTCAATATGGCCAGATTTTTTCTGACATGAACATTCACGAATACCAGGCTAAACAACTTCTCGCTCAATATGGCGTCGCCGTTCCTCCTGGCGATGTCTGCTCCACCCCCGAACAAGCCAAAACTGTCGCCGAAAAACTATTCGGCGCGGGCAATAAACTCGTCGTTGTGAAATCACAAATTCACGCCGGCGGGCGGGGCAAGGGAACTTTCAAAAGCGGCTTCCAAGGCGGCGTGAAATTGTGCAAGAGCGTCGAGGACGTGCACGAAAAAGCCAAGGCAATGCTCGGCCAAGTTCTCGTCACTAAGCAAACTGGCCCAGAAGGTCGGCTCGTGAGCAAATTGCTCGTGGCGGCGGCGGAAGAGATCAAGAAGGAGTTTTATCTAGCGGTGTTGTTGGATCGAGAGACGTCCCGCCCGCTCATCATGGCCAGCACCGAAGGCGGCATGGACATCGAGGAAGTCGCCGAGAAACATCCCGAGAAAATCATCAAGGAACAGATCGATCCCGCCGTCGGCATCATGCCGTATCAAGCCCGCAAGATTGCTTCCGCGCTCGGCCTCAAGGGCGACGCCTTCAACAGCGGCGTGAAACTGCTCATGGGCGTCTATAAGACTTGGTGGGAATGCGACGCATCGATGGTAGAAATAAATCCGCTCTGCATCGTAGTTGGTGCAGACGGCAAAGAATCGCTTTGCGCGGTGGACGCCAAGATCGGCCTCGACGACAACGCGCTCTATCGCCACAAGAACATTCAAGAGATGCGCGATCTCGCCGAAGAAGCGCCGCTGGAAATCGAAGCCAGCAAGTACGCTTTGAATTACATCAAGCTCGACGGCAGCATCGCCTGTCTCGTAAACGGCGCGGGCCTCGCGATGGCAACCATGGACATCATCCAACATTTCGGCGCGATGCCTGCGAACTTTCTGGACGTCGGGGGTGGCGCGAGCAAGGAGCAGGTGACCGCAGCGTTTAAAATCATCCTCCAAGATCCGAACGTGAAGGGCATCCTCGTCAATATTTTTGGCGGCATCATGGATTGCAACGTCATCGCCACTGGCATCGTAGCGGCGGTGAAGGAGACGGGGTTGAATCTCCCGCTCGTCGTCCGGCTCGAAGGTAACAACGTCATCGCTGGCAAAAAGACGTTGGCTGAATCCGGCCTCACGCTCATAGCGGGCGACACCATGGCGGACGCCGCACAGAAGGTCGTCAAAGCCGTGCTTAAATAGCAGATGAGATAAGGCAACTAGGGCGATGTCTCGGAGCGACGAAAAGTTGGAATGGGCAAAGCCGGTGGCAACCGGCCTAGAGTCGTATCGTCGCCTGATAGAATTGCAGAAACAGATGATCGAACTGTCACAACATCACGCAAAGTCCAGGCGCGAGTGCGATGCGCTCCGCACGGTGGTCGCGCGTGAAGTGGCGGCAAGACACAGCGCAGTGGGGCGAATGCGAAACTCAGCAGGTAAATTTTTCAAGAGTTCGACACTCGCATTGGCGAGACAACTATTCTCATAACTTGAAAGTCACAGAAATTGCATTTAGCTTCTACCCCGTCACCGACATGGCCCGGGCACGGAGTTTTTATGAAGTCGTGTTGGGATTGAAACCGACGATGGTTCATGATGAAGCTGGCGGGATGCAATGGACGGAATACGACATCGCCAACGGCACACTATCCATCGGTGCAGGTTTACCTAGTTGGCAGCCGCGCAGTGACGGTTGTTCCGTCGGTTTAGAGATAGAAGATTTTGATTCCGCTATAGCTGAGTTGAAAACCAATGGCGTGAAGTTCAAGATGGAAGCCTTTCCGACACCCGTGTGCCAGATGGCGATGATTTCCGATCCCGACGGCAACACGATCTGCATCCACAAACGGATGTCCGCTCACCACTAATTTTTAACATGGCAATACTCGTTAAACCCAATACAAAAGTTCTAATCCAAGGCATCACCGGCAGCTTCGGCGCACGTCATGCCCAACTCTCAATTGATTACGGCTCACAAGTCGTCGCGGGCGTAACGCCCGGCAAAGGCGGCCAGTTTTTCGAACATGGCGGCAAGAAGGTGCCGATCTTCGACACCGTGGCTGATGCTGTAAAGCAGACTGGCGCGAGGGCCAGCGCGATCTTCGTCCCGCCGCCGTTTGCAGGCGACGCCATTCTTGAAGCGGTAGATGCAGGCATTGAACTCGCCGTGGCAATAACCGAAGGCATTCCGGTCAATGATATGATCAAGGTGAAGCGTGCGATGGAAGGCAAGAAGACGCGGCTCATAGGTCCGAATTGCCCCGGCGTCGTGACGCCCGGTGAAGGCAAAGATTCCCACGGCGGCTGCCGGATCGGCATCGCCCCAGGCTATATTCACAAGAAGGGCAACATAGGCGTTGTCTCGCGCAGCGGTACGTTGACCTATGAAGCCGTGTGGCAACTCACCTCGCGCGGCATTGGCCAATCCACCTGCGTCGGTATCGGCGGCGACCCGGTCAACGGCACGTCGCACCTCGACGTCATCAAGCTGTTCAACGACGATCCCGAAACGACCGGCATAATCATGATCGGCGAAATTGGGGGCAGCGCCGAAGAAGAAGCAGCGGAATGGATTGCGAAGAATTGCAAGAAGCCGGTGGCGGGCTTCATTGCCGGAACGACCGCCCCGCCTGGACGCCGCATGGGGCACGCCGGCGCAATTGTAAGCGGTGGCAAAGGCACAGCGGAAGCGAAGATCGCCTCGTTTAAAGCAGCCGGCATCGGCGTGGCCGCAACTCCGAGCGACATGGCGGACACGTTGTTGAAGATGATGTGAGCCTTATCGCGTTGGGTTCCTATTGCAGCAAGCACCAACGCCTGCCCATGCTTGACGGAACGCGGAATATGAGACACACACGATGGGCCTGCTCGATTTCATTTTGAACATGGTTGGGCTGCTGCTCTGGTTCAACTGGCGCGCAACCCGGCTGGATCCATTGTCTAAATCTACGCCAGCAACGCTTGCGGGCACATTGCGTCGCGCAGAGAAAACTTCCCTCAAAGTCTGGCACCTACCGCTTGGCATAGTTGGCCTGCTTATCAGTCGTGCGTTGTTCTACAACTTCATCTACTCAGAATTCGGCTCCGCTCTCAACTGGGCGGGACGCGTGGACTTTGGCGTTATCTCAGTTCCGTTTTGCGGCAAATCATCATCACTGTTCACGATGCTGCTTTATTCGATCTATAGCTTTAGCGTCACGCTAGGTGTGTTTCTCATCTGGGTGCTGCTGCTCTCGATACTGAAAACGGATGCAATGGAAAACGATTCACTTCGGCAACTCCTCCGCCTGCATCTCGGAAAAGCAGAACGCTGGCCATGGATCATGAAAGCCTTTCTGCCGCTGCTCGTCATCACACCTTTGTGGTGGGTGGGAAGCTGGTTGCTCACATCGTCATCAATCCTGCCGCCGGTTTCCGGAATGTTGTCTCGTATCGAACAATCCGCACTTGTCGGCCTCGGAAGTTATCTAGCCTGGAAGCATCTTATCATCGGAACGTTGTGCCTCTACTTTGTAAGCAGTTACGTGTATTTTGGGAAACAACCGTTTTGGCAACATCTGGAAGTGATCGCACGATTGCTCCTTACACCGCTGCGCGCCATGCCCTTGCGACTCGGCAAAATAGATTTTGCTCCCATTGTGGGCATCGGAATCATCCTGCTCGCCGCGCAAGTAATCGAGCATGGTATCGAATTGCCATGGGGAAACGACCCATCAGGAAAACCCAAGGTGCGTTGGGTTGATATGCCGGGATTGGTTGATTTTTACCGGAATGCCTCTAAGTGATCTGCCGGAATAACCTGACCGCGGTGCACGACTGTGTGGTTGTGCTGTAGAATCCTGATAAGAGCAACCTAGATCGTTCGGCCTTTGGTGCTGACGAAGACTGCCAGAGGCAGAACGTTATTAAGTTACCATTGGCAGCTTCGCCGTCGCGGTTGTTCCGATACCTAGTTCGCTTTGCACCGTCAACGCGCCGCCATGAATCTCCGCGAGCTGCCGCGCGATGGTAAGTCCAAGACCGAGTCCCTGTTGCTCGTGCGTCTTGCGATCAAACTGCATAAATGCGCCGATCTTTGTGACCTGATCCGCTGTCATGCCGCGACCGCGATCGCTCACGGTTAACCATACAGTTCCCATGGATGAGTCAAGCGTCATGCTCACGGGTGTGCCTGGTTTTGAAAATTTGAAAGCGTTGTGCGTTAGTTCGCTGACAACCTTGCTGAAATATTCTTCAGACATCCCCACGGTCAGCTGCTTGAGATTGAGCTCCAGATCTTCCGGGCGCTTGGCTTCGTCCGCTTGCTTGCGCGCAGACACTTCAGCAGATTGGGCGGCATTAACGGTGCGTTTGGCTCGGAGGGAAACATTCACCTGCGGATCAGCACGCAAAATCTCCACCTGCGAGTAAGCGAGAAATGTTCCCACGAGCCGTTCCAAGGCGCGTCCGCTTTGCGCAATGGTTTGCCCCATATCGGCAATTTCCTCCGGTGAAAACGAGGACGGATCCGAAACAAGCATGTCGCCGTAGGCAAGGATTCCATTGAGCGGTGTCCGGAGTTCGTGTGGCAACATCATGCTCAGGTTCTGGCGCAGATCCGTGAGAGCGCCTTGAGCTTTTTCCTGAACGGTTTTCGCCTTTTTGAGACGCGCCTCCACTGCGCCGAAGAGTCCATCGAGCGTAAATGGCTTGGGAAGATAATCATCTGCGCCGAGCTCCATCCCTTGCCGCATTCCAGCATTGTCTGCCATGCCAGTCATTAGGATGAATGGAATTGTAGCAGTGGAAGGTTCATTGCGAAGGGCGGAGAGCGTGCCATAGCCGTCCAACTTTTTCATGTTCACGTCACAGAGAATGAGATCAGGAAGCTCCTTGCGCGCCATCTCCACACCCTGAGGTCCATCATTCGCTTCAATAACTTCGTAACCGCGCTGGTTCAACGCCATCTTCACCATTTCCACCAGCCATACTTCATCATCAATTACGAGGATACGCTTCATGGTGTGCCGCTATACGACTACTTCCGCGTCGACATCGGCACGTAGGAATTCAACGATTGACCCACATACACTTGGCGCGGACGACAAATCCGACCCTTCGGATCATCCGCTATCTCTTTGTAATTAGCGATCCAACCAGGCATCCGCCCGATCGCGAACAACACCGTAAACATCTCCACGGGAATCCCCAGAGCGCGCATGATGATGCCACTGTAGAAATCCACGTTCGGGTAAAGTTTCCGTTCCACGAAATAAGAGTCCCTGAGAGCGACCTCTTCAAGTTTGACCGCGATATTCAGCAACGGATCATCAATTTTCAGCGAGCGCAACACTTCGTCGCATGACTTCTTGATGATCTTGGCTCGCGGATCGTGGTTCTTATAGACGCGATGTCCGAAGCCCATGAGCCTCTTGCCGCTCGCCTTATCTTTCGCAGCAGCGATGAACTTCGAACCATCGTCCCCGGACGCGTGAATCTGTTGAAGCATCTCGACCACAGCTTGATTCGCACCGCCGTGCAAAGGCCCCCACAACGCACAAACACCTGCCGAGCAGCTGGCGTAAAGATTCGCTTGGCTGGACGCCACCATGCGCACAGTAGAGGTAGAACAATTCTGCTCATGATCGGCATGCAGCAGGAAAATCAGATCCAGCGCACGCGCCACTTCAGGTTTGATCTCATAATCGTCATAGGGATCAGAGAACAGCATGTGGAGGAAGTTGGCAGTGAACTTGTAGCCATTCTTCGGATAGATGATCGGCTTACCGACGGACTTGCGATACGAGAACGCCGCGATGGTCCGCACCTGCGAGATTAGCCGAGCTGCGTGTTCGTCGAAGTGACTACGATCGCCCTGCATCAGATCGGGATAAAAACAACTCGCCGCGTTGATCATCGCAGAGAGGATTGCCATAGGATGGGAGGATGAGGGGAATCCCTCGAAGTGATACTTCATGTCCTCATGCAAATTCTGATTCGACGTCAGCAGGTCGGAAAACTTCTGCAGCTCTGCGCTCGTCGGCAGATGGCCGTAGATGATGAGATACGCAGTCTCAACAAAAGAAGATTTCTCAGCGAGTTCCTCGATGGAGATTCCGCGATAGCGCAGGATACCTTTCTCGCCGTCAATGAAGGTGATCTTGCTCTTGCACGCACCTGTGTTTCCGTAGCCTTCGTCTAGAGTGATGTACCCTGTGTCAGCGCGCAACGCCGACACATCCACCGCTTTTTCATCTTCGGTGCCGATGACTACCGGCAGCGTGTAAGATTTTCCATCGAGTTCGAGTTTGGCCTGGTTGCTCATGCGATTAAACCTTCTTCAAAGTTCAGCTCAGTCTGCGAGGAAGGAAAAACTTTGGCAAGGCGCGAAACGAGCGCTGTCGAACAATCCTCAAGTCTTCCCACGTCTCCGCATGGCGGTTGAGCCTTATG
>WBXK01000059.1 GCA_008933055.1 Verrucomicrobiota bacterium | reverse complement strand
GCACTGCACCCGGCGTTGAAGTTCCTCGCGCCAGTCTATCATGCGGGCGATCTCGCGTTAATCCATCGCGTGGCGTATCCCAAACAATCTCGATCGCACTTTGACTCCCAGAATTATTGGGAGAACGGCAGCCCCAACAAGAACCTCATTAAGGACGGCATCTTCTATCGCACCATCATCGAATCCGGTCTCGCTAACACCGCGCCGCTCACTGGTGTTACGATCCAATCGGCGTTGCCACTCATTATGCGCGGCTCGGCAGCGGCCATGACTAATCTCACTAACCCGACGCGCTACGATCTACTCGGTATTCCCACGACCACTGGTGACAACAAGGCATTCAACGCTATCGCGAGCGCGAATTATCATCCGTTCTCCAAGAAACTCAGCCGTGAGATGCTAGACATGCAGTATGAGAACATGACCAACACGCTACGAGTGTTTGGTAATCTGGATTTCAACGAGACCGGAAATGTTTTCCGGGACGATCCTAACACCGACAACGATACGGAATGGACTAATGCCAACGGCGGACAAGGTTACTACCTGTTCCCAACGACTGACGCAAAAAACGGCGGCTCGGTGCGACCCGTCGGACCCGCAAACAACAACAAGAGGGTTGTTCCAACCAGTGCTTACAACTCCGGTGGAACGGGCTTCATGAACAACTTGAAGGCCGCAGCGATGATCTTGAACAAGACGGACGCGATCATCGCTGGCACGGAATTGGGCGGGTTTGACACGCACACCAATCAAGGCGGAGCGACTGGCGGTCATGCCAACCTATTGCAACAAGTCGGTTGGGCGATGTATGCCTTGAGAAAATATTTCCTGCGCTATGCGGATAAAGCGACTTGGGATAACACAATCGTGGTCACTTTCTCCGAGTTTGGACGCACCTCGGTGGAGAATAACGATGCTGGCACAGATCACGCCGAGGCCGGTGTAATGTATGTCGCAGGTGGCGGCGTGAAGGGATACGGCTCGACGAACGGTAACGGTGTGTTCGGTTGCAGTCCCGTTGATAATGTTCCCTGGAAACCAGGTCCGCGTACCACCAGCGGTGCGACTTGCGGCACCATGTTCGCCGCAGGCTTTGCCGAAGGCGCAGGCACGGTCAACCCCGTCACCGCAGGTTATCTCCGCCGTTCGATTGATTACCGATCCGTTCTTGGCGAAGTCATCCGAAAACATCTCGGTGCCACCCAGAATCAATTGAACCGCATCATCCCTGGCTATGATGTGGTAGGCGAAAATCTTCTTACTGGCGGCGTCTCCACAATAGATAGCGTGGCTATTCGTGGCGAACTCGGACTGCTGTGAAGTTCTGTATTTCATCGTCGCCATGAACCGAGGAGCGTTTTTAGCAACAATCATTTTGAAAGGGGTTTGCCTGACTGCGATGGATGGCATCGCCGCCACCAATCAATTCATTCCCGTCGCAGATACATCACTGCTGGAAGTCTCGCCCACGAACAACATGGGTGGCTTCGTCGGCATGAACGCGGGCACCACTCAGAACGGTCCACGCACACGAGCATTGTTGCGGTTCGACCTTTCCAGCCTGCCGACAAACACAGTGATCCAATCTGCGAAACTTATCGTTCAAGTCACGCAACAGCCGATTGATGGATACGACTTCACCGCATTTGGATTACATCGGATGTTTAGGCCGTGGGGCGAAGGAAATAAAATCCCCGTGACTCAACCAGGACAGGGCGTGACCGCGACTGCAGGTGAAGCTACATGGCTGTACGCGTTCTACCCGACGAATCAATGGGGCGAGCCAGGAGGACAACCGGGGGCGGATTATTCTCCCATCGAAAGCTCATTCGAGATCGTCTATGACGTAGCGAACTCGCCCTATGTTTTCCCGTCAACACCGGAGATGGTGGATGATGTGCAATTGTGGATCGACAAACCTTCAACTAATCACGGTTGGATGTTGCGCAGCGCAGATGAATTTCCGCGCTTCACCGCCCGCCGTTTTGGAACGCGTGAAGATGCTAATAACGCACCCGTGCTAGAGCTCAATTATCTTGTTCCGCCGTTGCTGCAGATCTCTCGCAGTAACAATTCACAAGTCGCGATCCGTTTTACTGCGTGGCATGGCCAGTCCTACAACGTATTTTACCGGAACTCGCTCAAAGTCGGAACCTGGCTTCCACTGACGAGCATTCCAGCAACCACCACAAACTGTGAGATCGTAATATTCGAAGCGACAGCGGCGAGGCAGCGAAACTATCGAGTCAGCGCGCAGTAGCTTTGAATTGATGGTCCATCCGACTTCGTGACCTCGAATCAATCTCGCCCGAATCGCGAGGCAATCTTGCCGGACTTGGCGTGGCTGCTAGAAATCGGAGATCTCTCGGTGAAAAGCGTGACGCCTTTGAGCACGTCCATAGCGCGTTCTAGTTGGGGATCACGGGCGTTACGGACGAGTTCGCGTTCGTTTTCATCAACGGATTCAGCACCGCCGGGAGTTACGCGGAGTCTGGCAAGTCGTTCTTCTTCATCGCTCATGGGGACGATGATATCTGGCGTGATGCCGTGCTCGTGAATGACCTTATGGCTGGGCGTGTAGTATTTGGAAGTGGTGAGGCGCAAGGCTGAGCCACCTTCCAATGGCATGATTTCCTGCACAGAACCTTTACCAAAAGTTTTTTCACCAATGATGATGGCTTTGTTTTTGCCGAGTGCGGCGCAGTCTTGAAGACAACCGGAAACGATTTCAGACGCACTCGCGCTCCCGTAGTTGACGAGGACAACCATCGGCATATCGCGGAATTCTCCATTGCGCCCGGTGACTTTACGCTCGGTGTTTTTGGTCGGGCTGCGGCCTTCGGTGCTGACGACGAGTTGATTGCGTGGGAGAAAACGCTCGCAGACTTCCACCGCTTGATCAAGCAATCCGCCGGGATTGCCGCGTAGATCAAGTATGAGCGATTGCATCCCTACGCTCTTCATTTTTTTCAATGCAGCATCCAGTTCGGCGCTCGTGCGTTCGCCGAATTGAGTAAGTTTAACGTAGCCTATCTTGTGATCGAGTAGGGGAAATTCTTTTTTACCGTTTACGTCTTTGGCCATGTCCACCTTGATAACAGCGCGTGTGAGTGTGTATTCCTTCGTCTCCTTGGAGGAAGGCCGTTGCATTGTGAGAGTCACGTCGGTGTCGGGTTCGCCACGCAAAAGTTTCACTGCATCTTCAACGGACATTTTTTCCGCGCTCTTGCCGTCAATCTTTATGAGGCGATCTCCAGCCAGAATACCTGCTCGATAGCCGGGCGTGTCTTCTATGGGCGTCACGACGGTCACGTAGCCGTCGCGGATTTGGATTACGATGCCGAGGCCGCCGAATTGTCCCTGAGTATCATTCTGGAGTTCTTTGTAGCGTTCGGGGTCGAGGAATTCGCTGTGTGGGTCAAGCGTATCTACCATGCCGCGCAACGCACCATGAACGAGTTGCTGGTAGGTGAGATTTGTTCCGTCCACATAATCGCGGCGGACTTTTTCCATGACGAAGGAGAACAGCTCCAAATTTGGATACGGCGAATCCTTTTCCGTAGCCGATGCGGTCGAGAAATAAACCCGCGCGCCTAATAGCAGATTCAGAGCTAGGACCGTGGTGACCAATCCGTAAATTATGCGTTGTCTCATAGGGTCGAAAGTTTCGTTATGCTGGACAATAGAATCGGGCGATGATAATGGCAAGGTGTGCAATGGAGGTTTTTCGACAATTGGTAGTTTGACCGGGAAAAGTGTTGGGTTGCCGCTGTGTGTCGGATTGAGAGTTGAATGGGGATTGCCCGGAAGCCGGTGGCATGGCACTCTAGGCCTTGAATTAACTCAATTTATCAATCATGCACACACACACACGTATTGTTGAGAAGACCCCGCCCACGAAGAAGAACGACTTGATCGTTATCACTGGCGCAGGGGGATTCATCGGTGGAAACCTCGCCCTGCACTTCACGAAGAATGGTTTCACCAACATCCGCGCGGTGGATAAAAAGCCGATCTACGAATGGTATCTCACCGTGCCCGGCGTCGAGAACTTCTGCCTCGACGTAAGCAATGAACAGAATTGCCATCGCGTCTGTGAAGGCGCAGTTGAAGTCTATAACCTCGCCGCTGACATGGGCGGCATGGGTTTCATTGAAAAATTCCGCGTCGAGTGCTTGCGCTCCATCCTTATCAATACCCACATGGTCGAAGCGGCTTATAAGGCGGGCACGCGCCGTTACTTCTATTCTTCATCCGCCTGCGCCTACAATACTCTGTTGCAAAAGGACCCGAAGGTTCGCGCCTTAAAAGAATCCGATGCTTACCCTGCTATGGCCGAGCGCGGTTACGGTTGGGAGAAGCTCATTAGCGAAATGTTCTGCGAAGAATATTGGCACGAGCGCGGGATGAAGACCTTTATCGCGCGCTTTCACAACGTCTATGGCCCGAACGGCACTTGGGACGGTGGACGCGAAAAAGCTCCCGCTGCGATGTGTCGCAAAATCATTGAGGCGATTGATAAAAAAGATTTGAGCATCAACATCTGGGGAAATGGCGAACAGACCCGGAGCTTCATGTATATTGATGACTGCGTGAAGGGCATTGATATGATCACACACTGCGACGATCTCATCGCCACGCCAATTAATCTGGGCTCAAGCGAACTGGTTTCCATCAATACACTCGTCAGCAAGGTCGAGAAGATCGCCGGTGTGAAGATGAAGCGCAGTTACAATCTCAGCGCGCCGCAAGGCGTAGCAGGTCGCAACTCCGATAACACTTTTATCAAGAAAGTTCTCAAGTGGGAGCCCAACACCACTCTCGATAAAGGCCTCGCCGCCACCTACAAGTGGATCAAGGAACAACACAACGCCAAGAAAGAGGGCAAACGCATCGGCATCGGCTAATCCTCAAGCTCCAGTAAAATCACCAAGACGCGGCTGTGCGAACATCACCAACCGCGTCTTCTTTTTTATTCTCAGGTCACCACGATGTTCACCATCTTCTTCGGCACGATGATGATCTTCTTAATTGTCTTGCCTTCGAGGAACGGTTGCACTTTTTCGGCTGACTTCGCGAGGGCTTCGAGCGTGGCGTTGTCGGCGTCGACGGAGACCTTGATCACATCGCGCATCTTGCCGTTCAAGGAGACGGGGATCTCAATCTCGCTCTCGACGAGCAGGGTCGGATCAAACATTGGCCAGGCTGAATACTGCAGGCTTGCTGAGGTCTGAGAGTTGACAGCCGACAGCTTTGCCCACAATTCTTCCGCCAGATGCGGCGCGAAGGGTGCGAGCAATTGGAGAAACGTTTTCAATACGCTGACGGGTTTTGTTTCCCACGTCATTGCGTCGTTGATGAAAACCATCATGGCGGAGATGGCTGTGTTGAAGCGCATTCCATCGAGGTCTTCGGTGACTTTCTTGATACAAGCATGGAGCGTCTTGAGTTGCGCGGGCGTGGAGGCGACGTCTTTGATAGCCGCGTGGAGCTTGATCAGGTTCAGCAATTCTCCGTGCCTCGGTGACTCGGTGGTTGTCTCCGCTTGCTCGAATTCAACCTCGCTCTGTTCGTCCACGAACAAACGCCAGACTCGACCAAGAAATTTATAGACACCCGCGACGCCGCTCGTGTTCCACGGCTTGGTGTCTTGCAGCGGGCCCATGAACATCTCGTAAAGCCGGAACGCATCCGCGCCGTATTCCACCAGCACGTCGTCCGGATTCACCACGTTGCCGCGCGACTTGGACATCTTCTGGCCGTCAGAACCGAGGATGAGTCCTTGATTGACAAGTTTGAAGAACGGCTCTGCAGTGGAAACCAGATTGAGATCGAACAGCACCTTGTGCCAGAACCTCGCATAGAGTAGGTGCAACACAGCGTGTTCCGTTCCACCAACGTAAAGGTCAACGCCGGGCTTCCCTCCGCCAGATTTCATCCAATAATTCTCTACTTCCTTGCCGACGAATGCATCGGTGTTCTTGGCGTCGAGGTAGCGGAGGTAATACCAGCACGATCCAGCCCATTGGGGCATGGTGTTGGTTTCGCGCACCGAGCCGTCGGGGAGATTTAACCAATCCTTTGCGCGGGCGAGCGGTGGTTGGCCGTCGGCGGTGGGCTTGTAATCTTCGAGCGTGGGCGGCAACACGGGCAACGCGCTTTCCGTCAGCGCTTCGTGATAAAGTTTTCCGGCGGCGTCATTCTTCCAGATAATCGGGAATGGCTCACCCCAGTAACGCTGGCGGCTGAACAGCCAGTCGCGGAGTTTGTAGTTGATGGTCTTTTTGCCGAGGCTTTTTGCTTCGAGCCAGGCGGTGATTTTCTTTTTGGCTTCGAAGGTGGGCAGGCCGTTGATGGAAATCTCCGGCGCGGTCGAATTCACGGAGGTACCATCATCAGTGTAGCCTTGCCAATCTGTTCTTGGATCGGGCGGTTGGACTACCTGAAAAATCGGCAAATTGAATTTCGTCGCGAACTCAAAGTCGCGCGTGTCGTGCGCCGGCACGGCCATGATGGCGCCAGTCCCGTAGCTGGCGAGAACGTAGTCTGCAATCCAGATGGGAATATTCTCGCCGTTGACGGGGTTGATGGCGTAAGCGCCGGTGAACACTCCGGTCTTCTCTTTGGCGAGTTCGGTACGATCCAGGTCGGATTTTGAGGCGATTGCTGCGCGGTATTGTTCAATGTTTGCCCACTCAATGCTATTGTCGGGAGCAATCAATTCAACAAGCGGGTGCTCAGGTGCCAATACCATGTAAGTCGCACCGAAGAGTGTGTCGGGACGGGTCGTGAAGACCCGTATCTTCTCTGAATGCCCCTCAACTTGGAAATCAACAAACGCGCCTTCGCTCTTTCCAATCCAGTTCCGTTGCATTTCCTTGAGCGAATCGCTCCAGTCAATCGTGTCGAGGTCGGCGAGAAGCTTCTCGGCGTAGGCGGTGATGCGAAGCATCCATTGGCGCATCGGCTTGCGGATGACCGGAAAGCCGCCAACCTCGCTCCTGCCGTCGATGACTTCTTCGTTGGCCAGCACCGTGCCGAGCTCGGGACACCAGTTCACAGGCGCTTCGCTGACATACGCGAGGCGTTTGGAATCGCGATAGCCGCGCTTCTTTTCTTCCGTCGTGCAATCCGCGGGGAACTTAAGTGTATCGATGGATTCAGCTTTATTCGTCTCAGGGTTGAACCACGAGTTGTAAAGCTTCAAAAAAATCCATTGCGTCCACTTGAAATAATCCGGATCGGTCGTGGCGAGTTCGCGCGACCAGTCGTAACTGAAGCCGAGGCTTTTGATCTGGCGTGTGAAGTTGGCGATGTTCGCCTCGGTGGTGACGCGCGGATGCTGGCCAGTCTTGACGGCGTATTGCTCAGCGGGCAGGCCGAACGAATCCCAACCCATCGGATGGAGGACGTTGAAGCCGCAGGCACGGCGGTAGCGGGCGAGAATGTCCGTGGCGGTGTAACCCTCGGGATGCCCAACGTGCAATCCCGCGCCGGACGGGTAGGGGAACATATCGAGGATGTAAAACTTGGGTGGCAACTGCGCGGCGGAAACTTTGCCGGAGACTTTGTGGCGACCGGCGAAAGGATGGTTCGCAGGAATCTCCTCGTTCGGATTGAAGGCGCGGAATGCCTGTTGTTGATCCCAAGTCTGCTGCCACTTGGGTTCGATGATATGAAACGGATATTGTCTACGACTGCCTGACATAGAAGGGAAGTCTAAGGTTCAATGGCTGAAGTCTAAAGTCTAAAGTCACGAACGCAGGGATTGTTGTGCATCGGTAGTTAAAACGCCTTTGACTTCGAGCCTGCGTTTCGCGTTTCATCTGCACGCGTGATTGATACTGAAGAAAGACTTGCAGCGTTCATCCCCGTGGTGCGCGCTGCGGATTGGATCGCTGTGGATACAGAGGCTGACAGCTTGCACGCGTATCCAGAGAAGATCTGTCTCATACAGATCAGCACTAGCGCCGGAGATCGCCTCGTTGACCCTCTGGCTGACATCAAAATTGATTCATTGCTCGACGCGCTTTCCGGGCAACAACTCATCATGCACGCGGCGGATTACGACATGCGCTTGTTCCACAGGCACCATGGGTTCAAGCCAAGTTCGATCTTCGACACGATGCTCGCCGCGCGGTTGCTCGGTTATCGCGAGTTTGGATTGGGGGCGCTTGTCGAAAAAATTCTCGGTGTGAAGTTGGACAAGGGGCCGCAAAAGGCGGATTGGGCGCGGCGACCTTTGACCGAGCGGATGGAAGTTTATGCCCGCAACGACACGCATTATCTTAAAAATTTGGCGAATCATCTCACGCGCGAACTGACGGAGAAACATCGCCTCGACTGGCATACGGAATCCTGTGCGCAACTCATCGCCGAATGCTCGCGCCCTGCGACGGATGATTCAGACACGGTTTGGCGGATCAAAGGTAGTCACGTTCTCAATCGCGCCGGACTTGCCGCCATGCGTGAACTCTGGCAATGGCGCGAGGACGAAGCCATCGCCGCGAACCGTCCGCCGTTTTTTATTCTCGCGCATGAGAAGATGGTGGCAATTGCGGAGGCCGCAGCCGCGAATCAGGAGATTGAAGCCATCTTTCCGCGACATCTTTCGCCGCGTCGCCGCGATGGGATCGCCAAGGCGATCAAGGCTGCGTTTCTGCATCCCGAAGATTCGTTCCCGCAGATTCTCCGTAACCGCACGCAACGTCCGTCCGAAGCCGAGCGCCGCCGCTTTCATGTGTTGGAGGAGAAGCGTGATTCCGTGGCGCACACCTTGGGCATTGACGCGACCATCATCGCGCCCCGATCCGTGTTGGGCGACCTAGCTAGGGATTGGGACAAACACGCACCGGAACTGATGAGCTGGCAAAGCCGTTTGTTGCAGGGTTAATTCTTTTTAACATTTGGGGCGTTTGAATCGTTTGAGCAACGGAATCGAGCTCATTGCCACGCAAACCCACCCGAACCAATCGCCGTGCTGATTGTAAAATGTTCTCGCCCGTGAGCCGTGGTTCAAGACGGGAATCTCCCAAGTCACCACGCCCGCCGTGTATTCGTTTCCTTTCCCATCGCGCAAGATTCCGCGGAGTCGCCCGCATTCGTCCACCCAGCAAGTGATGCCCGTGTTGCAACACCGGAGCAGGGGAACTCCATTCTCGACAGCGCGAAACGCGGCACTGGCGAGGTGTTGCCATTGCGATGCCTTCTCGCCAAACCAACCGTCGTTTGTAAGGTTGACCATGAAATCTGTTTCGTCATCCACATTATCGCGGACGTGATGCGGGAAGGTGTCTTCAAAGCAGATGAGCGGCGCGGTTTTGACTTTGCCGATCTGGAATTGGTTGTTGCGTTTCCCTGAAGTGTAGCTGCCGGTGATCGGCGTGAACCATTTTATGAAGGGCAAGGCATCCACCAGCGGAACGTATTCACCGAAGATGACAAGCTGGCGTTTATGATAGCTGGCAGCGAATTGCCCGGCGGGATTGAACAGGAACGCGGCGTTGAAAATATCATAGCGGCTGTCGCGTGTCGGATTGGCTTTCTCCACCACATCGTCCGTGTTGAACATCATCCAGACGCCGTGTCGTTGGACGAGGTTTGTGATCGCTGTGAAACTTTCATCGGTCAGTTCGGGTAATGCGGCTTCCGGCCAGAGCAGCAGATCGGTTTTGTTGGTCAACGCGCTCCCGGTGAGCGCGAGCAATTGGTTGAAACGATTCTTGTTTGCGGATGAATCCCAAATCATAGTCTGCGGGACGGCCGGTTGGATGAAGGTCACGCGGATTGAATCCGTCGCATCCGTGGTCTGGCGTATCCGGGACATTCCGTTCACGAATAATCCGATGACGAGAAGCACAGGCAAAATCATGTCGCTCATCCAAACGTAGCGGTTGGTTGGATTGCGAATCATCGCTCGCACTGCTGAGAGCAAGCTCAACGAAACCCAGACGACGAGAAACGACACGCCATACACGCCGGTGACCGACGCGATCTGGATGAGCGGTGTGAGTTGCCATTGTGAACTACCAATCGTGTCCCACGGAAAGCCGCTCAAAAATCGCGCGCGGATCATTTCCAGCGCCACCCACGCCGCCGCGCCAAGCAGTGAGCTGCGGAAGCGTAGCAACCAATTTTCATTCCGGAGTTGTCCCGACATCAGCCAGGTCCACGCCGCAAAATATATTGCGAGAAACGCGCTCAAGGCGACCCAGCCGAGAATCGGGAAACCTGTTACCGGAATTTCCAGCAGCCACGAGAGCGTCGGCAACCAGAAGGCTAGTCCTGCCACGTAGCCGATGCGTAACGACTCGCGTCCTGATTTACCTTCATCACAAAACAGGATCAACGCAGGCGCGACCCACGCGAGTCCTGGGATGTTGTAATTGGGAAATGCCGACGCCAATATAAGTCCTGCCAACGTCGCGCGGAAGCAGCGATTGTTCAGGAGTAATTGGATGGCCGAGTTTTTCAACCGCGCGAGCTTGGCGAATTTGAACCGAAAGGCAAGTCGCTGGTCTTATCCCCAAGCTCAAAAACTCCACTCGAAGCCGACGGTTATTGCGTGCGTCTCAGAGCGCCCTAATCGAATACGATCCCCAGTAGGGAGTGAATCTTCCGTTCGCATGTCCGAGGGAGCGGCGTTCAAATAGTGATAGCCGATGTTTAGGGCGGTTTTCTCGCCAAGTGCGATGCGTAATCCGGCGAATGCCTGCCAGACAAACACTACGTCCGTGACAGACCCATTCATTCCGCGCCCCGAAACAACGATGTCGTTGGCGGTTAGAATGGTGCTGGCGACGCCAGCGCCCGCGCCGAGATAAGGTGCGACTCGATACTTGTTTGGAAGGTTGATGCGGCCGTTCAACATCAGCGGAATTTTGGCGAATGTGCCATTGACTTCGGTGGCGGTACCGCCGCTGATATCGTCAATTTTGTTCGCGATGATGCCTGTTTCGATTTCACCTGCGAACCAGTCTGTAAATCCGTAACCGGCGCGGAACCCGAGCCGCACGCCAGGATCGAGTGAAAGTTTCGCATCAGCCGGAACAGGCCCAAGGAACTCTTCAAGCGCAACATCCTTGGCGGCAACCACGCCTGCGTCTGCCTTCATATAAAAACGGTCTTGTTGCGCTGAACTGTCGAGAGCCTGCATCAACGTGATGAGGCTTACAGCCGTGACCGAGTGGAACAGATTTTTGGTTTTCATAATGTTACCTTTTGGGATTTTTGACGCAGAGAGTCAAATCTTGTTCAGATCTCTTACAAGTTCGAGCGATCGGGGGCAATTGAGTTGTAACGCCTCCAAACCTTTGACAGTGCCCCGCGACTCTTTATCCTTGCCGACGTGCGCACGGTCAATGTTCCGCTCGGTAATCGCAGTTACGACATCAAGATTAGTCCCGGTTTGCTCGGCAAACTTGGCGCTGAATGCGCGCGCCTTAAACTCGGCAACCGCTGCGCCATAATCACAGACACCAACGTCGGGCGCGAATACGCCAAGCCTGCTTGCAATTCTCTTTTGCGCGCGGGTTTTGAACCATCACTTGTGATCGTGCCGGCTGGTGAAACGGCGAAGAGTCTTAAGTCCGTGCAAAGTTGCTATGACAGGCTCGCGTCGCATCGGTTGGAACGCAAGTCGTTCATCGTTGCGCTCGGCGGTGGGGTGGTGGGTGATCTCGCGGGATTCGTAGCGGCGAGTTATCTGCGCGGGATACCGTTCGTGCAAGTGCCGACGACGTTGCTCGCGCATGTGGATAGTTCCGTCGGCGGGAAAGTGGGCGTGAACTTGAAAGCGGGTAAAAATCTCGTCGGCGCGTTCTATCAACCCAAACTCGTGCTGTGCGATCTCGATGCGCTCGCCACTTTGCCCACGCGTGAATATCGCGCCGGTCTCGCGGAGGTCATCAAGTACGGAATCATTTATGACGCGGCGTTGTTCGCGCGATTGGAGCGCGACATGCCGAAGTTGCTCCATCGAGAAACCAAAACGCTCGGTGAAATCATCGCGCGCTGCTGCGAGATCAAGGCAGAGGTTGTAGGGCAGGACGAGACCGAAAGCGGTCTGCGAGCGATCTTGAATTTCGGTCACACCATTGGGCACGGCTTGGAAGCCATTTCCAGTTACGGCAAATATCTGCACGGTGAAGCGATCTCCATCGGGCAGATCGCTGCGGCAAAATTATCTGCAGAGTTGACGGGACTCCCTGAGAAGGACGTGACGCGCATCAATAACTTATTCAAATGCGCCGGACTCCCGACCACCGTGACCCTCAATTCCGCGCAGCGCACAAAGCTATTTGCCGCAATGAAGCTGGATAAGAAAGTAAGTGCGGGTGAAGTCAAATTTGTTCTCGCAGCAGGCATCGGCAAGGTCGTCTGGGGTCAGAACGTGCCGGAATCACTGATTCATGCCACAATCAACTGACGTTAATTTTTCACCACATGAATTCACCCTCAACTGTTCAACTCAAGCGCGATTGCGCTGTCGTCCGCATTCCTGCAGGTACGACTGATACGCTCACAAGTGGAACCGAAGTCCACATTACGCAAACGCTCGGCGGCACTTACACGGTGCAAGCCACGGGAGGATTGTTCCGCATCGCAGGCAAAGACGCGGACGCGCTGGGCTTGGACATTGACCTGCAATGGTTGTCGTCGGGCGGACCGGTGGATGAGAAAAAAATCTGGGAAGTGTTGCGGACGTGTTATGACCCGGAGATTCCAGTCAACATTGTGGACTTGGGGTTGGTTTATGACATGCAGCTCTCGCCCGCGAAGACCAGCGGTTCGCGTGTGGATGTGAAGATGACGCTGACTGCGCCGGGTTGCGGGATGGGCCCTGCCATCGCTGGTGACGCGCAGGTGAAGCTGCTTAATCTAGAAGGCGTGGACGATGCGACTGTCGAGATCGTCTGGGATCCGCCGTGGCATCACTCGATGATCACGCCAGCAGGCAAACAGATTCTCGGGTTAGAGTAATTCGTCTCAAGGCGCAGCGAAGATGACTCGGCTTCCGGTTGGCACACCTGTCATCGTACCATAACCCGCGTTCTGTTTCTGGAGTACCACGCCACCATACATGTGCAACGCGCCCGTGCCGGGTTCGCGAACTTGGCCAGTGAAACTTCCCACGGCAGTCATGATTGTTGTAACCATTTCGTTTGCGCTGAGATTCACGACTTGGCTGCCAGCATTGATGCTGACGACGTTGTTGAAGTTCGCGCTCAAACTACCACCGCTGAAATTGATCACGGCACCAGACAGGTTCAACGCCTTGCCACTAGCTGCGGGCGCGATGTAGATCGAGCCGATCGTGTTCGCCGAGTTGGTGAAGCCGAGCGGGAAGCTGGTTGGGCTTGCGCCAGTTTGCTTGATCCAAACAAGCGTTCCATTTAGATCGCTCGTTGAAAGGCTTGCGAATTTAATCCAACTCACGATTACGCCCTTGCCGGAATACGCCGATGCGAACAACGGCCAGTCGCCATCCTCGGTGACATACGCGCTCTGCGAAAATCTTGCTCCGTCGGCGAGGATGGCGCTCATCGTTCCGAGTCCATCCGACGCAACATGCAGCGTGGCGTAGCCGTCGCCAGCTGGGAGAGCGGAATTTCCGGATGTGCCGGGAATGACAACGGTGTAGTCACCCGCCAACGGAGATGTTGTTGCGGCGCGCCCACCAGAGAGCGGAGAATTCCATACGCCATCCGTGACGCGACCGAAAATTTGTCCCGCTTCGCCATTTTGCCCAACCCGCAATTCAACCGTGAGTGGTGAACCATCGCTGCGCACAATCACGTTGGTGGCGGTGAGATTTGCATCGAAGGTTCCAGAGAACGGTAGTCGCGTCGCGCCGATCTGCAACCACGCGGAAAAGTTTTCGCCAGAATTCAACGCCAGATTGAACTGTCCTGCAGAGTGGAGACGGACAACATCGTTCTCGAAAAACAATCCATTATAGACACCGGCGGCAGCGACACTTGGGTCTGGAACAAATGTTGCCTGAAGCACAAGGTTGCTGGCCATCGCGAACGCAATCGTGCGTGAGGAGGGAACAGTCGACGGAGATTGCACTGTCCAACCGGTGAACACGTAACCCGCCGCCGGAGTTGCGGTGACAGTGTAAAGCTGGCCGATGTTCAGATTCGCGGAGCGCAAGTCCGGCGAGACCGTGCCTTGACCGTGGATGATCAACGTTAGAGTCGTCGGTTGCGATACCGCGGCATTAACGGTCAGGGTGGCTGCGCTGCTGGTCGCGCTGCCGCCAACATTCGTGACCACGCACGAATAACTTCCTGAATTACCGGTTGTAAGGCTAGTTAATGTCAGTGCTTCACTCGTCGCGCCGGAAATATTCGCGCCGTTGAAACGCCATTGATAGCTGAATGGAGATGTTCCGCTCGCTGTCACAGTGAAGCTGACATTCGTCCCAGTCGTCACGGTTCTGCTGATAGGTTGTGTTGTGATCGTGGGAGCGACTGGAGCAGGATTCACAGTCAATACCGCCGCGCTGCTCGTTGCCGTGCCCGCCGCGTTGCTGACGTAACACGAATAGCTGCCGCCGGATTGTCCGGCAGTCACGGAGCTCAAAGACAACGTCGTGCCTGTCGCGCCTCCGATGTCAGCCCCGTTCAAACGCCATTGATAACTGAGCGGCGCAGTGCCGGTCGCGGCGACAATGAAGCTAACATTTGTTCCCGCTGTGACTGTGCGATTCAGTGGTTGTGTCGTAATGATCGGCGCGATGAGCGCAGCGTTCACCGTTAAGGTCGCAGCACTGCTCGTGGCGCTTCCGGCAATGTTTGTGACCACGCAGCTGTAGCCTCCGCCAGATTGTCCAACGGTCACGCTGGATAGAGCCAAAGTCGCGTTTGTCGCACCACCGATGTTCGCGCCATTCAAACGCCATTGGTAGCTGAGCGGTGCTGTGCCGCTGGCCGCGACGGTGAAACTTGCATTGTTGCCGCCGGTCACTGTTTGATTCACAGGTTGAGTCGTGATGGTTGGAGCAATCGCCGACGCCGTGACCGTCAAGGTCGCAGCACTGCTCGTGGCGCTTCCGGCAATGTTCGTGACCACGCAGGTGTAACCTCCGCCAGATTGACCGAGTGTTACAGATGTCAATACCAGCGTTGCACTCGTCGCGCCTCCGATGTCAGCCCCGTTCAAGCGCCATTGATAACTCAACGGTGCTGTGCCGCTAGCCGCGACCGTGAAACTTGCGTTGTTTCCGGCTGTCACAGACTGGTTGGCTGGTTGCGTCGTTATGATCGGCGCAATGATGGCGGGATTCACCGTCAATGTCGCTGCGCTGCTTGTCGCATTACCGGCGGAGTTGGTGACGAAGCAAGTGTAGCTGCCGCCAGATTGTCCGACTGTCACCGAGGTCAGTGCCAGCGTC
>WBXK01000058.1 GCA_008933055.1 Verrucomicrobiota bacterium | reverse complement strand
TTGACCCGCAACGCCCACTTGTCGTCGCGAGGGCTTCTCGCTAGTCTTCCGGTATGGGACGTCAATGGTTACATGCAAAGCGTCTGGTTGCAGGCCTTAAAAAAGGCCGCTCGACCGGCAAACTCGTTCGCGAAATTTCTGTCGCCGCCAAGATGGGCGGCGCAGATATCGGCTCAAATGCACGACTCTTCACCGCTGTTGAAAAGGCGAAAAAAGAGAGCGTGACAAAGGATGCCATACAACGCGCCATCAACAAAGGCGCAGGCATCGGCGACGAAAAACTCGTGATGGAACATGTTGTTTTCGAGGGTTATGCACCAAACAAGGTCGCTCTCATCGTCGAAGTTTATACCGACAACGTTAACCGCACAGCACCGGAAATCCGGGTGCTTTTCAAGAAAGGTATTCTTGGCACGGCTGGCAGCAACAAGTTCCTATTTGATCATGTTGGCCTAGTGGAAGCGCATCATCCTGACGCGGCCATTGATCGTGAAGCTGCGGCCATCGAAGCGGGCGCGAATGATTTTGAAGGACTCACACACGAACAGAATGACGACATCCCGGCGGAAGCTACTGGCGCGCGGTTTGTTTGTGAGCGCACGGCAGTCCACACCGTTGCCACTTGGCTCAAGAACAATGGATGGACCGTAGTGACAAGCGAGCTCGGTTACGTACCCAAGCAAATCCCTGAACTGACCGACGCACAAAAGTCGGAAGCTGGAGAATTCCTCCACACGCTAGACGAGCACGACGATGTCCACCGTGTCTGGGCGGCGATGAAATGAGGTGCCTGCGGCTGTTAATCGCAGTGCTGGCGACAACCTTTTTTCCAGCGTTTGCTCAACTCGACGGGCCGGGTTCGACCGGCGTCAGTGCATCGCTCGTTCGCTTGTTCGGGACAAACAATGCTTTCATTGCTCAGGTGGAGGTGCAATTCCTTGGCAAAGACAACAAGGAGCTCATCAACACCCCGATGACGTTCATGTTGCTCGAAAATAAAATCCGCCTCGAAGTGAACATGGCGCGGATGAGGAACAAGGTGCAACCCGACGCTCTCGCCAGAGTGAAGCCGCTCGGCTTGGACAGTGTGGTGAGCATCATTCGTCCTCAAAAGCGCACGACTCTGATCACATTCCCGAAACTGCGGGCGTTCGTGAAGCTTGAGATGCCAACTAGCGAGGCAGAGGCGTTCTTGACCCGCGCGAAGATCGAGCGAAAAACCATAGGCAAAGAAAAGATGGAGGGTCATCTTTGCCTGAAGCAGCAAGTCGTCATCACCGACGACAACGGCCACAAATCCGAGGCTACCGTCTGGACCGCGACTGATTTGCGCGATTTCCCGGTGTGCGTGGCGACGAGGGAAAATGAGGGCACGGTGGTGATGCGCTTCCGGCAGATTCAATTCACGCGAGCCGAGACGAACAAGTTTGAGCCGCCCACCGGCTATATCGAATGCGCTGATATGCAGATATTGATGGGCGGGCCGGTGGTAAAATTCATGAAGGAAAGCGGCACAACAATGAGGCCTGCATCGAATCCCCAAAACGCCAGTCCAATCAAACCCGCCCCCACGCCATCAAAGAAACAGTAGCTACTGCAGCAAAAGGCGACGCGAGACAACTGCTGCGGTTGCGCAAAGAAGAATCACATTGGGTGTCGTCGTCTCCGTTACGGCAGTAAAAGCGCAGCTTATCAAGACTCCCGAAATCATCACCATCCGATGGAGGATATGCGACCGCCCACGCAATGCAGCCTGTCGGTTGGGATAAGGTCATTGCTTCGACAATGTCTGCCAGTCGTGGCGCAGCAGTGTCGGAATCCAGCAACAAACCAGAGCTGTTGAACATGTCTAACCTTCAGATGTCGTTGGTGACTGTCCAGCCCTCGATAAAATCAATATCTAGAAAATTTATCGGGCGGCTAAAATCCATCCGCAAACGCCGGTTAGAATTCCAGAAGCGAATGCCACGCTCATGCCCGAAGACTTTTGTCCCAGTGGGGGAATAGACAAAGCAATCAAACGATGCCGTGAAGTTGAACGGAGTGGAGAGATTGTTTGCACCTGCAGTGACCAGGCTCACTTGCGGAAAGGCATGGTTCAGGATTGTAGCATCCGCAAAAAATCAGGTTCGATGGTCAGAAGTTGGGCCAATGAGTTAAAGACTCTGGCGAGCGCAAGCAACGCAACGAAAGACGTGTTTTTTTGATTTCATGCAGCAGAATGACTTTGAAACGAGTTTAAAGTTTGAAGACGTGGATTCAAGAATTTCACGGTCATTATTGTAACCTATAACTACAGAGGCTGATTGGCTTGATACCGCAAAATTTTGAACTCGGGCGTGTCACGGATTTCTTCGGCGAGTTCAAAGCGGTCTTCAAACCTGGGGAAGAACGCATCACCTGCCACTTCGCGCTTCACCAGCGTGAGGAGCAACTCGGAGCAGAGCGGCAATGCCTGCTCGTATATCTGAGCTCCTCCACAAATGAAGAGCTGTTTTTCGTCACTGATCACTGGCAACTCTTCTAGGCTCTTGATTGTTTTGACCCCCGGACACCAGAACGCCGACCGGCTTAGCACGATCGTTTCACGGTTAGGCAGTGGCCTTCCGATGGATTCAAAAGTTTTTCTGCCCATGACAACGACATTCCCGGTCGTCACCTGCTTGAACCACTTGAAATCTTCGGGCAAATGCCACGGAATCTGATTACCGTTGCCGATGACGCGGTTGAGCGACATGGCGGCGATGGCTTTAAAATTCTTCACCTGCCGAGGTTGGCGGATTTTTTAATGGCGTCAATCTCGGCAATGAATAAGCCGTGAATTCTATGAGCGATTGACTTTGTCCGTCAGACTTCTGACTTTGAATGCGAACGGTATGCCTATCTACGAATACGAATTGTGCGACGGTGGCTGCACGGTGTGCGGCGGGACATTCACGTTGAACCGCCCGTTGTCCGCGAAATCGCTGACGAATTGTCCCGCGTGCAAGAAGCCAGTGAGGAAAGTTTTTTCCTCCTTCAGCTCGCCGATGAAACTCAAGCCACTCTCGGTTTCCGATGCCAAGAAAGCGGGATTCACCGTCCTCAAGCGGCTCGGCAAGGGCGAATACGAACGTCAGTGACTTGAAATCAGACTTTACAAGAAAACCCGCACCGATACTCTGCGTCCGACAACTCATAATTAATATGGTAAAAAGCTTTTCGGTCCTTGGTTCTATCATCTTGGTCACGTTGCTGGCCACCGGTTGCGCTGGCCCTGAGAAAAAACTGGGACGCGGCCTCAACAACATCTACGAACCCATCCGCCTCGCCGAGATGCGTCGGAGCATTGAGCAAACATCCTACGAAAATTCCGGTACCGCCAACTACAGCCATGGAGTGATTCGAGGGTTGAACCGCACACTCGCCAGAACTGGCGTCGGCATCTACGAAATCATCACCTCGCCATTCCCTTCGTATGATCCGGTGTTCACTGATTATCTTTCACCGAACCCGCAGTATCCCGACAGCTATAAGCCCGGCCTGTATGAGGATTCCATCTTTGACACAGACACGTCCATCGGTTTCAGCGGAGGCGATGTGGCGCCATTCGTCCCCGGCAGCCGCTTTCGCGTATTCGACAACTGAGTTCAATCAAATTTCTGCAAACGCGCCGATTCAGCTCGGCGCGTTTTTTATTTCGTGTCATTTGAAACGATTCGTGGTTAAAAAAATCCGCCGATGACAACGCATGTTAAAAAATCCCCCTGCAAGGTCAACCTGTTGCTGAACATCCTGGGCAGGCGATCCGATGGCTTTCACGAACTGGAGACCGTCTTCCATCCAGTGAATCTGTGCGACACGCTCTCCTTTGCCAAAGTCGCCAGCGGCATTCAACTTTCGTGCAACGAAGCCGCGTTGCCGGTGGATGGAGGCAATCTCGTCCATCGCGCAACCATGAAGTTCATCGAGGCCTCTCACATCACAGATGGCATCCGTATCCATCTAGAGAAACGCATTCCGATGGCCGCAGGACTAGGCGGGGGCAGCGGCAATGCAGCCTCAACACTTCTAGGACTCAATGAGCTTTTTGGCGAACCGCTTTCGATCGCACAGCTTCACGGCATCGCCGCGGCACTGGGTTCGGATGTGAATTTCTTTCTGCAAACCAAACCAGCTCTGGCGGCGGGTCGAGGTGAAAAGATTGAACCGCTGGAAGATTTCGCGGCCATGCGCGGTGCGAGTTTTCTCCTGATCCATCCCGGCTTTGGCATCTCGACGCCGTGGGCTTATCGCGAACTGGCGCGCTATCCATCTGCGTTGAATGGGACGCCGGGCCGGGCGCAGAAACTGATTTTGCTGCTGCAAGCTGGCGACCTCGCAACGGCGGGGCGGGAGTTTTACAACTCACTTGAAGCACCGGCACTGGAAAAATATCCCGTGCTCGCGTTGTATCAGGAATTTTTCCGCGAGAACGGCGCGTCAGCCACGCTGATGTCCGGTAGCGGTTCGACTACGTTCGCTCTCTTCAAGAATCAATATTCGGCTGAAGCCATCGCGGAGAAGTTCAAAGCCAAGTTTGGTTCAGCAGGTTGGATGGCTGTGGTGCCCGTCTTTTGAATACTTCAAGTAAATCGAACCGCAGAGTTTTGAACAACGTCACATTCCCTATTATGAAACCAATCAGAACCATTCTCTTGGCCGTTATCACAGTGGGTTGTGTATCTGCCTACACGTTTGCTGCTGACTGGACGCATTGGCGCGGGCCTAGCTTCGACGGCTCTTCCTCGGAGCATAAACTCCCTGACGACTTCTCCAAGACAAACAACGTGAAATGGGTCGCCTCGCTGCCCGGCCCTTCCGCCGCCACCCCCATCATCTGGGGCGATAATATTTTCCTGAGCTCAACCGATTTGAGAACTAAAACACTGCGTGCCATTGCACTGGATCGGAAGTCGGGGCGGTTGCTTTGGAACAACGAGATTGCGCCGGGATTCAACCAAGATGAACGCAGCAATCACGCATCACCATCCCCGACGACGGATGGTGAGCGCGCCTATTTCTATTATAGCACGGGCGATCTCGTGGCGTTTGATTTCAGTGGGAAACAAGTTTGGGCACGCAATATCCAGAAGGATTACGGGCCATTCGTCTATCAATGGACTTACGGCTCTAGTCCGACCCTGTTCGATGGGAAGCTCTTCATCCAGGTTCTGCAACGCGACGTTTCTGTGCATGGTCGCGGCTTGAAGACTGAACCGAACGCATCCTACCTGCTTGCGCTCGACCCCAAGACCGGCAAGGAACTTTGGCGGCACGCACGCCCCACGGAGGCGAAGCTCGAATCGCGCGAGGCATATAGCACGCCCATTCCATATAAAGGTCAGCTGTTGATCGCAGGTGGCGATTGTCTGACGGCGCACGATCCGCGCAATGGCAAGGAGCTGTGGCGCTGGTGTTCGTTCAACACACAAAACAAAACTCACATGCGACTCGTGCCGTCGCCCGTAGCGGGTTCAAACATCGCGCTCGTCTGCGCGCCGCAACGGTATCCATTGTTCGCGGTGAATCTTGCAGGCAAGGTGGACAACTCCTCGCTTGCGTGGCAAAGCGAAGGCAAAGAACTTTTCAGCGACACGCCGACACCGCTGTTCTACGGCGGACGTTTCTATGTGTTGAACGGAGACCGCAAGACTTTGACGCGCATCGAGCCGGCGACTGGCAAGGTGGAGTGGACGGGTGACCTCGGCGGCATGGCCAAGTTTGAAAGCTCACCGACGGGCGCAGACGGGAAAATTTATTTCCAGAACTTCCGAGGCGACGTTTACCTTGTGGATGCTGGCGAAGAGTTCAATCTGCTCCGCGTCATTCCGATGGGCGATACGGATGACAACGAATTGCGATCAACGATCTCCGTGGCGCAGGGAAATCTTTTCATCCGCACGGGCAGCAAGCTCTATTGCGTGGGCAAATAGGGGAGCGGTTGGCCCGTTCAGCTCAACGCCTTGACCGTCGCTTCCAAGCTAGCCGCATCGGAAACGTTGAGCATCTGGACTTCTTTGCTGATGCGTTTCATGAAACCGGAAAGTGCCGCGCCAGGTCCCAGCTCGATGAAACGCGTGTAGCCCTGCGCTAACAGATACCGCATGGATTCCTCCCAGCGCACCGACGACGTAACCTGCTCCACCATCCGCGCTGCGATCTGATCCGGCGATGTGTGCGGTTGCGCGGTGACATTTGAGATCACCGGAATAGTGGGCGCGAGAAGTCTTGCGTTCGCGAGTTCAGCTTTGAGCTTCGGTTGGGCGCTGGCCATCAGCGGCGAATGATATGCGCCCGCAACCGTGAGCGGGATCGCGCGTTTGGCGCCCTTGGCTTTGGCGAGTTCACACGCCTTGCCTATCTTTTCAGCCTCACCGGAGATAACGAGTTGTCCGGGACAATTAAGATTCGCCAGCACCACTCCGGCTTCAGCACAAACCTCGCGTGTCGGGGCTTCATCCAAACCAATCACCGCCGCCATGCCGCCTTTGGTCACCTCACACGCCTCCTGCATAAACCGTCCGCGCTGTTGCACCACACGCAAGCCGGCTTCAAAAGTCAGCGCACCCGCAGCCGTCAGTGCGGTGAATTCTCCGAGCGATAATCCCGCTGTGGCGTCGATCTTCAGCAAAGGCAAACGCTCCTTTAGCAATTCAAATGCGACCCAGCTCGCGAGGAAGATCCCCGGCTGTGCGTTTTCAGTCCTGGTCAACTCCGCTTCTGGGCCATTGAAGCAGATGGATTCGAGATCGTAGCCCAGCGCAGTGTTGGCGCGATTGAACCACGCTTGTGCAGTGGGAGAACTAGCGGCGAAGTCTTGCCCCATGCCAACTACCTGTGCGCCTTGCCCGGCAAAAAGAAGTGCGGTTTTACTCATGCGCCGCAGACTAAACACAATTTCCTGTCACAGCGAAAGGAGAGAATAAAGCGAAGGAGCATGCATCCCAAAAAATCCGATTGCGCCGGGCGACGTGCTTCACGAACATTCCGCCCATGTTAGCCCGTGTTTGTTCCGCCGCTGTCAATGGGATCGAAGCCTATCCTATTGAAGTCGAAGTGAGCGCCGGTTATGGCGATACTCTCATTGTGATTGTCGGATTGCCGGATGCGGCGGTGAAAGAGTCCCGTGACCGCGTCATCACTGCACTCAACAGTTCTGGGTTCAAATTTTCCTACGGCCGCACCACCATCAATCTTGCCCCTGCTGACGTGAAGAAGGAAGGCCCGAGCTTTGATCTGCCCATCGCGCTAGGCATGTTGGCGGCGAGCGAACAGATCGAAACAGACCAACTCGATAACTTCGTTTGCGTAGGTGAACTCGCGCTCACTGGCGCAGTGCGTCCGTGCAAAGGTGTTTTGCCCATCGCCATCCGAGCAAAGCAGGATGGAAAAGTTGGCGTGCTTGTCCCGGTGGAAAATGCGGCGGAAGCGGCGGTGGTCGCGGGCCTGCAAGTCATCCCGATCCAGAACCTCCGCGAAGCTACAAATTTTCTCGAAGGCCAGATCACCATAAAACCCACGCGCGTGGACATAGCGAAGATTTTTGATCAGCCGCTAGATGACGATGTGGACTTTGCCGAGGTCAAAGGGCAGGAATCCGTGAAACGAGCGTTAGAAATCGCAGCAGCAGGCGGCCACAATCTCCTTCTCATAGGCCCGCCAGGCACGGGGAAATCCATGTTGGCGAAACGCCTCGCCACGATCCTCCCACCGCTCACGCTGGATGAAGCTCTGGAGACGACGAAGATTCACAGCATCGTTGGGCTTCTGCCAACGGGGCTTGGATTGATCACACGCCGGCCGTTTCGGTCGCCACATCACACGGCGAGCGATGCAGGTTTGCTGGGCGGCAATATCAACCCCACCCCGGGCGAAATATCACTCGCGCATCACGGAGTGTTGTTTCTAGATGAATTGCCGGAGTTCAAACGCAGCGTGCTGGAGACGATGCGGCAGCCCTTGGAGGAAGGCAAAGTCACGATTTCGCGCGCGGCGGGCACGATGACTTTCCCCAGCCAATTCATGCTCGTGGCTGCAATGAATCCGACGCCTGACGGAAAGATGCCGCATGAGAGCAAAAGCTCGCCTCGTGAAATCCAAAATTATCTAGGTCGCATTTCCGGGCCGTTGCTAGACCGCATTGATCTGCACGTGGAAGTACCAGCGGTGAAATTCCGCGAGATGACCGGCGACGGGGTTGGCGAATCCTCAGCACAAATCCGCGAGCGCGTCATCGCGGCTCGGCAGGTGCAGCAAAAACGTTTCGCTCACAAGCCGAAGATCACCTGCAATGCCCGCATGGCAACAAAGGAGATCAAAGAATTCTGCGCGCTCGACGAGGGAACGAAGGAATTGCTCAAGAACGCCATGGCGGATTACAACCTCAGTGCCCGCGCCTACGATCGCATCCTAAAAGTCTCACGCACCATCGCCGACCTCGCCAATTCGAAGAATATCACCTCAGACCATGTCAGCGAGGCGATCCAACTGCGCTCCTTGGATCGGCAGTTGTGGGCTTGATTCCCTCGATAATATCAGTAACCGAACCCAAATATTTTCACCTATCCCGCTGTCTAATTTAACAATGAATCCTTCTGTTGCTCGTGAAGTTTTCCAGAAAATCGCCACCAACATCAGCTGTGTCATGCAGGGGCACGCCGCACCCACGCGCAAACTTCTCGCCGCGCTTGCGAGCGGCGGGCATGTGTTGCTCGAGGATTTTCCTGGCACGGGTAAAACCACTTTGGCCAAGGCACTTGCCCGTTCAGTAGACGCGAAGTTCAAGCGCGTTCAGTTCACTCCAGACTTGTTGCCTTCAGATATTATCGGAGTTGCGATCTTCAATCAGCTCGATCAACAATTCCATTTTCACGAGGGGCCGATCTTCACCAATATCCTGCTCGCGGACGAAATCAACCGCGCTTCCGCCCGGACACAATCTGCGCTTCTCGAGGCGATGGGCGAGGGCCAGGTGAGCGTGGATGGTGAGCGCCGCAATCTGGCCGACCTCTTCTTCGTCATCGCCACGCAGAACCCAGTGGAGTTTCGTGGCACATATCCGCTGCCGGAAGCCCAGATGGATCGGTTCGCGATGCAATTCACGCTTGGCTATGTCGAGCCGGCGGATGAAGTCGCCGTGCTCACGGCTCAGGCGAACTCTCATCCGCTCGGGGCGCTGGCATCCTGCGTCACGCTGGCAGACGTGACCGCGCTGAAACATGCAGCGCAAAACATCCGCATCAGTGATGAACTCAAACGATACGTTGTCGATCTTGTCGGCGCGACGCGCTCGGCAAATGGCGTACAGCTCGGCGCAAGTCCCCGCGCGTCTATCGCATTGATGAAAGCGGCGCAGGCATTGGCATTGTTCGATGGAATAGAATTCGTGACGCCTGAACAGATTCAAGAACTCGCTGTTCCGGTCATCGCACATCGTCTCGTCATGCAACCACAGGCGCGCTTCTCCGGCCTCACCGCGCGCGGCGTGGTGGAGGACATCGTGAAGAAAATCAAAGTGCCTGCATAAAGCCGGCGATGTGAGAATGAATATTCTGTCATTGAGCTCCAACTCGTCCTCGGTCTCGATTTGCTGGGAAAATCTCGAGAGGAAGGACGATGATGCAAGACTTGTTTTTCATACACCTCGCACCCCGGACCGCATCTTCCCATGATCCTCGTCCTACACTTGCTTTACCGGATGTATCGCTTCATCACTTGGTCAACATTTTGGATAAAGCGCAGGTTTACAATCGCAGGCCAGGCTATGATCGGTGGATTGATTGTGGCTCTTTTTACGGGCTTAGATGCTGAAAGCGCGGTGGGCTATCAGGCGTTCATGCCGCTTTTCGTACTGATGGGCGTATCGCTGCTGTTCGGATTTGGTTTCAAAACAGGATTCCGAGTTGAACGCCATCTCCCACGTGTTGCCACCGCAGGTCAGCCGATCACCTATCGCATTTCCGTTAAAAATCTGACGCGGAAAAATCAGCTTGGCCTCACGCTTATGGAAGACCTGGTTGACCCGCGCCCAACTTTCAAACAATGGAAGGCCTATAAACTCGACGAGGACAAACATGTACGCCCATTCCGGTTTGATCGCAGGAATTTTCGTTCGCCATTTAAGATGGCAAACGTGAAGGAAACGAATGTTCCCCGCTTGAATCCACAACAGGAGAATGATCTCAGCATCGAACTCAAGCCATTGCGGCGAGGCGTGGTGAACTTCACGGGCATCACATTCGCACGGCCTGATCCGATGGGGATTTATCGGGCACTTCGGAAACAATGCTTGCCGCAATCATTGCTGGTTCTACCAAAGCGTTACGCCATCCCGCCCATCGCTCTGCCCGGCTCAATGAAATATCAGCAAGGTGGGGTTGCGATGGCCTCGAACATCGGACAAAGCGAGGAGTTCGTTTCATTGCGTGATTATCGCCGCGGCGATCCGCCCCGGCACATCCATTGGCGCAGTTGGGCGCGGATTGGCAAGCCCATCGTGAAGGAGTTTGAGGATGAATTTTTTGTCCGGCACGCGCTGGTGCTCGACACCTTCACAACTCGCCCGCACAGCGAGGCGTTTGAAGAAGCGGTGTCTGTAGCGGCTTCGTTTGCTTGCACAGTTCTTACACAGGAATCATTGCTTGATCTTTTGTTCGTAGGGTCAGAAGCGTTTTGTTTCACGTCGGGGCGAGGCATTGCACATGCGGATCAGATGCTGGAAATACTTGCCTCGGTGCAGCCAGCCAACGGGCACGAATTCGAACTGCTCGAACATTTGGTAATGAACCATGCCGGTACTGTGAGCGGTTGCATCTGTGTGATGCTCGACTGGGATGAAACCAGGAAACGGTTTATTGAAAAACTCAGATCTTACGGCTTGCCCGTCCTAGTGCTGGTCATCAGAACACTTGGTGACAAACGCCCGCTCGATCCCGGCCCGATGGCCGACGCACCGGATCAATTTCTTGCGTTGGAAGTGGGACGTATCGAAGAACAACTCGCGAGGTTGAAGTGAAGCCGCCACCATTACTACTCGGCGTCACGCTCCTTTTCTGGGGCTGGCAGTCCGATCTGTTGCTGCCGGGAGCTCTGATGACGGTGGTCTTGGAAAGCGCACACGTTTTCAAGACGCGCTGGGATTTTTCAGACGACGATTTCACCAAAACCTGGTCGTTCTGTTCTCTCGTTTTGTTGGCAGCAGTCGTTTACTCGTTCACTAACAATGACGGGCCATCAAGCTTCACAAACATGTTTGAGGACCTTTCCCTGTCAGCACACCGCAGCGCAAGCACTGCCAGCGCCCGCACTGCAGCGCAAGTTATTCGCTGGTTGCCGATGATTTTTTTCCCTTTTCTCGTGGCTCAAACTTTTAGCACACGCGAGTCGATTCCTCTGGCGACAATTTCACTCATCTTGCAACGCCGTTGGAAGAAGGCAAAAAGCCTCGGCCTTCCGTCACCCATCTCCCGTGGATTCAGCATCGTTTACCCATACTTTTGCGCCACGCTTCTGGCCGCGAGCTTCCATCCATCCGACGACAATTCATTTTTCTGGGGCTTCTGTGTCCTGCTGACGTGGGTTCTCTGGACACAACGCTCCCACCGTTTTGCCGTCGCAGTGTGGTTCGGGGTGCTGGCCGTGGCCGTAGCCATAGGTTTTTTCGGTCAACGCGGCGCTTCCCAAGCGCAAGCTTATCTCACGAACAAACTGAACTCCCAGTGGTTCGCAAATCTCATCCGCCGCTCTGAAAACCCATATCAAAGCAGAACCTCCATGGGCATTGTAGGCAAATTGAAATTGTCCGACCGAATCGTGATCCGCCTTCAACCCAACAAACCCAAAAACATTCCTGCCTATCTTCGCGAGGCAAGCTATCGTTTATATCGCGATCAGACGTGGTTCGGGGGGTCGCCACGGGAGGATTTTATTTCTACAACCGAAGAACAGCCAACTGGAAGCGGCAACTGGACACTACTAACGGGGAAAAGCGTGATATCGAGTATCAGCATTGCCTGTTACCTTGAAGATTACGACAAAGGCGCCCCTTCCGGTTTGCTCCCACTTCCGATCGGCACTACGCGGTTGGAGAAACTTACCGCGTACACAGTAGAACATAACAAAACCGGTTCGGTCAGAGTTACGGGGCCTGGGTTCTTGATGTTTGATGCGCTCATTGGTCCTGGGGCAGCGATTGATTCACCCCCAAGTTCAAGGACGAATTTCAACTTTGCGCGTGGGTCAAGGTTCTATGAAGACATGGGAATCGGTTATTTTGAAGGGCACAAGGGGGAAGGAGGGGGATTCGGTTTTGGAGGTCGTGGCGATGGCGAAGGGCGCAGAGGTTTTGGGGGACGACGCGAAGGCGAAGGGCGAAGAAACTTTGAGGACCGGAATTCAGGTAGCTCCACAAACGATCCGAAGTTCATCCCATTGGTCTCGCACGACGAACTTGCCGTGCCGGCGGCAGAGTGTCCTGCCTTGGACTTGGTAATCGAAGATCTGGGCCTGCGTGGGCGTACAAACGATGCGCTAAAAGTGCTGCAAGACTTCTTCGCGACCCGATTCAAATACAGCATGTGGCAATCAACTCCCAGAGACATGAACGCCCACCAGACCCCACTCAGCCGATTTCTTCTCACAACGCGCAGCGGTCATTGTGAATATTTTGCAACGGCAACGGTGCTGTTGTTGCGCCGCCTTGGCATCCCCACACGTTACGCCACCGGCTACGCTGTTCACGAAGAATCCGGTAGTGGCTACGTGGTGCGCCTGAGTGATGCCCACGCGTGGACACTGGTTTGGGATGAGGCGCACAAGCAATGGTTCGATTTCGAGACCACGCCGTCATCTTGGATAGAAGTGGAAAAAAGTAGCCACTCTCCGCTACGCTGGCTCAAGGATGCATGGGGAAGATTTGTCTTCGAGTTCTCCAAAATACGGAACGGGCAGAGCAATATCCGGCAATATCTTCTGTGGATCATCCTGCCTGGAATGGCAATGCTCCTCTACCAGATCGCTTTCAGGCGTGGCCGAAAACGCCGCCGAGACAAAAAAAACGATGCAGTTTTTCTCGAGATTTGGCCGGGCCTGGACTCGGACTTTTATCAGCTGGAAAAAATGATTTCAGCGCGTGGTGTGATGCGTGGTTCGGCCGAACCGTTGAATCTCTGGCTGCAACGAGTGGAAAAATTTCCCGGCATGAGCTCGCTGCAAGAACCCTTGCGCGCGCTGATCAGGCTGCACTATCGCCATCGCTTTGATCCGCAAGGCTTGAACGCAATAGATCGCGAGAGTCTCAAGGCTGAAACGAGGCGGTGTCTTGAGTTGCTGGCAAGGACGGATTCATAGGTTGGGTGAGATGATTTTAACAAGCACCAAGATCCAAGATGAGCCGCCCAAAGCTATCGAAGCAGGAATCCAAAATGCGAAATCAACTAACACAATCCACGAGACTTGATTGACGATTATATCACGAGCTTAGGCCAACACTTTGCTCTTGCATCAGCTTCGCCCCCTTAAAAAGGGCAAAATTGACATACCATCACCACCCGTGATAGCGTCCGGAAAGTCAGTTGAGTCGTAAAACCATGAGCTCAATCCTGAACCAACATGTCCTCGTGTTGAACCGGCTATGGCAGGCAGTGAATGTCTGCACGGCGCGGCGCGCACTCACCCTGCTCTTCCAGGGTCAGGCACAGGTCGTCCTCGACCACGCAGATGGTTCATTTCAAACCTATAACTTTTCCGCCTGGCACAATTTCTCCCAACAGTCGCCGCATCCGGAATCTGTTCATACCATCTCATTTCGCATCCGGCTGCCACGAGTCATTCTGTTGCTTACATACGATCACATGCCGAAGAAGGAGGTGAAATTCACGCGCCATAACATCTTCGAACGCGACCGCAATACCTGTCAGTACTGCGGTCATCTGTTTGATCGGATGGACTTGAACTTGGATCACGTTGTCCCGCGAGATCGCGGCGGTCCGACAACTTGGGAGAATATTGTATGCTCGTGTATCCCTTGTAACACGCGCAAGGCAAACCGCACTCCACAGGAGGCTGGATTGCATCTGGTAAAGAAACCCAAGCGACCCAAGTGGCGTCCGTTCGTTCAGATCAATTTCAGCCTGAATCAACACGACAGCTGGAAACACTTCATTGACCTCGCGTATTGGAACGTAGAACTGGGCGAAGATGTCAGATAGCCATTGCGGCAAACGGTTCGGTGTCAACAAAAAGACCAAGACAGATGTCCTGGCTTTCAGAGCGATCTCACCTCAAATCCCCCTCTACGATTTCGCACAGCACATGGATGAGAATCTTATGCATCTCTTGTATGCGCGCAGTGCTGCTGCCGGGTGCGATTATGTCGAGTGTGGCAATGCCCTTGGTGTATCCACCGTCGCGGCCGAGCAGACAGATGCTTTCGATGCCTTGACGTTTCGCCTCTTCCAAGGCGCGGAGGATGTTCTTTGATTTACCGCTCGTGCTGATGGCGACGAGCACATCACCCGTTTGAGCCAAGCCCCAGATCTGGCGGGCAAAGATTTCGTCCGCACCATAGTCGTTACAGACTGCAGTCATGTATTCGCCGTTGGCTGTGAGTGAGACGGCGGGGAAGGGGCGGCGATCCCCCACGAAACGACAGAGAACTTCTGTGGCGAAGTGGGTGGAATCGGAAGCACTGCCGCCGTTGCCGCAGATGAGAAGTTTGTGGCCTGATGTCAGGCAGCCTGAAACCATGGCGGCAGCGCGTTCCAACGGGGCTTCGAGTGAAGCTAGCTGGCGCGTGGTAGCGATGGAATCTTCAATGGCGCGGTGAAGCAGAGACATGCGAGCAGGGTAAGGGTGAAGCGCTCAAACTCAATTTTGTTTTTCGGAGAGTGCTCCACGCGGTCGGCAAACATTACCCACCCGCGACGATCTTTACGATTTCCAGACGGTCGCCGGAGTAGAGGCTGCGTTTGGAAAACTCGGATGGCGGCACGGCTTCGCCGTTGTGTTCCACCACGACGCTGCGCGGCAGGAGATTTTGCGCGAGTAGAAAGGTTTCAATGGTAGCGGGCAAATTGATTGCAGTCGACCGACCGTTGGCGATGATAGTTTCCATGCTGGTGTATAGTTCGTGGCATTGGTCGCGTGCTGGCAAGTGCGAAGTCGCTACCCCTGAAAATGCCGCAGTTGCATTGATGGCGTGTCTGCGTAATATCGCGCCTATAGAAACAAGCTCCCGGAAATAATCATCATGGCTGACAAGGCAAAGAGGCTGGCACGGCGCACGAGCCTGACGTATGGGCTTTTGGGTGGAATCTGGATTTTGACCTCCGATTATATCATCGGACTCATAGCGCCCAAGGTTGAAACTATCAGCCACTTTCAAGCGTACAAAGGCCTGGCATTTGTCGGGCTGACGACGTGGATGTTGTATTGTTGCATGCGATTGGCTTTCCGGCAGCGAGAGAAGTCCTTCGAGGATCATAACCATGTGTTAGAGATGATCGCGAGCGGCGCGCCGTTACAGCAGACGCTTGAGACATTGCTTCGTCTGACTGAAGCGGAAATCTCAGGGCTGCTTTCTTCAATCTTTTTGCTGGAGGATAATAAGCGTTTGCGC
>WBXK01000057.1 GCA_008933055.1 Verrucomicrobiota bacterium | reverse complement strand
CTGCGCTGGGCGGACTTCTCGAAGTATCCGGCTTACAAGTGAACAGTCCGAATTGATGGCTTCACACCATCACGCTCGCCTTCGCTGAAACACTCATCGCGTAACGCCCTTTGCTGCGGGTCAACTTCATCCGCGAATCAAACACTTCCGAGAGCGTCGCGTTGTTGAGCGCCGCAGATTTTTTTTCCGCAGCCAGCACACGCCCGCGTTTGAGCAGCAGCACATGCGTGAACACCGGCATGATCTCCTCCACATGATGAGTCACCAACACCAGCGTCGGCGCGTTTCTGCGTCTGCCAAGCCGCTGGATGAATTGCAGGAAATGTTCGCGAGCAGCGGGGTCGAGTCCGGCACAGGGTTCATCAAGAATCAACAGACGCGGCTGCGCCATCAACGCGCGCGCGATGAGGATGCGTTGACGTTCGCCTTGGGAAAGCACGCTCCACGGACGCTCCGCCGCGTAGTCACATTCCACCTGACGCAACAATCGTGCAGCCTGAAAACGATCTGCGCGTGGCGGCGTGTGCCAGCAATCAATCATCGCGTGCTTGCCGCTGGCCACGGTGTCCAGCGCGGGTTCATCCTCGGCCATCATCTGGCGCACGGACGAGCTGACAAGGCCGATCTGTTTGCGAAGCTCCCGCCAATCCGATGCGCCGTAGCGTTCGCCTAGCACGGAGATTTCGCCACTTGTCGGCATCAAATATCCGGTGAGCGCGCTCAACAAGGATGTCTTGCCAGAACCATTCGCGCCGAGCATGACCCAGTGTTGTCCGCGTGCCACGCGCCATGAAACCGCGTCGAGAATCATTGTCGCCCCGCGGCGGATCGAGAGGTTGTCAACTTCGAGGATTGGTGTGGAATGTTTCATTTCAAATCTGGCAACCGCACAAAGATGCCAGCAGACGAAGGTGCAGAGCAATGGACTTTCCTGTACATGATTCCAATTTGGAGACACCGATCTTCACTTATCTTCGCTGATGGATTAGCGAGGATCAGATGAGATTAGAGGTGTCTGCTTGGGGCTGGTTCAAACCAGCGCATCACGGCATTGCGAGGCGGTTGGTTTCAACTCCTGTGTTTGCCAAAGCATTGCGGAGTGCGCTTGAGGAGAATCCCTGCACTGAGCCGTCAGCCAGCCCGATGTTGCCTTGTCTCTCGTGCCGGATGTCGCTCCATGCGAGGGGAGCGTTCTTTGTGAGCGACAAGATTCCTGGAGTCACCTGCGTTCTCCATAGCCCCCTGAGTTGCCGCCGACCAAGAAATTGTCATCTCCAGAAAGGAACATCTCCGGGGAAGTATCCTTCGCATCCAAGCTAACAAAGTAGGTGAGGTTCGAATTGCCGAGAAATGAAACACTTTTATGCCATCCCGTTGAAGGTGATGCTTGATCAAATGTTAGCGCTTGAATTCGCTTCTTGTCCGTGGGGCAAAACAAGATTTTAGGCGAGTTGATTACGTTGGACATGACTTGAAACACCGCCGCGACGTTGCCGCCCATGACGGCTTCCATTGCTCCACCATTTGTGACGGAGAGCGCTTGGGGAAAAGTGTATTGGTGATCGTCTGCCCAAATCCGAAACGCCAAGCCGACTTGCTTGAGATTGTTGGTACATGTACGTGGGGGTGACCTCGAAGTCCTTACGCTAATCTTTGGTATCAGTATCACGCCGAGGATAAGCAGAACCGCAATCACGAGCAGCAGATCAATCAGCGTGAAACCACATCTGTCTCGTTTTGATTTTATAAATCTCCTTTCACCGGCATGTTCTTCCCTCGCCGCTCCTGCCAGCGTTTCCATGCTCGCCGCGTTGCGATGGCCGGTAACAACAGGAACAGCAGCAACAGCAGCAGATAGCCACGTGTGATGATCAGTTGCAGCCACTCCACCAAGTCCTGATCGAATGGCGCGAGCGGCGACACTTGTTCGTTTGGCGGCTGGACCACGGTGGTCTTGGCCACAAGCGTCGGCGCGTTGGTCACAATCTTTTCCGGCGCAGCCGCAGCGGGCTTGGTGTTGGTGAGAGTTGTCTCCACGGCGGGGGTGAGCTTTACGTACTGGGGATGAATGGGAATCGAATTTGTGGGGCGCGGCACGTTGACAGGCGGAGTCTTGGTGGTGGGCGCGGGAGCCAGCGACTGCGGTGGGTTATCTTGCGGTGGAGGTTGCCCGCTGGCGGTATTACTAGTCGCACCACTTCTTTGAAGCGTGATCCCGACCGGCGTGCTAACGAGCGTGAAGGTTTTCTTGAGGGTCGGGTTGTTTTGTTTCTCAACGTGACCGTCCGCGAAGAGGAGGTTGCCTTGGCCGCGATGCATTTCGTCTGTCCAGCGGACGTGCGGATTATCGTCTGGAGTAGTTTGCAGGATACCGGTCACAGTCGCGGCCGCGATGTTCCGGTCGCCAGAGAGCACGGCGATGGAATTGCCGAGGCGCGCATTCACCACCACGAGGTAACTCACGTTGTCATTCTGCAATGCGGCAAATTGCTCCGCCGCTGCCCGCGTATCCGCCGGACAAATCAAAAGTCTTGCTGAGACGAGTTCGTTCGAGAGTGCTTGGAAGTGCTGGTAAGCAGGCGCAATCTCGTAGGGGACGCCATTCGTGCCGAGCTTGGAGATCAACGTGCCGCCGTCGTTCGTGGAGACGTGCATGGGAAGCTTGTCGTCGTGATCGTGCGCAAAGGAATGGAACGCCACGCCGAGTTGCTGAAGATTGCTCACGCAGTTGATGCGCTTGGCTTGGAGTTTGGCTTTGCCGAGCGTGGGCAAAAGCAGCCCGGCGAGAAGGGCGATGATGGCGATGACGAGTAGTAATTCGAGCAGCGTGAATCCCCAACCTCGCCTGTGTTGCCGATGTCGTCTCATGCGATGAGTTGGTTTAAGCCGGAACAATGCCAGAGTGAGTTGAGCTTGTACAAAGAACGATGTGCTGTCGAGTTGCGCGAGGCTCACGCAAGAGTGAGTGCTTATCACGCGCTGACTTTGAATCTTGAACTCGCAATCGTGAACCTCGAATCTGCGCGCGTGAAGTTCGCCATCTGCAACGAGATTTATCAGGACTGGAAGCTGGAGGACAGCTTCGCGCACGCCGCGCGGTTGGGTTATTCCGGAGTCGAGATCGCCCCGTTCACTCTCGCCAACGCCGTCACGGACATCTCGGCGGCAGAGCGTCAACGCATCCGCGATCTTGCGGCGCGGAGCAAGATCCAGATCGTGGGGCTGCATTGGCTGCTGGTGAAGCCGGAGGGCTTGTATCTCAATCACACGGACGGAAACATCCGAGCACGCACCGCAAGGTATTTCGTGGAGCTGGTGGATTGCTGCGCTGATCTCGGCGGCACGATCATGGTTGTCGGCTCGCCCAAACAACGGAACGTGATGGAAGGCATCTCGCATCAGCAGGCGTGGGATTGGACGGCAACAACGTTTCGCGATGCGGTGAAATGCGCAGAAAATCGAGGCGTAACGATCTGCTTCGAGCCCCTGTCACCGGCGGAAACCAACTTCGTCAACACCGCCGCAGAAGCCGTCGAGTTCGTGAAGCCTTTCAATTCACCCGCGTTCAAGATCATCCTCGATGTGAAAGCGATGTGTTCCGAGGCGAAGCCAATGCAACAGATTATCCGCGAATCTTGGCCACACTTCGCGCACTTCCACGCGAACGATAAGAATCTCAAAGGCCCAGGTTTTGGCGATGTGGACTTCAAGCCGATCGCCGCTGCGCTCCGCGAGGTCGGCTACAACGGCTACGTGTCCGTGGAAGTTTTCAAGTTCGAGGAAGGCCCGGAGGCCATCGCCAGCAAGAGCGTTAAGTATTTGCGCGACAGCTTTTGTTGAAGCTCATTTCGCAGCACTCTTTGCTTTATATTTCTCCAGTTTATCTCTGAGTTCTTTTTTTGTTTCCTCGTCGGTGGCGGCGACGACGGCTTTCTGTTGTTGGACTATGGCCTCTGAGATATTGCCTGAATCAAAAAGCGCAAGTGCATAGGTGTCGAGAATGCTGGCTTCCTTTTCTCTGGATGCATCTACCGCGGATTTCGCGAGTTTGATCGCGAGTGCGGTGTCCCGGTTCGTCAGGTTCGGATCAGTTAAAACAACCCAAGCCCACTCATTTAGGACTACGGCGTTGGTTGTCTTGTTTTCGGAAATGGCTTTTGTGTATTCAGCCAGCTTGTCGATGTCACGTTTACCTGACGCTGCGTAATAATAGTTTGCGAAAGTCACAGAGAGATTCATGGTTTCTTTGAATCCAGCGAGGTCAAAGCCTTTCGGAGCACTTTCATCAATGAGCTTCACAACGCCCGCGAGATTAGTGCCGGACTGACCCGATCGGACTGCGGTATGGTAGCTTCTCAGAAGACCTCGGAACTTGATTTCTTTGAGGATTTCGGTCGCGTTGAATTTCTCCCCGGTTTTAAAGCCGCCTAACTCCGCATCTAACTTTTCGAGTTCCACACCCATCTCTTTAAGTATGGCGTCATCAGCCCCAGATTCTGCGGCATCATAGAATGTTTCGAGCTTTTTTATGGCGTTGTCGCGTTTCTTTGCGGTTTCGATGTCGAGTTTGCCAGCGAGCACCTCCTCCACGGCTTTATCCAAGCCGTCCATCGGATGACCGTGCCAGACGACGCGGCCCTTCTTATCCACGATGAAGGCGTGGGGAATGACGCCAATGCCGAATGGTTCAAGGTAACCCACGCTGGTTTTGCCGTCCTCATCTATCGCCACGTTGTAATCCATCTTGTCACCCATCTTTGCGACGAACTTCTTCACCACATCAGACTTCTCGGTGCTGACGCCAACGAACAATACGTCTTTGAATTTCTTCTGCATCTCGGTTAGGTGCGGGATGCTTTTGACACAAGGCGGACACCACGTCGCCCAAAACTCTACCACCACGACCTGCTTGTCTTTTGCGGCAGCCAGATCTACGGGCTTACCTTTTACCCACTCAGCAATCTTCAACTGTGATGCGGGTTGGCCGAGTTCCCCGGCGAAGCCAGCAATGACAAAAGCAACAATGGTGAGAGCGAGAGCGAGTTTTTTCATTTCGTGATAGGTGTGTTTGAATCGTGTTACGCTAGACGCTAGGAATCGCTTGGAGGTTCGTCAATCTGCAAAGAAGTCGTCACTCCTGCGCGCTGCAAAGTTTATTTGCCACTTTTCCTATGTCTGCCTATTTTCCGCCTCATGGATACCTACGACAACCCGACAGTTTCGATCTTTTATGAATTGAGACATTGGTTGGGATTTGGCGGCATGGGTGTCCTGGGGCTGTTCAATCTGTGGATGATTATTGACGCCGTGCGACGCCGCGAATGGCTATGGGTGCTCTATATGATCGTGATGCCGGGGCTCGCGGCGGCGTGGTATTTCTTCTACATGTTTCGCGGGCCGACAATGCAGGGTTTTGAGCTTCCCGGCGCTCAGGATCGTCGTCGTATCAAGGAACTCCAAGCGCAGATCCATCATCTCGACAACGCAAGCCATCACTCGAAGCTTGGTGATGTTTATTTCCAGCGCGGCAAACTCGACAAAGCCGAGGCCAGCTATCGCGCCGCCATGCAGCGTGACGGGCAGGACATTGATACACGAGCGCACTTTGGGCAATGCCTGCTGCGGCAAAAGCGTCCTGCAGAAGCCAAGCCTCTGTTGGTGGGCGTACTTCGTGAAAATCCCAAACACGATTATAACCACACCGCCATGGCCTATGCCGAAACACTTACCGCTTTAGGCGAAACCGACGACGCGCTAAAGACTTGGCAATACGTGGCGTTAAATAATTCATATCCTCGGGCCAAGGTTCAACTCGCGGAGCTTTACCTCGCCAAGAATCAACCTGACCTCGCCCGCGCTGAACTCAAGGATGTGCTCGCCGAAGACCCGCACGCACCGGCGTTCCAACGCCGCCGCGACAGTGTCTGGATCAGTCGGGCGAAAAGTCTGATGCGGAAGCTGCCTTGATCATGTCCAGTCGGAGGGGTTAACGCGCCAAAGCAGATTTTTTCTATCGCCTCCAGCCATGAGCATCTAGCCTGAATTCATGGACGATCTAATCATTGACCTGCAAAGCGACCATTACTTTATGGGTGAAGCGTTACGACAAGCGGCGAAGGCTTACGAGGCGGAGGAAGTGCCCGTGGGCGCAGTCGTTGTGCGCGAGGGACGCATCATTGCGCGAGCCAGCAATCAGGTGGAGTTGCTCAAGGACGCTACGGCGCACGCCGAGATGCTCGCCATCACACAGGCCGAGCAATCCGTCGGTGATTGGAGGCTGAACGATTGCACGCTCTACGCCACCAAAGAGCCTTGCCCCATGTGTGCTGGGGCGATTGTCCATGTGCGCTTCGCGCGAGTGGTCTTTGGTGCGAGCGATGCAAAAGGCGGCGCAGCGGGCGGCGCGATGAATCTGTTGCAGTTTCCGACACTGAATCACCACTGCGAAATTACCCGCGGCGTGCGCGAGGAGGAGTGTCGTTTATTGCTGCAAACATTTTTTGCCGAGCAGCGGGCGAAGAACGAGAAAGCGCGGAAACAGGCAGAGACCAATTAAGAATTCACCCGCTCCGCCACTTTGAACCGAAGCATCCGGGTCTTCATCCAACGCACGGCCAGCAGATCGTAAAAGGATTTGAACAGCCGATTCCAAACACCGTAATGCGCCGTGCCTGCCGCGCGCGGATGATGGCTTATCGGCACTTCGATGACGCTGTAGCCCTCCATCTTGATGAGCGTGGGCAAAAAGCGATGGCCGCCGTTAAAGAACTTCACTTCCGCGATGCACTCGCGTTTGAACGCGCGGTAGCAGCAACCTGCATCCGTGATCGTCTCGCCCGAAAGTTTGTTGCGGATTCCGTTGGCGATGCGTGATGACGCCACACGCACGAAGCCGTCGCCTTTGCCGCGCGCTTCCACACGCGAGCCACAAACACAATCCGCCCTGTCCAGACCCGCGAGCAGCTTTGGCAAATCTGCAGGATCGTTCTGCATATCGGCGTCCAGCGTCACAATTGTTTTGCCCCGTGCAGCTTTCATCCCTGCCCAGAGTCCGGCGGATTGGCCGGATTGTTTTTCAAAGCGCTGTGCGCGTAGTTGCGGGAGGGTGGCGCACATTTGGTTGAGCAACGCCCAGCTTCCATCGCTGCTTTGATCGTCGGTGACGATGATCTCGTAGGTGCGCTTGAGCGGGTCGAGCGCGGCTCGGATGGCTGCGACCAACGGTTGCAGGTTATCCTGTTCGTTGTGGCAGGGGATTACAACGCTGATTTCGGTTTCGGTGGTGATCATCGCGAGTTCGATTGAGGATATCTTGCTTGTGAAACTTCCCCTCCGGCAAGCGCAGATTCCAGATCGTGCGCCGTCGCTAGGCGATCTTCTTCTTGAACTGCGCTGCGCAAAGGCTGAACAACAACGCGCTCATTCCGGCAAGCATCACGAGGTTGAACCAAAAATCCCCAAGGCTCGCGCCACGCAGGATCAGCGCACGTTCTAGTTCGATATAATACGTCGCCGGGATGCAGGTGCTGATGGCGTAAAAAATCCAGGGCATCGTTTCGCGCGGGAAGATAAAGCCGGAGAAAAATACGGACGGCAGGATGAAGATCATCGTCATCTGCAAGGCTTGAATTTGATTCTGTGCGCGGGTCGAGATGAGCAGGCCAAGACTCAACAGGGTGAACACGTAGAAAAACGTTCCAACCATCAGCGCACCGATATCACCTGCGATCGGCACGTGGAAAACCCATCGCATGATCGTGAACAGGAACGCCGCCATCAGCATCCCGATGATGAGATAGGGCACGAGTTTGCCGAGCATCAATCCCCAGCGCGACAGCGGGCTGACCATCAGTTGTTCCAGCGTCCCTCGTTCACGCTCACGCACCAACGACATCGCGGTGGCGAACGTCGTCGCGATTTGCAAAACGATGCCGATGACGCCGGGCAGAAAGAAATTCGGGCTGCGCATCTCCGGGTTGTAGAGAATCTGCGGTCGCACATCCACCGGCAAGGAGCGCAAACCTGTATTTGCTGCCACCACCAACAGCGAGCGACGGAAGCCGACATTCAGCGCCGTGTTCAGAGCGGACGACGCGATGCTGGAGTTCGAGCCGTCCACAAGCACCTGGACTTTCGCGCTGCGGCCAGCATTGAGATCGCGTGTGAAGCCCGGTGGAATCTGGATGCCCACGTAAGCCTTGCCGCGCCGAATCAAGTCAGCGAGCTCCGTCACGCTCGTCGCCTCGCCGACAATTTTGAATGTTCCTGTGTTGGCAAACTGTTCAATGAGCTGGCGGCTCTCGACCGTGCGATCTTCGTTCAGCACGATGGACTTGATGTTCTTCACATCCGTGTCCAGCGCGTACCCGAACGCGATCATCTCGACGAGCGGCGGAAAGATCATGAAGAACAACGTGAATGGATCACGCAACACCACAAGAAATTCTTTGTAGAGAATGGCGGTGAAACCGCGAAAGGGTAATTTGCGCGGCGTTTTCATTTTGCCGTCGTGCTTGTCGGTTGCTGGTCGCGTCCATGCACCGAGCACGTCGGGGGTTCCCCCACTCGCCCCAGCGTATAGTTTCCGCCTTGGGGACAAGCAGGCGTTCGCCTCCAGTATGGCTGAAGCTCATTCCAAGTTGGAACATCGTTGGTAGTTTTGCCTCCTTCAGTCGCCCACTGAGTTTTAGCGCTGTCAAGTTGGCGCAGTTCGATCTTGCATGGGCTGTAATTGTTTGACCAGCGCGCGCGCCTAAACAAACCACTTCCCATCACGAGATAGATGGCCGCTAACACACAGGCCAAAGTTATTATTGCGCGTTTGATTGACATAATAATTATGGGTTCACTCTGATCTTCCCGGCTCCGTTGTTTTTATTGGTGGTCAACGCTACAAAAACATCCTCCAACGACGGGGCAATGGGTCGGATATCTGCATGTGGAATCTTGTTCTTTGCCAACTCAGCAAGAATGAATGCGTCCTGCATGTCTTTGTCCACCAGCAAGTGCATGGATTGACCGAACACGGTCGCCGTGCGCACACCGGGCAGCCGCCGCACCGCTTGCAAACCCGTCGTCACATGATCGCACGTCACGTCAATGCGCTTTGTGTTCGGCGGATTTACCACGGACAATTGCTTGAGATCATCCGGCTCGCCGCACACCACGAGCTTGGACATATGGATGTAACCGACGTGCGAACACCGCTCTGCTTCGTCCATGTAATGCGTGGTGACGAATAACGTCATGCCCTGGCTGGAAAACTCGAACAGCAGATCCCACAATTCACGCCGCGCCACTGGATCAATGCCCGCGGTCGGCTCGTCTAGGAATAGCACGCTGGGTTTGTGGACGAGCGAACACGCCATCGCCAGCCGTTGGCGCCAACCGCCGGAGAGCAAGGCCGCGCGCCGGTTCAGATACGGTTCAAGATGCGTGAGCGCGATGAGTTCGTCATAACGCGCCTTGAGTGCCGTGCCCTTCAAGCCGTAGAGCCGCCCATAGAAATTCAGGTTCTCATGAGCCGTCAGCTCGTCGTAGAGCGAAAATTTCTGCGACATGTAACCGATGAGCGGCTTGATCTCCTCTGTCTGCTGCGCCACGTCGAACCCCGCGATGCTCGCGTGCCCGTCGCTCGGTTCGAGCAACCCGCATAACATGCGGATGACCGTGGACTTGCCCGATCCGTTCGGCCCGAGGAAGCCGAAAATTGAACCCTTGGCCACGGCGAACGAAACATCATCCACCGCCGTGAAGTGGCCGAAGCGTTTAGATAGATTCTCGACTTTTATCATGCACGCTTGAAATCAATGAGATCTTCTTCTTGAAAGTTTAGCCCGTACTTGGCTAGCACTTCACAGAGCTTGAGAATTCTTGAGTCCTTCCCCAAGGTTTTTGTCAGCGGAATTCGTCTGCCCGTCTTGTTTGATTGAAGATTTAGTTCACACCCGACATCGTCGGATAAAGAATAAATCTGCAGTTTCAATGTAACATCGTTAAGTGCGAAAGTTTCGCGTTGCCTTGGAAGTTCAACCCTGCCCGATTGGAGATGAAGTCGCAATATATCACCGGCTGCGTCTTCATGATTCGTTTTATACCAATTCATTCCCAAAATCCCGAGAGCCGTTGGAATCATTATTGCGAAGCACCCCCAGTGTTTGGTCCACCAAAACATAAGCGACCCAAAAATTAGAGATGCGAGCGCGACTGTTACCGCGCCGCCCCATGCCGACTTGGAGTCAAACCGTAATTCCAAAACGTCACCTTCTTGCTGAATCTTCAGAAAGACCCAGTTGTCGTAGTGGTCCTGCAGAGGCCGCTTATCAGGTGGTAATGGTGGTTTGGTTTTCACCCTTAATTTCTTTGGCGAATTCCTCGGAATTCATGCCTATCAGTTTTCATCTGCGGTTAAATTATTTCGGCACACCGGGAAAACTCACATCTGCCGCCATGCCGGCTCGGAGCTGGCCTTCAGCGTTGTCCAGCCTGACCTTCACGCCGAAGACTTGTTTTACGCGTTCCCCCACGGTCTGTACATTGCGCGGGGTGAACTCGGCTTCGCGCCCGACTTGCTCGACCATCCCAGCGAAATCATTTCCGGGAAACGCATCGACTCGGACCTTCAGGAGATCGCCGAGTTTGATGTGGCCGAGCCACGTTTCGGGCACGAACACACGCACCCAGATGTGATTCGTGAGCAGCAGCGTGGCGACAGGTTGATTCGGGGCGAGCACGTCGCCTACTTTCACGCTCAAGACTTCCAGAACGCAATTCGTCGGCGCGACGATCTTCAGCTCGGCCAGATGCGCATCGAGTTCGGCCAGTTGGGCGCGGGTTTGGGCGAGGCGTTCCACGCGCGTGCCCGCGAGCATCTGATCATAGCGTGCTTTGGCGGCGGCGACGCTTTTCTCTAGGGCGGTTGCGGTAGCGAGCATCCGGTCGCGTTCGGTTTCGGAGATGACTTTCTTCTCGAAGAGATTGTCCGTGCGTTTCCAATCGGCGCGGGCGAGTTCGAGTTGCGTGGTTTGCGCTTCCCAATCTGCCTTGGCGACATCGATGTCTTCCTTGCGCGGGCCAGCCTCGGCTTCGGCGAGCGCTGCAGCAGCTTGATCCCGTCGCGCCCCCAACTCTGCGGCTTTCAGTTGTGCGATGATCTGTCCGCCAGTGAGCGCATCACCTTCTTGGGCGAAGAGGTTTTCCACACGCCCGCCGTAGCGAGATGCCGCACGTATATCATCCACTTCAATCGTCCCGGAAACGGAGTCCACATCGCGCCCCGGTTTGCAACCGCTGAAGACGAGGATCATCGCGAGCGCGATGGCCACAGAGAGGGATTTGATTCTCACGATGCGCAACGCTAGCAACGCCACGAGCGCAATTCAACAACGCTGACTGGCCCTGGTTTCAGCCAGTCACCCGCCAGTCACTTTTTCCGCTTTAACACCAATAGATAGTTTCCTGATCTGCCAGCGGCTTCCGGCGTTTTATCGGAAATCTCATCTTCGCCCTGTCGTGTAGTGATGGTTTGCACCAGTTCGAGATGTTCGCTCCAGTAAGTCGGCCACCAGTTGAGGATTTTCTTTTCGCTGTCCGGCAGAGTCAGCCATGAAAAATGGTTCTGCACGAACACCACGTATTCGGGTTTTGCTTCCTCGATTTGGCGGATCATCTCTTCCTGCATCGTCAGTGCGTAGGGATGTTTTTCCATCAGCGCGTAAGTGTAGATGTGCCCCGTGGCGGAACGTCGGCCTGAGTAGAAATAGATCTCCGGCTCGGAGCCGATGACGGCGATGCGCGCATCTGGTTTAGTGTTTTCGCGGATGTGATCCGCTATTGTGCGCGTGTCGCCGAAGATGGAGGAAACATAAATCTCTTCCACGGCTTTCTTAGGGCTCAGCGCGAACCATACGGAGCCGTTGCCGACTAATACCGCGCCCGTGGCCACCACGGCCACCACCACGATGCCGAGCGCGAGGAATAGTTCGACGCTTTTGTCGGCTCGCAGCAACAGAATGCTTTTGCTCACAGCCACGCTGATCAGCAGCGCCAGCACAGGCAACAGCAGGATGAAATAATGTTGGCGGAAATAAAATCCGACGCTGATGGATGCAAGTGAGAAAAGCGACAGCGCCGCGAGCAGGAATCGGCGGTTCTCATCCAGCCGCTCATCCCACCACAGCATTACCGCACCCACCCACGGCAGCAGCCAGAAGATGATGTTCGGCCCGACGATGGCGCGCAGCGTGGCACTCGTCACGTCGGACGCTTTCACGAGCGGAATGCCCGAAGCGTATTGGCTTCCGTAGGAAACCGTCCAGAACCAGAACTGCGGAAACACGCCCGCGAGCCAGAGCCACAGACACGTTCCCAGATACGGCAACACACATCCCGCGCTGAACACGCTAAGTGCCTTGCACAACGCAGTCCAATCCAGCGCAATGGGCTCGCCAGCCCGCCGACGCGGCGCGCGGCGCGAGCCGAGCCCGCCGTTGCCCGGCCCAAGCAATCGCGGCGCGACTCGCTCCCAGATGAGATACACCCCGCCGAACATTCCGAAGAACACGCCGTGCTGTTTCATCACGAATGCGAGGCCGAACAGGATTCCTGCCGCCAGATGAAATTTCATCGCGCGCGTTTCCACCGCGCGCAGGAGTAACAAGATTCCACCCACTGCAGGCAGTACCACGTAATGCGTGGCGTGTCCGGCCAGCCCGAGCACGTCAGGGCTTAACGACATCAACGCATAAGTCACCGCGGCTGTGGCACCCGCCGCCGCATCCAGCAGCTTTCTGCCGAGCAAAAACATCAGCCATATGGTCGCAGCATTCACGACCGCGAGGCCGAGATGAACCCCGGTGGGAGTCTTGCCAAATACCGCCATGCTCGCCGCGTACGCCATGTATGTGCCGGGGAGTTTCATGTTGAACGCATCTTTGTAGGGCGGCACTCCTTGCAGGATGAGTTGACCTGCGTAAGCGTATTCGCCCTCGTCGCGCTCCAGCGGCATGTCGCGCAATCGCACGCGCACGGCGACCGTGAGCAGGATGGCCAATGCCACAAAAATCCACGCGCGACTTTGCAGGCTCGCGCGCACGGATGCGGGGAATACTTTTTCCAACAGCTTCAACATGTGCAGGCGGAGTATCGGAAATAGCTGGAGGAAGGGAAAGGGAGAAGGCAGCGGATGGAAATCAGAGGCCATGTCTCATCGAGTTGTTAGCGAGATTTCTCATGGAGCTGCGACATTGGATGATTCAGGGTTGAACATTCTGAGGGAAGGGGACAACATCGCACCACTAATCGAACTACACATAAAAACGAATCCGCGTTTAGAACAATGAAAACTCCCTCGCTTCCAATCACCGAGCATCAGCCGCAAAAATATTCCGGACCTTCCGCCGCCGCCGTGCTCGCGCAACGGAAGCAGTTCATCCATCCTGGAGTCTTCCTCTATTACAAAGCACCGCTCATGCTCGTGGAGGGCAAGATGCAGTATGTCTGGGACGACACCGGCAAGCGTTACCTCGACGGCCTCGGCGGTATCGTGACGGTCAGCGTGGGGCATTGTCATCCCCACGTCATCGCAGCTGGCAACAAGCAGAGCGAAATCTATCAGCACTCCACGACGATCTATCTGCACCCGAACGTCGGTGCCTTCGCCGAGATGCTTGCATCCAAGATGCCGGGCGATCTCAAGGTCTGTTACTTCGTCAACTCCGGCTCAGAGGCCAACGACATCGCACTGCTCATGGCCCGCGCTTACACGGGTAACTTCGACATGATCGCGCTTCGCAATGCGTATCACGGCGGCAACGCCTCTGGCATGGGCCTCACTGCGCATAGCAGTTGGAAATATAATGTTCCCCACAGCTTTGGCGTGCATCACGCCATCGCCCCGTATCCGTTTCGCGGGCCATACGGTTACGATGATGCAGATGCGGGCCGGAAATACGCCTCAGACGTGAAAGAAGTCATTGATTACGCCACGCCTGGAAAGGTTGCCGGATTCATCGCGGAATCCATCCAAGGTGTCGGCGGGTTTGTGGAGTTCCCGCAAAATTATCTCGAGCACACCTACGAACACGTTCGCGCGGCTGGCGGCGTTTGCATCGCAGACGAGGTGCAGACTGGCTTCGGCAGGACGGGCACGCACTTTTGGGGCTTCGAAACGCAGGGCGTCATCCCGGACATCGTCACCATGGCCAAAGGCATCGGCAACGGTTGCCCCCTGGCCGCAGTGGTCACGACAGCGAAGATCGCTCAATCACTCTTGGGAAAAGTTCATTTCAACACGTTCGGCGGAAACCCGGTCGTCAGCGCCATGGGTAAAGCTGTCCTCGAAGTCATCGAAAAAGAGAAGTTGCAAGAGAACTCGCTCAAAATTGGCGCGCGCATCAAGGACGGGTTGGAAAAGCTGAAGGCCAAACACAAGATCATCGGCGATGTGCGTGGCAAAGGTCTCATGGTCGGTATCGAGATGGTGAGGGATCGCGTGACTAAAGAACCCGCGAAGGCCGAGTGTGCCGAGGTGTTAGAGCATTGCCGCGAGATGGGATTGCTCATCGGTAAAGGCGGACTCTGGGGACAGACCATCCGCTTCGCCCCACCCATGTGCATCAATCAGCAGGATGCAGACTTCATCGTGGAAGTGTTCGACGCCGCGTTTGCCAAGGTTTAATTGACCTTTCGTACGTCAGTTCTCGTCTCGTGATACTCCGCTTTGCGGTGGACGATGACCTCGCGCCCTTCGAGAAACCATTTGGAATCGCGCACGTACCACAAGCCATCCTCTGTGCGTTCGCGATCAAAACTATAGTCAAACTGTTGCGCCTCCCCCACGAGGCCGCCGATGATGCTGATGCTCTCCAGCAGGTGCAGTGAGCATTGCTTGATCGCGAAGTCCCGCTCGTCCACCCAAATGCGACCCGCCACGCGATTGATCACACGATCCTTGATGCCGCTCTCTGGAAGCTTCTTTTTTTTTGGAGCGAAATCCACAACGAGCAAGCTGTAACCATTCGTTGCTTCGCGACAGATCATCTTAAAGTCATATCGGCCCACCAGGTCGTCATTGAACTCAAACTGGTTCTTGTCGAACTTCCGTGCTGCCACTTTCTTTGCCCCCGACGAGGCGAGTTGATCATCTTTCGGAGATCTCACCGTCTTCACTGAAGGATCGTCTGATTCTGCCTCAGGCTTCCGGGCTGTGACCGTCTTGCTGGGAGCATTGGTTGAGATGCGGGAGTCGGATTTCTTGAGTTCGCCTTCGCCGTTGCGGATTTCGGTGAGTTTGCTGCGGACGAAATAATACTTCTGTTTGAAATCCATGTCATTCTGCGCCTCTGCTTCACTGCGCTTTACGGCATTTTTGATGATGTCGTCGACAGCGGGCAAGACTTCCTCCGCATCGCAGACGTAGCATGAACTTAGCGACCATGCCACCACACCGGCGGCGAACAGACGTCTCAGGCTTTTCATCCTCATAGGCTGCAGTTTCTGACGGTTGTAGTTCCAGCCTATTCAACAGCAAGCTTGATGGCTCAGAAGTTTTTGAAATGTGGCCGAAGCAATCAAGCGAAGCCTGTTCATTTACAAAGTCAAACCGCTGATAAACAAAGTGCCATCCGTTTGGATCGCGATTGAAGCTTGCCGCATGTCGGCAGACTCTCTTAGCAT
>WBXK01000056.1 GCA_008933055.1 Verrucomicrobiota bacterium | reverse complement strand
CTCGCGCCATGGAGCTTGATCTTTAGATCATACTTGGAATTTTTCCCTCAAACTGCCTTCGACAGCTCGGAGAGCAAGAACGGACTCGAAAGAGGAAATGCTCTTAGAATTTAGATCTGGCGGGCGGTTTGTTCCGAATGCATATGCGGGGCGGTTAGGTCGCACAGCATCTTGATCCACCAAGCATGGTTGTTAAGACTTTTCACCTCCGATACTTTTTTCGATGCAGGCATATGCATTGTGATTATGGATACTCTCCTGATTTTCCGCCTCAACTTTATACCAAGTGACATCGGCATGCGCATTGAGTTTTAGAGCCACATTGCGTACGAGGTCTTCCACGAATACTGGATTATCATAAGCGCGCTCCGTCACCGCCTTCTCATCCTCGCGCTTGAGCAACGCGTACAGCTCGGAACTCGCAGAGCTTTCCATGATGCTGATCAGGTCCTCAATCCATATGGGCTTTCTGAATCGCACCGCAACCGTGACTTCCCCCCGTTGATTGTGAGCGCCATGGATGCTAATCGCCTTCGAGCAGGGGCATAACGTCGTTACATTCGCCTTTACGGTCAGCACGAAATCAACCTCTTTTGCGCAAGCACACGCATCGAACCGCGCCACGTAATCCATCAGGCTTTCCCTGCCAGACACGGGTGCCTTCTTGGACATAAAATAGGGAAACTCCATCTCGATGTGCGAAGTCGCCGCTTTGAGTTTGTCCTGTAACTCGATTAACATGTCGCGGATGTTTTCCACATGGATGATTTCACCGTGTGCGTTCAACACCTCAACGAAACGGCTCATGTGCGTTCCCTTGAATTCCTTTGGCAAGTCAACGAAGAGACCGATGGTCGCGACGGTGTTTTGCACAGCGTGGGCTTTATCGCGGACTTGAATAGGAAAACGCAGTCCCCGCACGCCTACTTTATCAATCCTCAGGTCGCGATGATCCCGCTCACTCTGCTTGTCGGAAAGTTTCGTGCGCTTCAGAGATTTGTTCACATTTGTTCGACTCATGGCATTATGTTAGCGCTCCACCGCGTTTTTGCAAAAAAGTAAATCAACCACCGCTCCGGCTTGCGCCTGCCGCTCAAATCATTATTATCTACGGCATGAAATTAATTCTTGTGACAGCTGCTCACTTCTTGATTGCTGGGGTTCTCGGCGCCGGAATCCTGATGTTGATGCAAGGTAAGCCCGGATTGCTCATCGGTGGTGTGGCTGTCTATACCATCGTCTTCGCCAAGTCCTGCATCTCCGCTCACTGATCACTGCCCGGACGGAACGGGCATCCCCTTTTGCACCGCAGGGATGACCGTTGACCATGGAGCACAGTTGGCATCGGCAATCCCTGCTGCCACACCAGTCGCTGCAGCCGACGCCACAGAAGTACCGCGTGAGCCATAGACGAATCCATTATAATTGAACAACACCTGCCCTGGCGCCCCGACATCCGGCTGTGTGCCCAAGTTCGCATACGGCGCAACTTTCCCCCGCTCCACCGAAGTCACCGACACAACACCCGAACAACCCGCCGGATAAAACGGAACTTTGCTCGCATCATTTCCGACTGCGGCAAAAACCGGAATGCCGCGAGAGGCGAGTTGATGGATGACATCGCACAAAATCGGGCTGTAACCATAACCGCCGAGGCTGGCATTAATGATATTCGCACCTTTGTTTGCCGCCGCTATCATTCCAGCAGCCACATTGAATGTATTGGCTGAACTGCTTGCGCCGAACACATCCACGGAAACAATTTGAACTGAAGTGTCGCTTTTGCCTGACGACTGCATCGCTTGGACGAACGCATTTACCATCGCCACCTGATGCGTGGGACTGTCACCCACTGAAGATTGTCCGGCCACTGCGATGCGTTCCTTGATGAACTGTTCCATCTCCGGGCTGAGTTTCGGCAGTGGACTGTCCACGAATCCGACCACGACCTTGCACCCGTCCTTCTTGGGCGGATTGAGTGTTAGTTTGTTTTCAGGAGGAGCAATGCCGCCAATGTTTTGGGGCGTCAGCGGCTGTTCCACTTCATAACTATTCTGCACGGTCGTCACATCTCGATTGGCTTCAAGTTTATTGCGCCCCGCTTCAGTCGCTTCCTCATCTTCAAATCTTAACCGATATGCGTTCAATTCCGGTATGACACCAACGATTTTAGCACCAAGCAATTTCGCCAACGCTTCCACATCCGTGCCGGGCTTCACTTGGATGATGAGTTCGTTCAGCACGCGTTTGGATTGGGGCGCAGGACGAGACGTTTTCATCTGCTGCGTTGCGTTGCCCATTGCGGTGCGAAAAACGTAGAGCCGCTGCTGCCCGTTTGTTTGCGGCATCATGGCGAAATTCATGTCACCCAGCAGCCGACGCAATGCTTCGCCTGGCGGCAGGCTTTTGAATTTCACAGATGCCTTGTGGCGATAATCTGGTTCGAGAAAGATGTTCCATCCACTTTGCAACGCGACTTCCTCCAGCATGGGAACAAGCCCCCAATCGCGCACATCCGCTGTCACTCGCTCGTTCTCGCGATCCCAGAAAAGATTGTTCGTTCCTACGGCGAATGCGTTGACCCCTGCCAGATAAATCAAAACGAGCATCGGAAGGATGTGCCCGTGACGGATAATATTCTTCATGATGCTCATGGAGGATTGGACACCGAGTTTGTTCAGAACATTCAAAGCATTGCTGCCACAAATGGTTCAACAAAGCGAATCTGACCGGAATAGTTTGAATTGTCCCGAAAAATCGTATTCCAATAAATCGGAGAACACGGTTGCAAATGTCTGCATTTCGTGCTGGCATAAAGTAACTAATAAGAAACATCGCCATGACGTTCCGACAGTTGCTTTTTCGCATTGGCTTCCATTTAATCCTTTTGGGGACTGGTATCGTTTGCCTCGGCGGAGTAAAGGATGATATCGGCTGGACGGCGTTGCAGACTGAACTAGGCGGAGTCATGCCTCTGGGCGTCGGCATTGGAATATCGCAGGTGGAGGCGTTGGTCGGGACTGATTATGCAGCAGATGCAGCCGACCCAGAATTGAGCGGTAAAACGATAACATTGAAATCAGGTGCAAGCGGCGCATCTGGGCACGCTACATTTGTCGCAAGAAATTACTGCGGTATTACAAGTGGTGTCGCTCCTGGTATCACTCAGATAGATGCCTACGAGGTAAGCTTATGGGTGCAGACAGGTTTCCTGCACGCCGGCAATAGCGGTGCTGCTCCAAATATTGAGAGCCGTCGTGTTGAAAACCATAGTTGGATTGGAAACTTCGGAAGCCAATCACTTGATGAAGAGGTTTTGCGCCGTTTTGATTATTCCATTCAACGGGACGGCTTCGTGGCCATCGTAGGACTCAACAATGGCAGTGCGAATCCCCTGCCTGAACTAATGTCGCAATCGTACAATTCCATTTCTATCGGCGTGCCCAACGGCAACCATAGTGCTGGACTCACAACAAACGATGTCGCAGGCCGGATCAAACCGGAAATTGTCGTGTCATCAGCATATGGTGACACAGTAAGTTATGCCTGTGGCGTAGTTTCGGGTGCTGCTGCGTTATTACTTCAGAAAGCCGACGCCACCCCTACACTCGTCAATGCCCGCACCAATTCCGAAGTCATCAAGGCCTTACTGCTGGCGGGAGCAACAAAATCTCAGTTTCCCGGCTGGGCGCGCACAAGCACTCAGCCTATTAGTCTCGTCTATGGCGCGGGCCAACTCAACGTCCAAAACAGCTATCACCTGCTGGTGGCGGGCGAACAAGCCTCAAGCAGTTCCGTCACTCTCAGTAATCGTGGTTGGGATTTTGCCACGACCACAGCAAGCTCTGTGCGTTACTTCTTTGATGTCCCTGCTGGCTACGCGTTGACAAACTTCTCCGTGATACTGACCTGGAACCGGAAGATCACTGACTCCAATCCCGGACGAGGCTTTACTTGGGCCGCCACGGTGGCTGATCTAAACCTTCGCCTCTACAACGCAACTGGCTTTACTCTCGGCACTCAATTGGACGGCAGCCTCAGCACGATCCAAAACGTCGAACACATCTTCACCAACACGCTTCCTGCTGGTCGTTACGTCTTGGAAGTCTCCAGTGACAGCCCCAGTACCGATTACGCGCTCGCGTGGGGCGGAACGTTGCAGGCGCAGATCTTCACCAGCGTAAATCAAGTCGGCTGGGGCACAGTTAATCCGCCCCCCGGCAACTACACGTTGGGCACACCCATGACTTTTATCGCAACGCCTGCGACTTATTTTCTGTTCAGCAACTGGTCTGGCAATTTAAGCGGAACGAACAGCTCGATCCTATTAACCGTGAATTCCAACATGACCGTCGCAGCAGCGTTCAAGGAAAAGTTCACGACGAATCATCCTACGCCTTACTGGTGGCTTGGTTCATACGGCTATACCAGCAACCAGGAATCAGTCATCACAAACCTTGGTGCGAATGGATTTCCTCTATGGCAGTCCTACATCGCCGGACTCGTCCCGACCAATCCTGCAAGCCAGTTGAAGTTCGTCAGTCATTTTCTTTTGCAGAAAACAAATCTGGTCATGAACTGGAACACCGTCACCGGTCGTCTCTACACAATTTGGAGCAGTACCAATGAGCTGATCCATTACGCGCCCCAGGCAGGGGCGTCGAATTTACCTGCAACCGTCCAAGCATTCACAAACCAGATTTCGCCAGAAAGCCTCCGGACATTTTACCGGCTGGATGCTCACCTTCCCTAAACGATTTTGTATATCCACTTAAAATAAAAACGCCAGTCGCATCGTGCGACTGGCGCTACAATACGATCAGCGCACTAACTGGACATGGCTCCAGCGGCGGGCGCGCTTTGGGTGAATGTCAGCTTTTCCTTGTCACTGCTGACATGGATTGGCTCGAGCTCGTGCAGATGGCCCCGGAGAATTTCCTCGGCCAGCGGATCTTCAAGGTAACGCTCCACTGCACGACGCATCGGACGCGCGCCGTATTGAGGATCGTAGCCCTTTTCAACGAGAAAGTCTTTCGCTGCTGCGTCAAGTTCCAGTTTGAGGTTCTTGCCTTTGAGGCGGTTCACAACCTTCGCAATTTCCAAGTCCAGAATCTGGATTAAGTCGGGCTTGGTCATCGTGCGGAAGACGATGGCATCGTCCAGACGATTCAGGAATTCCGGACGAAATGTTTTCTTGGCCTCTTCCATGGTGCGTTCACGCATTTTTTCATAGGTGGACTCATCAGAAATGGTAGAGAAGCCAAGCGTGGAGCCACGTTTGATTGTGTCTGAGCCGACGTTTGAGGTCATCAGGATGATGGTGTTCCTAAAATTCACCACACGTCCCATGCTATCTGTTAGCTTACCTTCTTCAAGGATCTGTAGCAGCATGTTCCAAACATCTGGATGTGCTTTCTCGATTTCGTCAAACAACACCACCGAGTAAGGCTTGCGACGAACTGCCTCAGTCAATTGTCCTCCTTCTTCGTGACCAATATATCCCGGAGGCGAACCGACGAGACGCGACACGTTGAATTTTTCCATGTACTCGCTCATGTCCAGTTGGATGAGCGATTTTGAGTCGCCAAACATGTTTTCAGCGAGCGTCTTCGCCAAAAGTGTTTTGCCGACCCCAGTAGGGCCTAACAGCAGGAATGTTCCAATCGGACGGCGCGGATCTTTCAAATCAGCGCGTGAACGGCGGAGTGCTTTACAGATTGCAGATACGCCTTCTTTCTGACCAATGACGACCTTGGTCATCTCGCCTTCAACGGCCATCAAGCGCGCCATCTCGTCCTGCCCCATGCGTTGTAGTGGAATGCCTGTCCACTTGGAAACCACGTGTAGAATATCTTCCTCACCGACCACGACGCGTTTTTCTTCGCGAGCCGTGCGCCAGTCAGTCATGATTTTCTCGAGTTTTTCTTTGGTCTGCTTTTCTTTATCGCGCATGCTGGCCGCGCCTTCAAAGTCCTGATTCTTGATCGCCTTTTCCTTGTTTCCTTTGATTTCTTCGATCTCGACTTCGATGTCCTTGACTTCCGGCGGGCGCGTCATGGTGCTGATGCGTGCACGCGAACCCGCTTCATCCAAGAGATCTATCGCTTTGTCAGGTAGGAAACGATCCGTTATGTAGCGATCGGAAAGTTTTACAGCTGCGGACACTGCATCATCTGTGAACTCAGCTTTATGATGCTCTTCGTATTTCGGACGAAGCCCTTTCAAGATTTCAATCGCATCGTCTATCGAAGGTGCCTCTACCCTTACCGATTGGAAACGGCGTTCGAGCGCGGCATCTTTCTCGATGTATTTGCGATACTCATTGAGGGTGGTTGCGCCGACACACTGCATCTCACCGCGACTTAGCGCAGGCTTGATAATGTTCGAGGCGTCCATCGTGCCTTCCGCTGAACCCGCACCAACTATGGTATGCAACTCGTCTATGAAGAGAATGATGTTCTTGGCGCGACGGATTTCGTCCATCACAGCCTTAATACGCTCTTCAAATTGTCCACGATATTTTGTGCCTGCAACCATCAACGCCAAATCGAGGGTAATTACTCGTTTCTCACGAAGGAGTTCCGGGACGTTGCCCTTGGCTATTTCCTGCGCGAGCCCTTCGACGATGGCGGTCTTGCCGACGCCGGCTTCGCCGAGCAGTACGGGATTATTTTTTGTGCGGCGGCAAAGGATCTGGATTACGCGTTCGATCTCATTCTTGCGACCGATGACGGGGTCCATGTCACCTTTGCGAGCGATCTCAGTAAGGTCACGACCAAATGCTTTTAGTGCGGGAGTCTTGGCTTCGCCCTTTTTGTCCGCGCCGCTAGCAGAAGCAGCCTTCTCTGGAGCTTCACCCGCGACCTGCTCTTCTTGCGCAGCGAAATTCGGATCTAACTCCTTCAGTATTTCCTGGCGAGTTAATTCGATGTCAACTTCAAGATTCTTGAGAACCTTCGCAGCGACGCCGTCTCCTTCGCGGAGCAATCCGAGGAGAATATGTTCCGTGCCGACATAAGTATGATTGAGTGCTTTGGCTTCCTTTGCCGCGAGCGCGAGAACTTTTTTCACCCGCGGAGTATAAGGGATATTGCCAATCATCTTCTGATCGGGGCCGGTGCCGACTTGTTTCTCGACTTCCATGCGGACGGTTTCGAGGTCGAGTCCCATCTTTTGAAGGACATTGACCGCGACGCCCTGTCCCAGCTTAATCAACCCGAGCAGGAGATGCTCGGTGCCGACGAAGTTGTGGTTAAATCGATCAGCTTCCTTTCGCGCGAGTGCTAATACCTGCTGTGCACGCGGCGTGAAATTATTCATGGCTTCATCGCTCATAGTTTTTGATGCAAGTTGCTACGATTTATCCGACTTGTCCACTCCGGGCATGGTTGAACCTCCCGGCTTAATCACCGGACGGCTGACGGGTTTTAATCTCTCGCGTAACATATCTGCTCTAAGCAGGTCACGTTCCTCTGCTGATAGCTTCCCCGAATGGCTTTTCTGCAGATGGGCGGGCTGTGTCAGAATGAACAATTCGTCCACAAGTGAGCCATCTGTCTTAGGAAACAACCCAACCTCAACTCCCAGTCTTAGCAAGGACAACAAATTCATCGTTTCCTTCGAAGAAATGCTATGCGAGTTCGCGAGAATTCCGTAAGCCCGTCCGATATGGTTATACATCGTTTTAGGTTTCTTCTCCAACAATGAGGCACGGGCGTTCTCTTCGTGCTCAATGATCTGGGCCAAAACTTTCTCCAGTCTCTCGACAATACTTGTTTCCGTCTCGCCCAGCGTCATCTGATTGGACACTTGGAAGACATTTCCCAATGCCTCGGTTCCCTCGCCGTAAAGTCCGCGTACTGCCAAACCAAGTTTATTTACCGATTGTATAATCGGGTTGATTTGTTCACCGAGAACTAACCCTGGCAGGTGCAACATTGCACTTACGCGAATGCCCGTTCCCAGATTTGTCGGGCACGCCGTGAGATAACCAAGTTCATTGCTGAAAGCGTAAGTTAGCTTGCGTTCCAACTCCGAATCCAACCGATCAATCGCCTGCCAAGCTTGTCGGATCGCCAAGCCAGGACGCAACGCCTGTATCCGCAAATGATCTTCTTCATTGATCATCACCGACAAGGTTTCGTCCGTGTTGATGACCAATCCACTTCCCGCGCTCTTGGCCGCGTGTTCGCGACTGACGAGATGACGCTCCACCAAAATTTGTTTATCCAACGCGCTGAGATTATCCATGGTCTCGGAAAACGCGCCGTTCATCTCCGGGAGATTTTCGACTGCAGGGCGGATGACTTCCAAGACGCGCACACGTTCAGGCTTTTTCGCCCATCCGGGAAATGCGCCGTCCTTGATATTGCGGGCCAACCTCACACGACTCGACATCACGATACGATCATTGGGCCCCTTGCGATGGGCGCTCTCGGCCGCAGAAACTAGAAAGTCGTCTAGGTTCATGATAAAATTAGGCTGTTGCTGCAGCAAACTGGGCATTCACTTGTTTGATTTCATCACGCAATTGTGCCGCAGACTCGAAATTTTCCGACTCGATAGCTTTGTTCAATTTTTTCTGCAAGGCTGACAGCAGTTCGGTGATGTCGCGCTTGGTGCGAAGGTTTTCAGGAACCTTGCCGACATGTTTTGTGCCTTTGTGCATGGACTTGAGCAACCCGCCCAAACCTTCCGCAAAGGTCACGTAACATTCCGAACAACCAAGCCGGCCGGATTTCTTGAAATCAGCTTGCGTGAATCCGCATTGCGGACATTTAGCGTCCAGACCGCCAACAGATTGCTCCAACTCCTGAGATGCGCCCAAGCCCAGCAACAAGTCTGCGAGCGAGAAACCAGTCTGATCATTCACGCCCTTCGTCTTGGCACATTCTTCGCACAAGTCCACTTTTTGCATCTTCTCCCCTGCGATTTGGGTGAGATGCACCGTAGCGTTTTTTTCTTTGCAGATGCAGCACATCATATTCTTAAACCTATATCGGCTCGCCAGACGAGTTCGTCAAGGCATGGTATTTTTCCACCAACTTGCGCGTCAATAAACCTGGCTTGCCATTTCCTATTACTCGTCCGTCAATCTTCACAACCGGCATGATCTCCGCCCCCGTGCCGGTCAGAAAACATTCATCCGCGTTGAATAGATCGTAGCGCGTCAAAGTCGGCTCGGAAACTTTGATGCCAGATTGTGAGGCTATATCCATAACCGTGCCGCGCGTGATTCCATACAGCGCTCCCGCTGAAAGCGGCGGTGTCATCAAATCACCGTTCTTGATGATGAAAATATTGTCCGCTGTGCATTCCGCCACGAAACCTTCAGCGTTCAACATCACTGCCTCCTCCACTCCCGCGTTGTTTGCTTCGATTTTTGCGAGGATGTTATTCAGATAGTTCAGCGACTTGATCGCAGGGTTCACAGCGCTGTGCAGATTACGTGTCGTCGGCACGGTTACGATGTCCATGCCTTTCGCATAAAGCTCTGGCGGATAAACCTGAATCTTCCCTGCGATGATTATTACGGATGGGTTTTTACAACTTCGGGGATTTAATCCCAGAGTGCCTACCCCGCGAGTCACCACAAGCCGCACATAGCCGTCCCGCAATTTGTTTTTGCGGATTGTGTCCACCGTTGCCTTCATCAATTCCGCGTGCGACATCGGCAATGTCATCAAGATCGCCTTCGCCGAATAGAATAGCCTGTCGATGTGCTCCTTCAGCTTGAATACGCGGCCGTTATAAGCCCTGATACCTTCAAAAACACCGTCGCCATAAAGTAACCCGTGATCTAACACGGACACCTTGGCTTTGGCCTCGTCGTAAAATTTTCCGTCTATAAAAACTTTCATGTCAATACTGGTGAAACTATGTGAGAAAGCTGAAATCAACGCAAACGTGAATTTCCAGACAATGCAATGAGAGACGCACGTTAGTTTTTGTATTCTAACGCATTAAATTGTTCAGCACACCAAATACATCCGTGCAATTAATTGTTTGCGGTTGGTGGGTCTGGGCATGCCCGCTAATCAACACAGGCCACTCAAGCGGATTGGCTGGCCTACGCCCATGCGAGCCTTTCACCAGTGAGGCATCCAGTGGAATTACATCCATCAACATCCGGAAGCCTAGTTTCTTCTGTAACAGTCGCCAAGCGACCTTTGCTTTAACCAAAGGGATTGCCGGATCGAGGAACAGTTCGACCGGGTCGTAACCCGGCTTGCGGTGGATGTCCACGGTGCGGGCAAAGTCCGGAGCACGCGCGTCATCCAGCCAATAGTAATAAGTGAACCATGCGCGGTCTTTTGCCACGGCGATGAGATCACCCGCGCGCGGGTGATCGATTCCGTTCAACGACTTCTCCACCGCACCCCATACTTCGTCAACGCCCGGTTGCTTTTCCAACAAAGTGCGGACTTCGTTTTCGAGCGAGGCATCATTGATGTATATGTGCGCTACCTGATGATCCGCCACGGCGAACACCCTGCTTGCGCCGCAATCGAGAAGTTCAAATCCGAGTTCCTCCTTGATGGCCAACCAACCGCGTTCGCGAAACAGGCGGTTGAGATGCACCGGTGTGTCCACCTCGCTGATGCCGTATTCCGAGAGCAAGACCACCTGCACAGATTGTTTTGAAAAGAAATCAACCAGATCACCGACGATGGTGTCAATGTGATGGAGGTCGGAAGCAATCGTGGGATGATTCGGACCGAGGCGTTGTAAATTGTAATCCAGATGCGGCAGGTAAACCAGGTTCAGCGTCGGCGCGCACTTGCGCTCAATCCACTTGGCCGACTCCGCGATCCACCTCGACACCGCATCAGCCGTAAAACGGGATGAATCCACGCCCGCCGCCGGCCCCCAGAATGCAGGAAACGGAAACTCACCAAGGTCATGTTTGATCTCCTCGCGAATCGAGTAAGGCCATGCGTAGATGTCAAAAAACTTGCGCCCATCCGCCGGATACATCGGACGCGGCGTGATGGACCAGTCCGAACTGGAATACATGTTGTACCACCAGAACATTTTCGCGCAGGTAAACTTGGGATCGGCCTCGTGCAACGTCTCCCAAATCTTTTTCCCCGTCACTATGTGATTGGATTGCTTCCAGAACTGAACCTCCGCAAGTTCGCGGTTATACCAACCATTACCCACGATGCCGTGCTGCGATGGAGTTAATCCAGTGAGGTAAGTGGACTGCGCCGTGCAAGTGACCGCTGGGAAAGCCGGTTCAATGCGGCTCAATGCGCCCGCCGCGCTAAAGGCATTGATACGTGGCGTGTGCGCCCCGAGCAAAGACTCAGACAAGCCCACGACATTGATGACAGCGGAACGGGTCATCATTTCCAACGCTCAGCCAATTCCGCGATGGCTTCTCGAAGTATTGTCAATTTCATCTCATTAACCTCGAATCCGACACCGATATCGCGCAATAGAGTGATGGCGAGGCGTCCACCAAGGTGCTCGCGGAATTCCTCCAAGCCGGTCAGCAATTCCTCACGCTGTAAATCTAGTGTGAACAATTCGAAGCCCAGTCCTGCCAACAATCGTAACACTCGCTCCGCACTGGCCGCGTTCAGAAATCCAGCACGCCGAGCGTAAATGACATCCAGTGCTATACCAATCGCAACAGCCTCGCCATGGCGCAGACTAAAGCCGGACATTTGTTCTAATTTGTGCGCTGCCCAGTGGCCGAAGTCCAGCGGACGGGCCGAACCAAACTCGAATGGATCTCCGTTCTTGGCGATATGATCCATGTGTAGCTCCGCGCAACGACGGATGAGATTACGCATGGCTTCCGGTTCAAACCTCGCCAATGCTGCTGATTGTGCTTCCAGCGATTCGAAAAACTCCCGGCTGCGAATACACGCCACCTTGACCGCCTCGACAAAGCCAGCGCGCAGATCACGCGGCGGCAACGTAGCGAGTAGTTGGAAATCATTGATGACCGCAAAGGGTGGCGCGAACGTGCCGATGAAATTCTTTTTACCAAAGGCATTGATGCCATTCTTTACGCCTACGCCGGAATCGCACTGGCTCAACGTCGTCGTCGGAATCCGAATGTGTCTCACGCCGCGATGAGCCGTGGCCGCTGCCAGTCCCGCCATGTCTAACAACGCACCGCCGCCCACCGCGATGAGATACGAGTGGCGATCAATGTGATGCCTATCAATCGCCGCGTGGATTTCAACAACGGACGACCATGAGGCTTTGGTTTGCTCACCGCCTTTGCAAATGAGCGGTGGGCTGACGAGCATTGTTCCACCTGACTGACACCGAAAATAGTTTTCAATCTGCGCACTGAAGGTTGGTTGGGCTGCCGCGAGTGATTCATCCAGCACCACCAAAGCACGGCGAGTCGAGACTTGTTCATCGCGACTCAAGTTGTCGCGCAGCGTCAGATTGGTTTGGTCAAAGACGTGTTCAGTGAACAACACGCGATGTTGCCAACTTACTTGAATGATACGTTCGATTAAATCCATGCTCTCAGTGGACGAAGTTTCCAGAAGCTTCTTCAAGGTGGCAAGAGTAGACGTGTCACGTCGCAGGAATTTTTCGCTGCAGAATCAAGGCTAGGACAAACAATCCGATGAAGACCGGAGTGAATCCATCAGCCATGCGGGGAACTGCTGCCCAGTCCACGAGCACGATTCCGGCGAGCAGGCCGGCGACGCTTTTACCGATGAATTGCGCGACACGACCAACGATTCCGCGCAAACACCAAAGCATCCATGCGATTAATATCGCTGACGCAATCCAAGATATCGCATCGCGGTGCGGGGTTGTCGTCACACTGGCAACTAGCGGGGCAAGCAGCAACAGCAGAGGCCAGCGACTAGCGATCCCCTGCCCGCTTTCACTACGCGCCAGATAGCTCAAGCCCGCTATGTACGCTGCCAGCGCCAGTCCGTGCCAGACAACAGCATCATTCACAGCATGCAACGCTGCCGAAGCCGCAACGAGGTAGAGCAGGAATCGACACGCTGCCATGATAAATGGGGCAAATATAGTTCGTTTATGAACGGCATCGTAGAGCACAATTGAACCGACAAGAAGCAGCGCGAGCAACGAGACGGATAGTCCAAGCGATGACAACAGTAACCAGCCGAACAAAAGCAAACTCCATCCAATGAGCCAAACCGCTCGCGCTGTGATTTGACCAGATGGAATTGGTCGTTCCTTGCGGAACTGGCAATCAAACTGTGTGTCGAACGCATCATTGAGAAACATGCCCCCGATGTAGAGCAACGTCGTGCCAACGACGGTTACGTAAAACATTTTCCATGCTTGTCCGCCGTTGAGTAGCCACGCCGCGAGACAGTTCGACCAAATGGTGGGCAGATTTGAAACACGACCCAAAACGAGCAGCGTGCGGAGTTGAGAGAAAGCTGTTGCCATACTCAACGCAAACCATGCGCAGCAAGCCGGCTCAGCGTCCAATCGTATTCCGCAACGATCTGATCAGTCACGTCGCGACTGCGAAGCGGTTCGGGTAAAACCGCCCAAGTGTAGGTCTCCATTTCGAGATGTGAGCAGAGACTTGGCTGCACACTGAGGCAATTCAATATCCCATCAACATGATCTGCTGTGGTATCGAGTTCAGCCGTGGGCTTCATCTGGAGCGGAACGTGAAAATGCACCCGCCATTCATCGAGAACGGCAGGACTTGTCGCCAGAGAACTGTTTAAGGCTGGAGCGAGATCACGAAACTTTGTGATCGTGCCATTCTCGTGGTGAACAATCACTTGATGCAAATAAATATCGTCCGCGAACGCGGCTAGCCGCTTCAGCGCAGGAGGCGTGGGCCTTAGCTTGAGCGCGTTGCTGAGATGAATCTTACTAATGCGGATGTGGTGTTGTTGAAAGTGTGCTAGCGCGGCGTGGGCTTCCTCAAACTCGATGGCGAAATGGCAGGTGTCGTAGTTCACGCCGAGATGCGTGTTTAGACGAGGATCATTCGGATGTTCATCGCGGAGTTGGTGGAAGAACTTCACGGTCTCAGGGCTGTTCTCAAAATAACCGAACGGTTCAGGTTCGAGTCCAAGATGAAAGCTGCGTCCAGTTCGCGCGCTCAACTTCGCGACGTGTTCGATGCACTTCCAAATGCTGTCGCGAATCGCCCGTTCTTGGTCCGGCGTTTTTATAAAGTCCTTGAATGAACCCGGCAATGTGCTGACGCTGCCTTCCACGCCCGGGGGAACAAGTTGCGCAAGCAAATCAAAGAGACGCGTGGTGTAGTTGAGCCGCTGCGGGTCGGTCCAGTCGGGCAGATAGACATTCTCCTTCACCCGAGTACCGTGAAACTGGCCAAAGGGAAATCCGTTAACCGTGAAAACGTAGCAGTCGTGCTCATCGAGCCAACGTTGGAAGGCGAGCAACGTTTTAGGATCAGAGAGTTCGCGCGAGGCTTGATCACTCAAGCGCAGGCCAATAGCGTATCGACCGTTTGGTTGGGCACGCTCCTTGACGCGCAATGTGTGCTCGATGAGTGTGCCGAAAGTTTCCGCCCAATTCTCACCACGATGCACATTGGTGCAGTAGGCGAGATGGAGACCATGGTTGAGAATCATGCGGCGAAAGGGGGTTACAGAGTTGCGTCTGGGAGCTTGAATTTCGGGCACTGGCTGAGAAAACGTTTTGGGTTTTGGTAGATGAGACGATCGATCGACTCCGCACCGTGACCGCGACGACGCAATTCCAGCGCGGCATAGGGTATCGCCAGTGGCACGCTCACTCCCCAGTCACACGCGCTGTTCATCCAAAGTCGCTCGCCGCTATACAACTCAATCATATCCACTGCGCGGGCAGCCGTGCATTTGGTTTCGGGATAAAGCGTCATGCCGCCCCAGAAACCACCCTCCAACACCATCTTCACCGTATGCTCTTCGACGTGGTCAATCAGGCAACGCTCCGGCTTGATGCGACTGTCAGCGCGCAGCACGTCCAGAATGAGGCGCGTGCCCTTAAGTTTGTCTTCGAGATGGGGTGTGTGAACGAGAATGAGTTGATTGTGTCGCGCCGCAAGATCAACATGCATTTCGAGCACCTTTATCTCGTTACGCGAATTTTTGTTCAACCCGATTTCGCCAATCCCAAGCACAGTCTGTCGTTCGAGAAATTTCGGGATGAGCGCGATGACATCGCTCGCGAGTTTGACATCTTCGGACTCCTTGGGGTTGATGCAGAGCCAGCAATAGTGCGGAAGGCCGAACTTGGCTGCGCGCTTGGGCTCGTGTTCGGTCAGCTGGCAGAAGTAGTCGTAAAACCCGTCCGCGGAACTTCGATCAAAGCCCGCCCAGAATGCCGGCTCACAGACGGCGGCGCAGCCAGCGACAACCATTGATTGATAGTCATCCGTGACTCGGCTGACCATGTGGGCGTGAGGCTCAATATATCTCATGGCGATTATTTTCCTGGCCATGCGCCACAAGCCGCCTTGGTCGTAGCAGCGGGAATCGGCTCGCTAGTTGGATCGCTTAGAGCTGCTAGAACGCGCTCCGCACGGGAGCCAATGCCAGATTGAAGTTCCGGCAACGCTTTTGAAAAGGCGTTAAAACGAAAATCCATCTCGCCTTGTGCGCGATCTAGGCGATCCAAAAACGCAGCTAGGTCAATCAGTTTCGCGCGCGCTTCTAAATAATATAGGTCGAGCAATTGCTGGCGTATCATATTTTTCTCTTGAACAAGCATGGCGTGTCCGCCGCGCACACACAATTTCAAATCAGTGTAATT
>WBXK01000055.1 GCA_008933055.1 Verrucomicrobiota bacterium | reverse complement strand
TCACCTAAACCCGTTGGTGAATGCGTTTGGGGTGAAGCTCACTGGTGCGGTAGGCAATGCGAGGACGTTGTTGAACAGTGATGTTGAGGATCCGGGGATTACCGCCGTCGGACTCAGACTGCTGCGACCCTCCCCTGCCGTTGCGAGAAGAGTTCCTGCCGATGCCGCACCACTGTTCTCAGTTGGTGTTCCAGGTTCATTCGTGGCGAAGGCGGGCATCGTCGGAGCTGGATTCTCGACATAGAAAACCACCGCAATCAAAGCTCCGCATAGGGCCGCGGCGAGCAAACCAGAGACGGCTGGTTTGCCTTCGATGGCTTTCCAGATGCGATGCAGCCACGGCGATTGTGAGACGACATCCTCAAAGCTTTCAATCTTCCCCGCGCCTTCACCGGCGCGGATGCGCGCATTGACTTGAAACGAGAAGTCGTTGAAGAACCGGGGCGGCGGCGACTCATGGCGTTTGAGTTTGAGCAGCTGTTGCAACCTTTCAAAGTCCTGATCTTGGATTTCGGCACTCATAATTACGTCACTGTTACCAACGTTTGTCACTTCAGATAGTCCGCCAGAAAACCCTGCAACTGCTGCCTCGCGTAAAACAACCGCGACCTCACCGTCCCTGTGTTGCATTCCACGATCTCGGCGATCTCCTCGTGGGCCAGCCCTTGAACATCATGCAGGGTCACCACGAGCCTGTGCTGTTCTGACAGCTTGAGCATGGCCTCGTTCAATTTTTTTTGCAGCTCGGCCAGCACCGCATCGCGACGGGGAGTTTTGTCCGAGATCAATGCCACGAAGTCGGGGTCTTTCTCAACGTCTAAGTCTAGATCATTCAAGCTCATCCCCTGACGGTTCTTTCGGGACTTGAGAAAATTGAGCGTCTTGTTGACGGCGATGCGATAGACCCACGTGTAGAAAGACGAGCCACCTTTGAAGGATTTGATTGCTTGATAGCCTTTGATGAAGGCTTCCTGAGCGAGGTCGTTGGCGTCCTCGTGATTAGACGTCATGTGGTAAAGCGTGGCGTAGATGCGTTCTTGATAACGGCGCACGAGTTCGTCATAAGCGGCAAGATCGCCCTGTTGAGCGCGCCTCACGATGGCGTCTTCCTCCGCGCGGTGGGTGGTGGTAGCAGGTTTCGGCGTGTCCGAAGACACCGCAGAATTAGCTTCCCGTTCAGTTTCCGATCCAGTCGCACTCACTATAATAGAGGTCATTCTGACAACGCGGCCGTTTGGTGCGCTAGAAAATCTGTCACGCCCAGTAAACCCGCGCGTCCAACCGACTCTGGCAACGACCTCAGGTATTGACGCGCCTGCTCAAGATGTCGTTCAATCAAACTCAGAGTCGTTCCCAGTGTTTCATACCGGGCCAAATACTTATTCACCGTAGGCAGAGACCCAGGCTGCCAATTTTGCACTAACGCATCGAGCGCGGCACGATCTTCTAACGTCGCGCGTTCCCACGCCAGCAACACCGGATAGGTCAACTTGCCTTTGGCAAGGTCCGTACCCAGAGATTTGCCCGCTTTTTTCTCAGTGCCGAACAGATCCACGCAATCGTCGTAAATCTGATACGCCGTGCCGAAAGCCATGCCGAACTCGCGCAACGCCGCACGCTGCCCGGGCGTGGCGTTTCCAAGCAGCGCAGCCATGTCGCAGGACAACGCGAACAACTCGCCTGTCTTCATTTGTAACACGCGAAAATAATCTTTCTGAGACAGCTCAAAATTCTTCCGATGCCGAGTCTGAAGAATTTCCCCTGAACAAACGGTGTTCGTGGCCGACGCCACCGCACGACAAATCTCAGGAGTCGGGAAGCTCGCAGCCAACTTCAGCGCTTGGGCGAACAAACAATCACCGAACAACACAGCAATCTCGTTTCCCCAGTTTGCCGCGAGGGTCAGCTTGCCACGCCGCATCTCTGCTTCATCCATCACGTCGTCATGTACGAGGGTCGCCAAGTGAATCATCTCAATGATCGCAGCGACCGTGACGTGCGAATCATTCACCGTGCCGAGAGAATTTGCGGCGAGGGCGACCATCGTCGGACGCAGATGCTTGCCGTTGCCAGTGAGGGCGTATTCGGCATATTGAGAAAGAGCTGGGTCAAACGCATTCACCTGTTCTGCTAAACGCTTCGTCACTGCATCCAGAAACGGCTCTACCGGCTCCACAATCCGCTTCCAAGAAGAAGTTCCGATAAGTGTGGGGGCGACGGGTTGCTCGGGGGTGATTTTTGACTCAACTGCCAACATGCACAATCAATTTAGGTTTGGAACATAGGCGAGTCAAACTTGTTTCCCATGGGCCATCGTTGGATTCGACAACAATAACAAAAGTGTCGTATTGACCCCGCGAGCAAACTCAGCTAATTCATTAGCACCCTATGGGTTCACTGAAAAAGCGCCGTAAGGCCAAAATCAATAAACACAAACGGCGCAAGAAGCTGCGTCTGAATCGCCACAAGAAGCGTACTTGGCAGAAGTAAGCCGCGCTCACGATTCTTTACACCCACGCCGGCGGTTCGCTCAACGGGCCGCCGTGCGTGTTTTTTATCTCTTAGCATGAAGTGGAATAACTCCCTGCACTTCGCCGCAGGACTGGCGTTTTCGCTGATTTGCTTGCTACTGACCTCATGTGCTACGATGCACTCTGCCAAGACTTCTTCCGACTCCACCGCAGCGCCTATCCCACAGAAAACCATAGAACTACAGCAGATCGCCGAAGCACACGCCCACTTCGCGACCGCCATCGTCCACGAGGTGAATGAAGAATCCGCCGCCGCGTTCAACGAATACTTCCTCGCCGCCAAACTCAACCAGAGTGATGCGCATCTGCTTACTGAAGTTTCCAATCGCCTGATCGAAGGTCGTCAGTTCGACCGTGCGTTGCTCGTGCTAAGGTGGGCGACCGAACTTCCTAATGCTGACGATATGATTTTTGTGCGGCTAGGCTTCGTCTATTCCCAGCTCGGCGACCACTCGAAATCCATTGAAGCTAATCGCGAAGCCGTGCGCCGGATGCCAAAGATGCTCGTGCTACGACAGAATCTTTACCTCAACTATCTTTCGGCCAAGCAACCCGACGCTGCGCTCACGGTCTTGAACGAAGCTGCGGCCGAGCCAGACACCGATGCGGAATTTCTCTCTAACCTCGGGGAGCTTTACGCCAATCTCGCACGTCAATTCCCTGATCAACGTCTCGCTGCGCGCGGAAAGGCCCTTGAAATCCTCAATCGCGCGGCGGCTCAATCTCCCCTACCCGTCCCGATTCAACTCAAACTCGGCGATGGCTTCAATCTTCTCGGAGACAAGAACAGCGCGGCAAAAATGTATCTTGAGGTATTGAATCAGGCGTCGCCAACCTCCCCGCTACAAGACATTTTACGCTCGAAACTCGTTGATATTTTCCTGCGCAGCGGCGACCTCATCCGTGCCACGGAACAGATCAAAGCCATCCTGCGCGACAACCCCAAGAATGCGGCCGCGCATTATTTTCTCGGCAGCATCGCCTTTGAGCAGAAGCGCTGGAAAGACGCAATAGACAGCTTCGCCCAGGCCATTGCCGCGAACCCCGCCATCGAACAAGCGCATTACGATCTCGCCAGCGCACACATCGCCGCAGGACACGGAGGCGAGGCGATAAAAACTCTCGACGCGACTCGAAAGAGGTTTGAAGTCAAATTCCCCTTGGAGTTTTTGACGGGATTAGCCCAGCACGAGCTAAAGCAATACGACAAGGCAATCACCTCTTTCTTGGCTGCTGAAAAGATCGCACTCGACGGCGAGACGAACCGCCTTAGTGCCGGATTCTATTTCCAACTCGGCGCCGCCAGCGAACGCGCCGGAAATTTTGCGGATTCCGAAAAGTATTTTGAACACTCCATCGCCCTAGCCCCAAACAACCCGGAAGCAAAAAACTATCTCGGCTACATGTGGGCTGAGCGTGGTAAAAATCTGACACGCGCTTATGACTTGATAGAGGCCGCCTTGAAGATGGAGCCAGAAAATGACGCGTTCCTCGATAGCATGGGGTGGGTATTATTCAAGCTCGGCGATTTTCACGGAGCAATCGAGTTCCTGCTCAAGGCCATCGCAAAACTAAATCAGCCCGACGCCACGGTGTTTGACCATCTTGGCGATGCCTACGCCGCTTCAAAATCATTGGACAAAGCCTGTGATGCTTGGGCAAAGTCGGTGTCAATTGAACCCAACAAAACTGTTCAAAAGAAACTGGGCGACGCGATCAAAAAACTGAACCGATGAATTACCGTTTTGAAAAACATTATACGCGCGAAGATGCGGAAGCCTTGTTGCCGCAAGTTCGAGCCTGGTTAGCGAGATTGAACGAAATGCGCTCTGCGCTAGAACGCGCAGATAAACGCATCTCATCGCTAATGCATCCAGGCAACGACGTAGGCGGCGATCTGGTGAACCACTCGATCCGAACGCTCGCGGACATGCAGGTAATTTTGGGTGAGTTTCAGAAGCGAGACATACACATAAAAGACATCGAGCGCGGCTTGCTGGATTTTCCGGCCATCATCGGCGGCAAGGAAGTATTTCTCTGCTGGGAACTCGGGGAGGAAAACATCGAATTCTGGCACGATCTAGAAACCGGTTACGGGGGACGCGAAAGGATTTGACGCGTGCCTTTGTTATAGCCGGCAAAATATTCGGCGCTAGGAATCGGCCATTAAAACTACGAAGCTAATCGCTTTGGTGATCATCCTTTGCGCTGCCAGCCTCTTTGCCTGTTCCACTTTAGCTCAATTCAGCAATCCGCACACAGCGGCCAAAAGGTAAGACCCCCAACCATCCAGACGCGGGCCACTAAAATCATTGGCGGGTTTTCATTGACCGACACTGCCAAGCCATGCAGCGCAGGACGCGATCACTCGATCCGCTAACTAGACAAAGCGCTCGACACAATGTCTCCCAGGCGCGCCAAATCCTGCAAGACCTAGAATCAGTTTGCGGCGCAGTGGTTAGCATCCTTTCTAAGCAACTGCACGAGCAGTTCATTTCAAAACTTTCCGCCGTCCTCACACCGACTGAGGGTGGAGGCGGCAAAAGACAAAACGACCTATACTAAGGTTGAAGTTGCATATGAAGCGTATTGCCAGATTCTTGAAAAACTCCCCGACGCAGAGAAGGCTAAGATTAGGGAACAACTCAAGGCAGCACGCGACGAAGCAATTGACAGCGGAAGCGCGGATGAAAAGACCGCCATCTTTCAGACCTAACAAACAAAATCAACGTAATGCTCAACTCCAAAGGCCACAATGCAAGTAAGGCCATAAAGGATTGGAAAGTAATGCAGGAAAGCAAAACGGCGGCTGAATGGCCTTACATAAACACCGCAAGAACCCGGTTCACAGAAAACGCGGGCCGAAGCCCGCGTTAAAATAGACCGATAAGGTCATAAAGGTTAACTCACACGTTGTAAGTGCTGCTGCTGGTCGTGCCGCCACGACCCGTCCAATTTGTGTGGAAGAATTCGCCGCGCGGTTTGTCCACGCGTTCGTAGGTGTGCGCGCCGAAATAATCGCGTTGCGCCTGGAGTAAGTTCGCAGGCAACACCGCAGAGCGATATTGATCATAGAACGCCAGCGCCGTGCTGAATGCGGGAACAGGAATGCCCTTCTTCGCCGCCGTCGCCACGATGTTGCGCCAACCCTTCTGCGCCTTCTTGATCTCGCCGCGGAAATAATCGTCGAGCAGCAGGTTCGCGAGCTTCGGATTGTTATCATAGGCTACCTTGATCTTACCGAGGAAGCGCGAGCGGATGATGCAGCCTCCGCGCCACATCAACGCAATACCGCCGTAGTTGAGTGTCCACTTGTATTCCTTGGCTGCGGCGCGCATGAGCATGTAACCCTGCGCGTAGCTTACGATCTTCGATGCGTAGAGCGCGCTCTTGATATCTTCGATGAATGCCTTTTTCTTTTCTTCGTTGGCAGCGATGGCCGGGAGCGCAGGGCGCGGGCCTTTGAGTTTGCGAGCAGCTTTGACGCGTTCGTCCTTAAGCGCTGAGACGCAGCGAGAATAAACCGCTTCAGCCATCAGCGTGATAGGGATGCCAAGGTCTTGCGAATTGATGACCGTCCACTTGCCCGTGCCCTTCTGGCCGGCGGTGTCGAGAATTTTGTCCACGAGCGCCGAACCGTCATCGTCTTTCTTGGCGAGGATATCACGAGAGATTTCGATCAGGTAAGAGTCAAGGTCGCCCTTGTTCCATTCGGAAAAGACTTCGCTCATCTCTTGGGCGCTCATGCCGAGACCGTTCTTCATGATATTGTAGGCCTCACAGATCAACTGCATGTCTCCGTACTCGATGCCGTTGTGTACCATCTTTACGTAATGACCGGCACCCTTTTCTCCGACCCAGTCGCAACACGGAACATTGCCTTCCACCTTGGCAGAGACGGCTTGGAAAATATCCTTCACATGCGGCCACGCGGCAGGCGAACCACCGGGCATGATGCTCGGGCCTTTGCGAGCGCCTTCTTCACCGCCACTGACGCCAGTACCGATGTAAAGTAGACCTTTGCTCTCGACATATTTCTGACGGCGGTTCGTGTCGTCGAATAGAGAATTGCCACCATCAATGATGATGTCTCCCGGCGAAAGGTGCGGGATGAGTTGCTCAATGAATTCGTCCACCGGCTTGCCCGCTTTGACGAGCATCATCACGCGGCGCGGCGTCTTGAGTTTGGAAACCATCTCTTCGATGGAATGCGCACCTTGCACTTTGGTGCCTTTGGCTTCGTTCGCGAGGAACGCGTCCACTTTTTCAGTGGTTCGATTGTAAGCCACGACAGTGAAGCCGTGATCGTCCATGTTGAGGATGAGGTTCTGGCCCATGACGGCCAGACCAATGAGTGCTATGTCGCCGGTTGGTTGCATGATTTTTATCTTGGTGATATGAAAATCCGACTTGTTCGCGGAACAATACAAAACCCGCCCGCGCCCGCCAGAAGAATTTATACCAACCAACCGGCTGACCCGCTCCATGAGCTTGAATGTTTCCCTGCATCCCGCATTCTTTTGCCGTGAATCGATCACAAGAAACCACAAGACGCCTCCATTTGCTGCGACTGATCCTTTTATTTAGTGCTTTCGTTTGGGGAATATCAACGTTTGGAGTTTTTCTTAATTGGGAAACAGCCCTTGGAGTTTTGCAAGACATGGGAGCAAACCTCATCGCCTACGATCGGATGCTGAATTACTGGCTACGGATAGCGCCTGGAGCATTCGCGCTTGTTGGAACTGACTACCTACTCCTCGCAATCTCACCACTCAAATATGCGGTAATGCTGCCGTGGTTCGGCTGTATCATGATCGCGGAAGGAGTTATCCTGCTCTCGCAAGGACTGCGGCTGGGCTTAAATCCATTCCCATTCTCCGGCGAAGTCTCGGCTTCGTTCGCGGGGGTATTAGGAATCTTGCTGTTGAAAAATTCAGCCCGAGCGAACGATTAAAGCCATGCAGCGTCTCGGCAAAAATCACGGTGGTTACTATGGCGAGCAGATCAAAATCCGCGAAGTGCTCCGAGAGATTGAAATCGCGGCACATAAGTTCGGGTGGACATCAGAAATTTTCCACAATGATGCCGATTTCAAGTGGCTCGCACTTCACCGTATCCCGCGATCAACTGTCAACCATCAACCCTCCACGCGTTTCTACATCAGCACAGGTATTCATGGAGACGAACCCGCCGGGCCGTTGGCGGCGTTGCGGATGATTTACGAAAATACTTGGCCTGACAACGGGGAGATCGTTTTGTTGCCATGCTTGAATCCAATCGGTTTGGCCATCAACCGTCGGGAAGGCAGCCAAGGCAACGACCTCAATCGCGATTATCTCAACCCACAATCACCAGAAATCCGCGCACATGTCGCGTGGTTGGAGAAGCAAACGGCGTTTGATCTGTGTTTGTGCCTGCATGAGGACTGGGAATCCCATGGCTTTTATCTCTATGAGTTAAACCCCGATCAAAAGCCATCATTTTCGGAAGCGATGATCGCGGCGGCAGCGGCAGATTGCCCCATTGATCAATCTGAAATCATCGAAGGTCGCGAAGCGCGCGGAGGCATCATCCGTCCGACTCTTGACCCGCTGATGCGTCCGCTCTGGGCGGAGTCGTTTTGGCTGCTGCAGAAGATGACGCGCCTTTCTTACACGTTGGAAGCACCCTCGGACTTCGATCTAGAGATCAGGGTCAATGCTCTTGTTGCCGCGACGCAAGCCGCGTTGGTTGCTGCAACCTCAGAATAGCAATAGCACGTGAGGATAAGCGGTCAAAGTTTTTGCACGTTTTTTATTTTTCCCACGCGGCCCGCAGTTATACTCCGCCTTTATGGATCTTGAATTCACAAAAATGAACGGCGCGGGGAACGACTTTGTCCTCGTGGACAATCGTGCCGGCAATATCAAACTCAGCACCCAGCAGATCGTGCTGCTGTGCGATCGGCATCGCGGCGTCGGCGCGGACGGCGTCATGCTTCTCGTCCCGGCCCGCAACGGCAAAGCAGACTGGGCGTGGGATTTTTTCAACAGTGACGGGAGCGTGGCCGACATGTGCGGCAACGGCGCACGGTGCTTCGCTCGTTACGTCAGGAAGGCAACGGGGTTGGATCGCGATTTCACATTCGAGACGGCAGCAGGGATCATCGCCGCCAGTTTCACCGGCGAACGCGTGACAGTGAATCTCACGAAGCCAAAAGACTTGAACCTCAACCAATCTGTCCCGCTTGCTTCCGGCAACGCAACCCTCCATTCACTGAACACAGGCGTGCCTCACGCCGTGCAGTATGTTAATGATGCGGACAAGGCAATGGTGCTGGAACACGGCGCCGAGATCAGGCATCACGCGCACTTCGGACCGCGCGGCACGAACGCCAACTTTGTTCAGGTACTTGGAAAAAATCATATCCGGGTGCGCACATTCGAGCGCGGCGTAGAAGGCGAAACGTTGGCATGTGGCACGGGCGTGAGCGCATCCGCCATGATCTCATCGCGTGTCCACGGCTTCACATCTCCCGTGAAAGTTCTCGTGCAAGGTGGGGATGAACTTGAAGTGAGCTTCAAAGAAAACAATGGCGACTTCGACGACGTGCGGTTGACTGGACCAGCAGATTTTGCGTTCACGGGACGAATCCAGATTTGATGTCGAGACGACTATTGATAGTCATCGGACTTTCTGGATACCCTACGCGAGCGGGCCTGTAGCTCAATGGTTAGAGCAGAGGACTCATAATCCTTTGGTTCTCGGTTCAAGTCCGAGCAGGCCCACCACAACCTCAACGGGTTGCGTGGTTTTTGGAGTTTCGGCTTTTTGCTTCGAGTCAGTAATTAAGCCAGTTTTTAACAGGCTGTTTGAAACGGCAAACATCCTAGGTATTCATTCACGACAACCTCAACGCCCAATTCAATAGGCGTCAGCATAAATGAATCTGTGTTTCTGTTGCTCATGCAAACCTCATAATCTTCTCTTCCGCCGACAACCAGCGATACCATGACGGCAATGCTTTGCTCGACTTCCACGATAGCGGTTGGCCACCGGAGGGGGGCGCCTTAGGTGTTGGAAATCAGTGCCACAGTTTTGTCCCAGATCTCCGATGCGACCACGGCATCATAAGCGCCGCCTCGCCCGCGCTTGGTGACTTAATGCGCGCGCAGGCCGTGCGGTGTAATGTTAGGAATGCTCAGGAGCGCACAAACACGTGTTAGGGCATGGCAGTGAGACTTGGCGGTGGTCACGTCGCCGAACGGACTGGGGAAATACGGTTTATGGCGAGGATGTCGCGCGGCGTGCCACAGGTCGAAGCAGCGCAGCATCCGCGCGAACTCCTAGCCGATGGGCACGATCGGATTAACCCCTGATTTGCTGCGGCGGCCCAGGTGCAAATGTCTATCGGCACGATGGCCGGGCGGTCCTGAGGGCACGTCGAAGCTTACCCGAAGGAGTTCACTGTTGCAGAGGCAAGGTGTTGGATTCAGAGAAGCTGTGCATTCTCATTGCCGCGTTTCGTGAGGCGATGGAGTTGAAGACCGAGTAGATAGCTTCGGATCAGTCGCTCGTGTTTGGCAAGCGTGCGGGACTCTTTCTCGTGGACGACGAAAGTGTAAAGGAAGTTTTTATCCGCTAAGGCAGGAATGAAGTCTTCGTCGGCGATTCCGGCGAACGCGACCCTGAAATAGACGGCGCACTGGCGCGAAAGTTTCCCGATCAGATCATCCGTATCTACACCGGCGATATGACAAAAGTTTCTGCTGACAGCAATCGTTACCAAAAAGCATTCTGCGAGTTACCGGGAGCAAGGTGGCAACTTTTCTGCCAACCGAGCGAAATCTCAGTCGCGCCCTGATAAAATTCCGCTACTCTGCTCGTGTGGCAAAACCTAATTCCATCGAACTGCCCGGCATCCCACCGATCCCGATCCTCTATGAGGACCGCGCCGTGATGGCCATCGACAAACCACGCAACTGGATGCTCGTACCTTTCAACTGGCAGCGGACGAATCGCAATCTGCAGGCAGCCATTGTTTCGTCCATCGCGGCGGGAGATTACTGGGCGAAGTCGCGCAGTCTAAAATTTTTGCGCTACGTACATAGGTTGGACGCGGAGACGACAGGCATTTTGCTGTTCGCAAAAAGCCAGGGCGCAGTGGAAGCTTATAGCGATTTATTTGAGAGCCGGCGCATGGAAAAAACCTATCTCGCTGTATCGAGTGAAATGCCAAAGGCAAAAGAGTGGACATGTCGCTTCGCACTCGCTCAGGACGAACATAAGTTTGGTCGCATGAAAGTTGATGCAATCGTGGGGAAGGCGTCTGAGACGCACTTCAAGGTCTTGCAGGTTTTGAACCAAGCCACGCCCAAGATGATGGCCGCGCCGACACCCAGAGCTGATCTGGCAAGCATCCGAGCAAATGAAACGCACGCTGAATTCAAAGCGCGCAAGTTGGAAATCGAAAAGAAACTCCGTCAACTCGCGACAACGATTTCTCCCAAAGCACTCATTGAGGCGCATCCGCTTACAGGCCGGACACACCAGATTCGTGTTCACATGGCTGAGTCAGGATGTCCTGTGTTCGCAGATGAAATCTATGGTGAGCGGCCGCCGCATACTGAGATGGGTTTGCGCGCCGTGCGCCTTTGCTTTGCCGATCCATTCACGCGTAAGCCCGTAGATATTCGGGCGACAATCGACAAGTTCTGCCGCGAATACGGGTTCGACATTCCTAAGCTCTAAGGCAAACTCACCATACTTTATGGAAACGATTACTACGACTGCCGCGATTGAAATCATTCCCATTGAATCAGGAAATGAACTTCTCGAAGTGCGTCAGTCGGCGATCCACGGCACCGGCGGTTATGCGCGCGTAGATATTCCCGCCGGCACGCGCATCATCGAATATGTTGGCGAGCGCATTGATAAAGTTGAATCGGCCAAGCGGTGCGAAGCCGAGAACGCTTACATCTTCACCCTTGATAACGACTGCGATCTCGATGGCGATGTCTCCTGGAATCCGGCGAAATTCATCAATCACAGTTGTGCGCCAAACTGCGAGGCCGAGTGGGACGAAGGCCGTATCTATATCAATGCACTGCGCGATTTGAAGCCAGGGGAGGAACTCACGTTCAACTACGGCTTCGACATGGAGGAATATCACGAACACGTCTGCCAATGCCGCGCACCGGAATGTGTGGGCTTTATCGTGGCGGCGGAATTTTTTGATCAGATACGGAGTCTGGTCGCGACTTCCAAGACTTGCATTTAAACCGCAGTGGCAGCCAACTTGACCGCGTGAACACAGGAAAACCATTTAGAATCGGCGTACTGGGCTCGGGCAAAGGCTCAAATTTCGTCGCCATCGCAGACGCCATCGCTGCGGGAAAAACACCGGCGGAAGTCGTTCTGGTCGTGAGCGACGTGGAGGGTGCAGGAATTTTGGACCACGCTCGCCAGCGCAATCTGCCCGCCCGCTTCATCGCGCCGGGGAAATTCCGTACCAAGCTGGATGAGGATGCCGAGAGCGCTTATGTGACGGCGTTGGAGGACGCAAAGGTGGATTTGATCGTCCTCGCCGGCTTCATGCGCGTCTTGAAAGGTGATTTTCTCCGCGCCTTCGAAGGCCGCATCGTCAATGTGCACCCATCGCTGCTGCCATCTTTCCCAGGACTCGAAGCGTGGAAGCAAGCACTTGATCACGGCGTAAAGGCGACTGGTTGCACGGTTCATTTCGTGGATGCTGGGGTGGACTCCGGCGCGATTATCGGCCAGCAAACCGTGCCCGTCCTGGATGACGATACGGCGGCGACGTTGCACGCGCGGATTCACGCAGCAGAACACGACCTCTATCCAAAGTGCGTGGCGATGATCGCCCGCGGTGAAATTGTCGTGCAAGGCCGACGCGTGATCCGAAAGAGTTGAAGGAGGAACTCAAGAAACCAGTAAGAGCCAAAGCAAAAAAGGCTTCCTGAGTTCGTGAGTTCCTTTTTAACATAGAAACCATTTTATGAGCAGCAACAAAATACTAAGGTTCGGGTTGCCCAAGGGCAGTTTGCAAGAGGCGACCATCCAGAAGATGGCCAAGGCGGGATGGAATATTTCCGTCAGCAGCCGCTCCTACATTCCTTACGTGGACGATGTTGAAATGGAAATCCGCCTCATCCGCGCGCAGGAAATAAGCCGCTACGTTGAGCACGGCTATCTGGACTGCGGAATCACTGGCCACGATTGGGTCATGGAAAACAGCTCGGACGTCCACGAGGTCGGCGAGTTCCTATTCAGCAAAGTTTCCCGAAAACCCGCACGGTGGGTGCTGTGCGTACCGGAAGATTCAACGGTGAAATCTGTGAAGGATTTGCAGGGCAAACGCATCGCCACCGAAGTCGTCAACCTGACCAAACGTTATCTCAAGAAGAATGGCGTGAAAGCTGAAGTGGAATTTTCCTGGGGCGCAACCGAAGTCAAAGCTCACGAGCTAGTAGACGCGATTGTAGAAGTCACAGAGACCGGATCCTCGCTCCGCGCCAACAAGCTGCGCATCGTGGACGAACTACTCAGTTCCACACCGCGACTAATCGCGAATCACAACGCGTGGAAGGACAAGTGGAAGAAGCAGAAGATTGAAACGATGGCAATGCTGCTCAAGGGTGCGCTTGAAGCAGAAGTCAAAGTCGGATTGAAGATGAACGTGCATGGCACAAACCTCACAGCCGTGGTTACTTTGTTGGAATCGCTGAGAGGGCCAACGATTTCGCCGTTGAGCAACAAAGATTGGTTCGCCGTTGAAACTATCATCGACGAACACGTCGTGCGTCGACTCATCCCAGCGCTCAAAGCCGCAGGTGCAGAAGGCATCACTGAGTATCCGCTGAACAAAGTGGTTTACTAAGTCTCGCAAACGTCCTTTGCTACTGGCGCGGCGCGAAAACCCCGCGCCATTTTAATTTCCATGAAACGAACCACGTTTGATTTTGATGTCGCGATCCTCGGGGCAGGCAGCGCAGGTTATGCCGCCGCACGCACCGCCACTACCGCCGGATTGAAAACCGTCTTGATTGAAGGCGGCCAGGAAGTTGGCGGGTTGTGCATCCTGCGGGGCTGCATGCCGAGCAAGGCATTGCTCTACGCGTCAGAAGTTTTGCATCTGGCACGAAATGGAAAGACGTGGGGACTCAAGCCCGGCAAGATCGGATTCGATTTCAAAAAGGTGATGGCACGCAAGGCGGCGATGATCGAAGACTTCGCGAGCTACCGGCGCAAACAACTGGCAAGCGGGAAATTCCAATTCATCCGCAAAAATGCAAAATTCACCGACGCACACACGCTGAAGCTCAGTAATGGCAAGAATCTGACCGCCACACATTTTGTCATCGGCACAGGCTCGGTCGTCTCGCGACCTCCCCTGCCCTCGTTTGATGAAGTCGACTACATCACCAGCGATCACGCTCTGTCGCTCCAGAAGCTTCCCAAGTCACTCATCGTGCTCGGCGGCGGGGCGATCGCGTGTGAACTCGCACAATTCTTCGCACGCTTCGATGTGAAGGTGACGCAAATCCAACGCAGCCCGCATGTCTTGAGGGAATTTGACAACGATGCCGGCGCAGTCATCAAGACCGCGTTCCAACGCGAGGGCATCAAGCTGTTCACAGACACGAAGCTTCTTAACGCGCGCCGCAGTGGGAAGTGCAAAGTTGTCGAGTTCGAGCAAAACGGGAAGAAGCTGCGCGCCGAAGCCGATGAAATCCTGCTGGCACTCGGTCGCTCACCGAACACTGAAACGCTGGGTTTGGAAAACGCGGGTGTTGAAACCGAGAAGGGACGCATCATCACGAATGCGCAGATGCGGACGAGCGCGCCACACATTTACGCGGCGGGCGATTGTACCGGGCCGCACGAAATCGTCCACATCGCGATTCAGCAAGCAGAGATAGCCGCGCACAACATCGCGAACCCACGCCGTCCGCGCACAGCGGATTATCGGCTGCTAACAAGCGTGGTCTTCACCGAGCCGCAAGTCGCCACCGTTGGATTGACCGAGAAGGAGGCGACCGCACGCAAGATTCCGTTCCTCGCCGCGAGCTATCCGTTCAACGACCACGGCAAATCCCTCATCATGGAAGCGCTCGACGGTTTCGTAAAGCTGCTTGCAAATCCGAAGACCGGCGAAATCCTCGGCGGCTGTTGCGTCGGTCCGCTGGGCGGCGAATTGATCCACGAAATCAACGTGGCGATGGCGAAGCGCATGACCGTGCATGACTTTTTGGCCATACCGCATTACCATCCGACGCTCGCGGAAATCTGGACCTACCCGTCGGAAGAATTGTCGGAGCAGATTCCGGTGACAGCGAAGTGAATTGCCGTCCGCGCGAATGAGTTTGCCTCTGGCATTTACTTTGAATGCGATTGACCGCACGATACTGTTCCCTTCGGAGAAACCAATCATGCCGCAGGTGAATCAACCCCGCAGAAAAAATAAAATCATGGGCGATAAATCCCCGAAGTCGAACCAGAAGAAGTCCACGCAGAAGCAATCCAAGGTCAGCAGCGCAGACTTGAAGAAAAAGCAGGCCGTCGCCTCCAAGTCCGCCGCGTCCACCAAGAAGAAGTAAATTCTATAGCTTGCAGTCTCCTCTGATGTGAAAGTCTGGGGAGACGGATTCCTTTCTCACTCCTATTTCGTATGGCAACACCCATCAAACTCCGACAAGCCCAAGTCTGGAAAGTTGGCTCGGACTATTTCCGCATCGTTAAGCTGGAGCGACTTGTGGTGGATTACAAATCCACTCCCACTCACAATGCCAAAGAGGGAATCCACGTCCGCACCAGCAAGAAAGAGTTCTGCCGGTTGATCAAGGGCGCAGAACTAGTCCAGTCCCCCAAGACTCCTTAACCCTGGTTTTTTCTCGACGGCGCTGACGCCACAATTTCTGTCGGATTTCGTTCGTGCCGGGTACTCTCTCGAGTGAACGATCAAACCGACCAGCAACTCCTGCGCGATTATTCAGAGCGCCAATCCGACGCCGCGTTTGCAGCCCTCGTCCACCGCTACGTTGATCTGGTTCATTCTTCTGCTTTTCGCATGGTGAATGACACGCACGCCGCAAAGGACGTGACACAAGCCGTCTTTGTCATATTAGGCAAGAACGCCCGGCAACTGACCGACCGTCCTGCCCTCGCCGGTTGGTTGCACGGCACGGCCCGAAACATAGCGGCAAAAGCAGTCCGCTCGGAAGTGCGCCGCCGCGCCCGCGAACAGGAGGCAGCCGTCATGAGCGAAATACTTTCCGCCAGTCCCGACGCCAGTTGGGAACACATCGCCCCGCACCTCGACGAGGCGCTGGGTGAATTGAGTGAGGCCGACCGCGACGCGGTGTTGCTCCGCTATTTCAAGAACCACGACCTCCGCACCGTCGGTGCAACGCTTGGCATCAGCGACGATGCCGCGCAAAAACGCGTGAGCCGCGCCGTGGAACGCTTGCGCGAATTCTTC
>WBXK01000054.1 GCA_008933055.1 Verrucomicrobiota bacterium | reverse complement strand
TGTCCCCCCGGAAACTAGCGATGAACAAGAGATCGTGCTGAAGTTCGTGCCATTCCCGGTGAGTTTGCCGGGCGATCCTGAGCTAGCGTGGCTGCTGGCGAAACGGGAGAACATGTCTCCGGATGAAGCAGGCATCGCACTTTCGAAAGCAGAGGAGGAATTTTGGGCGTCGAAGCCTGGGCAGAAGATGTTGCGTGATCGCGTGGAGCGGAATTTCCCTGAGTTCATCGCGCGCGCTCCGGCAGGTTTGCTCAACGAAGTGGGATTGAAGCGACACTACAAGACACCAGAGCCGATCCGCATCCACAAAGCGTTCACGCCGCAGAAGGGTAAAAAAGAATAGCCACCATTCGGGAGTTTCTTTCTAAGGCGGGAAAACCTATAAATCGCCTGTGGCATTCACAGCATTTCCAGAGCAGACGCAGGGGGTGACCCTGCTGCAACGCTCGTTGCAGCGCGGGCGGCTGGGCCATGCCTATCTGTTTTCCGGCGGTGATCTCGCGACGCTCGAGTCTCTTGCCCGCACGCTGGCTAAGACTTTGAATTGTAAACGTGCCAGCAAAACAGGCGGCTTAGGGACGGACTGTTGTGATGACTGTGACTCTTGCCGGAAGATTGATGGGGAGACTCACGGGGACATCCATTGGGTGCGACCTGAATCCAAGTCGCGCATCGTCTCGGTGGATCAGATGAGGGAATTGATGCAGCAGATCCAGCTCAAGCCAAACGACGCGGCATTCAAAGTATCGGTGATCGTTGCGGCAGATCGGTTGAACACACAGGCGGCAAATGCGTTTCTCAAGACCTTGGAAGAGCCGCCCGCGAAGTCAGTTTTGATCCTGTTGACCACAGAGCCGGGCCGGATTTTGGAAACCATCCTCTCGCGCTGCTTGCGATTGAACTTCGGCGGTGAAGGCACGCGACGTTGGGATGACTCGATGCAGAATTGGCTGAACCGCTTCGGCGAGATGGCCGGCGCGGAGCAGAAGAGTTTGATCGGGCGTTATCGTTTGATGGATGTGCTGGCGGCGCGCTTGACCGAGATGAAGGCGAGCGTGGAAGAGGAGTTGACCGCCAAGTCGCCGCTCGAAAAATACGACGACGTTGAGAAAAATTTGCGAGAGCGTTGGGAAGATGAATTGAAAGCAGCCATAGAAGCGGAATACCGGCGGCGACGTGGCGACTTGCTGCTTGGCCTCCAATGGTGGCTTCGAGATGTGTGGCTGCACACGTTGACGAGCGGCCGGGAGCTGCTGAGCTTCCCTGACGCAGAAAGCACGGTGAACGTCGCGAAGCGGATCACGCCGTCTCAAGCTCGCGACAATCTGCGCGTGTTGGAACAGACGCAGCGGCTGTTGTTCTCAAATGTGCAGGAGGCCCTTGCGTTGGAAGTGGGTTTGTTGAAGTTGCATCTCTGAGACGCTCTGCGGTTCTGATTTTTGTCCACTCATCCCGCACCCCGTTAAAGTCCACTCGCCTAGGAGACGAACCGGACGATCAACCAGCTTGTCGTGTTCTCTTGGAACTGCGTACCGATCACCCACGCGCTGACATTCTCAAACAGCAGCTTTGCCGAAAGCGAACTCAAGAAGTTCGACACCACAAAAATGCCGCAACCATTTCCCGGTTTTCAGAACTCCATCATCGACGTCCGCGCAGGGATCGCCTCCGAGAAGGGAATCGAGATCCATGCGGCACCTGTGTCGGAGCAATCCGCAGAAGCTTTTTCCTTCACGCGCTAGCTGAGTTTGCTACCATTCGAACCTTTATGAGCTCAAAAACTTTCAAGATCGCCGCACTCGCGGGCGACGGTATCGGCCCGGAAGTCATGCGGGAAGCCATCAAAGTCCTTCGCGTCACCGAAAAGAAATTTGGCTTCACGCTTCAGATCACCGAAGCGCCCGTCGGCTGGGCTGGCATTGATGCCGCTGGTAAAGCGCTGCCCGATGCCACGCTAGCGCTCTGCAAACATTCCGATTCCATTCTCTTTGGCTCGGTGGGCTTGCCGGATCGTGATCCGACGATTCCTAAGGAAGAACGCCCCGAGCGCGCCGCGCTATTGCGGCTGCGGAAAGAATTCGGGCTATTCGCCAACCTGCGTCCCGTTTCATTGCCCAAAGTTTTGTCGCATGCTTGTCCGCTCGCGAAGGAACGTCAGGGCGACGGCATTGATATTCTCGTGGTGCGAGAACTCACGGGCGGCATGTATTTTGGTCAGCCGAAGAAGACAGAAGACATCGGCGGGGGCAATCAGCGTGCGATTGATACGATGGTTTACACCACGCCAGAGATCGAACGCATCGCACATGTGGCGTTCAAGTCCGCGCTGTTGCGCCGCAAAAAACTCACAAGCATCGACAAAGCGAACGTGCTGGAGAACGGCATCCTTTGGCGCGAAGTTGTCACTCGCGTCTCGAAGAATTATCCCGACGTGACGCTCGAACACATGTTCGTGGACAACGGCGCCATGCAGCTCATGCTGCGCCCGACGCAGTTCGACGTAATGCTCTGCGAAAACATGTTCGGCGACATCCTCAGTGATGAAGCCGCCGCTCTTGGTGGATCGCTTGGCATGTTGCCCAGCGCGAGCTTGGGCGCGACGAGTGAGGGCAATACTTTTGGCTTCTATGAGCCCGCCGGCGGCACCGCTCCGGACATCGCTGGCAAGAATCTAGCGAATCCCATCGCACAGATCCTCTCCTCCGCGCTCATGTTGCGTCATAGCTTCGGTTTGAACGACGCTGCTGCAGCGATTGAAGCCGCTGTGACCAAAGCCATCAATGCAGGCAATCGCACTGGAGACATCTTCAGCGCGAGCGAATCCGGTGCGAAGCGCGTCGGCACACAGGAGATGGGTGATGCTATCGTCGCCGGGATGTGAGATTTGAGCCGGTGATGGTGACTAATTTTGATCACAGCAGATTGCGGGTTTGCTGACACCACAAATCAGTCGCTCGTTGTCACCGGTAAACTCCCCCATGATCCGACCTTGGCCTACCAGGAGCAAAAGGTGCTCGGTTGGCCCGCTAGGGTGAACAAGAAGTTGCTCCCTGAAATACAACTCTGCATGCGGACATTGTAGTTGCTTGAACCGCAGATGGCACAGGGCACAAACGTGATTCCTGCGATGCCGCGGAATGAGTTGCGGCCCATCACCATCTGGATCGAACGTTCCAGGAGGCGATTCTGCTGCAGGTGCTCTGACGACTCTGACCAGAGCTTGCGCGACAACGGGGGTAAGCGCGGACAAGCCCGGGAACAGGGGCGAAAGCGTAGCCCTTGGTTGGTGCTGCACAAACTAACCCACAGCAACCCCATGCGGGCAGTCAGCACGTGGCATCCTAGCATCAAACGCTGTCACGCAGCGGCGAAGGCTTCTAAGGAATCTGACGCCGTGCCGCCCGGCAGAGAGGGCGAGCGGCATGTCTCCATGAATCACGAGAAGGAATACTTCACCAACACAACCGAGGCCTATTTCGGCAGGAACGACCGGCAAACGTTCCCTCGCGATGAGTTCAAAGAGTTTTACCCAGAGAGGTTCGAGATGAACCGGCGCGTCTGGCAACTGCCGGAGCCGGCAGGTTGGTCACGTGTCAAATCTCTTGAAGCTCGCGCGCCGCGTCGCTAGCTTGCGCGGCATGTTCGCGAAACCATTTTGCCTCTTGGCTCTCGTTGCCATTTCAACCTCCTGCTCCACCCCTGACTCCTGTTGTCCCAATACATCTACCGCCATTGTGAAAACCCCTGCTGATTTCCAATCCATCGGAAAGAAATTCAAGAACGTCCTGCGGCTGCCGCAGTTTGAAACAACGACGAACGCCATCATCGCCACTGCGAACTTAACGATGACCAACGCAAATGCAGCGCTGGATCGCGTGGGAAAACTCGGTGTGGGCGAAGTGAATTTCGTTAACACCGTCCGCGCGCTGGATGACAACGCGGTGCAAATCGGCGAAGCCATGAACCGGCTTTATCTTATCAAAGAAACCAGCACGAATGCGGCGTTGCGCGAGGCGGCGACCGAAGCGGTCAAGCAGTTACAAGATTGGGGGGTGAGCTTGGATTATCGGGAGGATGTTTATCGCGCCGTGAAAGCTTATGCGGACACGCAGCCAACGTTGAGCGGTGAAGAAGCGAAGTTGCTTAACGAGACGATGCGTGATTATCGCCGCGCGGGATTGGCGTTACCCAAGGCGCAGCGCGATGCTGTGGAAAAGTTGCGCAAGGAACTTTCCTCCGTGACCACGGACTTTGACAGCAACATCACCAAGGCGAAAAAGGCCATCGCGTTCTCCAAATCGGAACTTGATGGCGCACCCGAAAGCCTGCTCACGGCACCCGGCGTCAAAACCGGTGAAAAGGAATACAGCGTCCAGATCAATGTGACGTGGCAATATCTCGCCGTGCTGGAACACGTCAAAAGCGAAGCCGTCCGCAAACGCGTCATCACCGAGCAGCACGGCCTCGCAAAAACTGAAAACGCGCCGCTTGTCGCAAAGATTCTGACACTGCGCCATCAGATCGCCACGAAGCTTGGTTACTCGAACTGGGCGGACTTCCAGTTGGAGGTGAAGATGGCGAACAATGGTAAGACAGCCATCGAGTTTGAGGAAAAACTCCGCGATGGATTGCAACCAAAGATGGAGTCGGAGCTGGCGGAGTTCCGCAAACTCAAAGCCGCCGAGACAGGCGATGCGAACGCGCAGATCAATCTCTGGGACTTCCGCTATTACGCCGAGCAACTCCGTAAAACGAAGTTCAACGTAGACAGCGAACAGCTGAGGAATTTCTTCCCATTGCAAAACGTTCTCAACGGGATGTTCGCCATCTATCAGCGCATCTTCAGCCTCAAGTTCGAGCGCGTCGACCCGCCCTATAAATGGGTGGAAGACCTGCAACTCTGGGCGGTGACGGATTCAGAGACTGCCGAGCCGCTAGGGTATTTCTATCTTGATCTGTTCCCGCGCGAGGGCAAATACCATCACTTCGCGATGTTCCCGATCATTGACGGCAAGCGGCTCGCCGACGGAACCTATCAACGCCCGGTCGTCTCGCTTGTTTGCAATTTCACTCCGCCGTCCGGCGAAACGCCCTCGCTGCTCGATCACGATTCTGTGGACACATTGTTCCATGAATTCGGGCATGCGATGCACGCCATCCTGACGCGGGCGAGCTTCTCTCGCTTCTCCGGCACAAGTGTTCCGCGTGATTTTGTGGAAGCACCCTCGCAGATGCTAGAGAACTGGGCGTGGGATAAGAAAGTTCTCGACAGCTTCGCCGCTGACTATCGCGACCCTTCAAAAAAGATTCCGCCCGCAATCCTCGACCAACTCAAAGCCGCGAAGTATGCGACGTACGCCTGCCATTATCGTCGGCAACTTTCTTTTGGCCTCACTGATCTCGTGTTGCACACGCAGATCACCGACGCCAATTCTGGAGAATCCTTGTCGCTCGCGAACAAAACCTTGAGCGACACATTCCTGCCGCAGCCCGAAGGCTCGGCGTTCCTCTGCTACTTTGGCCACTTCACCGGCTACGACGCGGGCTACTACGGTTATGCGTGGGCTGACGCCATAGCGGCGGACTTGGCTACGGTGTTCGAGCATTCACCTGATGGCTATTATGACATCGCAACAGGCCGCCGCATGCGCGATGAGATTTATTCGCAAGGCGACTCGCGCGATGTGAACATCAGCATCGAGAAATTCCTCGGTCGCCCGCGCTCTATCGAACCCTTCTTAAAAAAGATCGGCGCGCAACCCGCAAAATAATTCTCCTCTGTGAAAGAACTTCCATACACGCATTCGTGCTTCGTCTGCGGCGAATCAAACCCACTCGGATTGAAGCTGCGGTTTCAAACTGACGGGCGTGTGGTGACGACCAAGTTCCGCCCGCGCCCAGAACACATCGGATTCAAAGGCGTTGTGCACGGCGGACTGACGGCCACAGTGCTGGATGAGATCATGGTCTGGGCTTGTGTTGTTGCGACGCGGAAGTTCGCCTTCTGCGCGGAACTCAACGTGCGGTATCTCCAACCCCTCGCGCCGGATGAGGAAGTCATTGTGACGAGCGAACTGGTGGCAGATCGCAAAGGTCGGATATTGGAAGCCAAGGGCGCGATCCACAACGCTGCGGGAGACTCGCTCGCCGAGGCCACCGGTAAATACATCCCGATCAAAAGCGGTGACACATCGCTGATGATGGCGGATTTCGCCACGGACGCCCGGTGGTTGATTGAGCCACGCGTGGCTAGTTGACCACGTTCTGGGGTTTGGCGGCGATAAATGCGCGAACATTCTCCACTGCTATGCTCATCAGCCTCAACCGCGCCGCTGGTGTGCCCCAAGCGTTATGCGGTGTGATGATACAATTCTTCGCGCGAAGCAGCCGATTTTCCTCTGGCGGCGGCTCGGTAGATAAAACATCCAGTGCAGCCCCTGCAATCCGGCCTGAGTTCAACGCATCTGCCAGCGCATCCTCATCCACGATCGGACCACGACTTGTATTCAGCAGGAACGCGGACGATTTCATCCACCCGAGCCGCTCGGCGTTCACGAGCTTTTGTGTCTGAGGAGTGAGGGGGCAGTGTAGGGTTACGACATCGCTGGTGCGGAACAAGGTTTCAAGAGTGTCGCACCTCATGAAATGCGACATGGGTTTCGGAGTGGGGCTGTAGGCGATGACTTTCATTCCGAGTGCTTGAGCGATTTCCGCAACAGCGGAACCGATTCGGCCAAACCCAACGACGCCCAGTGTCAGCCCATCAAGCTCAACAAGCGGCGAATCCCAGAAGCACCAGTCCTTGGCCTGAGTCCACGCACCGTCACGAACGCGTTGCGCGTGATGACCGACGTGATTAGTGAGCTCCAGCAAGAGCGCGATCGTCGCCTGCGCTACGGAGCGCGCGCCATATGCGGGCACATTTGTGACGACAATATCTAACTCTCGAGCTGCGACGAGATCGACCACGTTCGTCCCTGTCGCCAGCACGCCGATGTATTTGAGCCTCGGCAGCGCGCGGAGCGTCTTGCGATTCAGCGGAGTCTTGTTCGTCAAAACTATTTCCGCATCAGCAACGCGCAGCATTATTTCTGCTGACGGCGTGCGGTCGTGTATTTCGCATGGCCCAAGCCGGCGCAATTCGTCCCAGCTCAAATCGCCCGGATTAAGGGTAAAGCCGTCGAGCACGCAGATGTTCATGAGGCGAGAGTAATGATTGATCAACGCTAGTCAAAGCTTGGCGAGCTTGCGAGCTGTTGTAGAATGCACCGAATGAGCATGGCGACACGACATTGCTGGAAGTGCGGCGTAGAATACAAGAACCGGGCTTCGCCCGGCCGTTCTGAAACGTGCGATTGCGGTGCGGACCTAAAGGTCTGCCTCAACTGCGCCAGCTACGATCCGACCGTGGCTTACAAGTGTCGCGACCGCCGTGCCGATCCAGAAGAAGAGAAGCATCTCGCCAACTACTGCGAATGGTTTGAGATGGCGAAGCGTGTGTTCGTTGCTCCAGGAGAGGAAAAAATTCGCACGGACAAGGCGCGAGATCATTTTAAAAAACTGCTTGGAGATTAAAATTCAATCGCGTCGTTAGACTTGCCGCATTGGGAACAACGGGATCGATCCACGTCGGGATCGTCGGTATAAACAAAGGCGCATTTCTCGCAGCGAAAAATCCGGTCTTCGCTCGCGCTGGGACGGAAGCGGCGGCGCTGCATCTCAGAATAGATCGTCAATACCACCAACCCGCCGAGCAGCAGCGTCACGTAACTGAAGATGAGTGTGGAAGTGGACATCACTTAGTTGCAGTGGGCGCGTTGGTTTTGGCAAGCGTCTGCCACTCGAAGATCAGCAATCCTCTCGTGAGCGTGTCGCTATTTTTTTGCCCTTTTGAAAACTTTGCAGCGAGCGCAAGCTTGAGGGCGAATTGATCTGCATCCTTTGAGCCACTGCCCGGACGCTGCACTACAGGTGAGAAAACATCTCCGCGCCAATCCACAAAAACGCTTACGAGCGTGTTCGTGAGCGGATCAGCAGCCGACCACGATTGAAGTGCCGAAGGCTCGTTCAGCAGCCGACGCTTAGCGAGATCGCCGATGATACGCAACCGGGATTCGCGGGGGGATATGTCAAATGTTTCAATCGGCTCAACCGTGGTGGACCGCACGGCTGGCAGAGATTGGAAGTCAAAACCCGGATTGAAGTTCGTGTTCGCGAAATGGCGAAATGTCTCGCCGAGCTGGTGCACAGGCAAAGCGAGCATGCGGGGGGATTCGGTCCAACGGAACGGCGCGAATACAATCTGAGGGAGTCGCAACCACGTGGCCGCAGCGAAACCGCGCGGGTGCGGCAGTGCGAAAAGCGTGGGGTCATCGAGTTGTTGAAACTCATTGAGGCTCGACGTCAAAGTCACGACAGGTGCATTTTTTACAGGACGCAACCCGATCGGCTTCCGGCTACCCAGCGCGTAGATCAATCCGACGTGCAATCCGAACACCACCGCGATGGCGACAGTCCAGCGCATCGCCGACCACGGCTTATCCTGTGAACCCGATGCATCAACAGAAATCGGGGTGTTTTTTGGCGCGGCGTTCATGGCCGGACGGGCGCGGCGACGGCACGCGGCAAAGTGGCGAGCAGGGATTCGGTGATTCCCGCGTCGCGGGCGAGTAGCGCAAGCCGGATGATATCGGCCTGACGAACATTTTTATCCGCCTGAATAATCAGCGTGAGCGGTTCAGCAGCGTGGGCTACTATATTGATCAGCTGAACTTTTAAAGCAGCCTCGTCCACCATCTGGTTCTGGAAATAGCAGCTTCCACTTTGATCCATTGCGACGGTGACGGTGGGCTTATCTGTGCCGGGAAGATTATCCGCTGAGGGTAGATTGATCTTCACGCCGGGGGTATAGAGGCGCGCGCCGAACGCTACGAACAGAACAAGCAGGAAGAAAACACCGGCATATGCCGTGGCATCCAACGGATTGCGAAGCAGTCTGGCGCGACGCGGAAATTTCATGCGGACTTGGAGCGACCGTTTTCTGTGATGATATTCACGATCTCGTTCCCGGCGCGTTCCATGTCAGTGACGATCGTGTTCACGCGGCTGACGAGATAATTGTAGCCTGCATGGATAGGGATTGCGATGGCGAGTCCGACAGCACAACAAACCAGCGCCTGACCCACACCTTGAGTCATCATGCTGCTGTTGGCGTAAAGCGCCTGGCTTTGGAGGATGGTGAAGGACTTGATGAAGCCCAGCACAGTGCCAAGCAACCCCATGAGCGGGGCGAGTTGTGCGATGGTGGCGAGGAGATCGAGGCGCTGTTCCAGAAGCGGCACTTCGCTCACGCCCGCCTCCTGCAACGCCTCGCGAATCCGGTCGCGTCCGTGATCACGATTGAGGATAGCGACCTTCACGAGCCGGGCGACGGGGCCGGGCGTAGCGTCGCAGATGGAGATGGCTTCCACGACGTTGTCGCGCTTGAGGACAGTGCGAACGCCGTTGAGGAACTCAATGGAATTGATCTGCGCGCGGTGACAGTGCAAGGCGCGCTCGATGAAGATCACGATTCCGGCTGCGCCCGCGAAAAAAATGACCCAGAGCATCGGTCCGCCAGAACCAATGAGGTCGGTGATTCCTTTTTGGATAGGATCAGCCTCTGCTGCGACTGCAAAGATGATACTACTGTTGGCCAGTAAGTTCGGCATGGCGGTGTTATAGGGTTTTGGTTGGGGAGTTCCAAGTTCCAAGTTGGCGGCAGCGCCGTCGAGGGGTGAGATCTCACTCACTTTCAAAGCCGTCCGTTGTCAATCAACCGCGTCTTACCAATAAATACCGCCAACGCGACATGAGAGCCGTGCGTCACTCGAGTTTGGGGCAACAGTGTTTTGGGATCGAAGAACTCCACGTAGTCCAATCTCGCATCGGGTGCGGCACTCACCATCTTGGTGACTAAACTCCGGAGTCGCGTTGATGAAATGGGCTTCGTTGCAGCCTTCACCATGGCGCGCACCTGTTTTATCGCGGCTGAAAGCACCACGGCCTGCGGACGCAAATTACCCACGAGGTATTTGTTGCGCGAACTCATCGCCACGCCGTCAGCTTCGCGCACTGTCGGTGCGACGATGATCTTCACGGGGAAATTTAGATCGCTCACCATGCGTTTGATGATGGCGGCTTGTTGCCAATCCTTTGCGCCGAAAACCGCTAGGTCCGGCAGCAAGATGTTGAACAGTTTGGCTACAACCGTCGTCACGCCCCTAAAATGCGTGGGTCGCGCTGCGCCCTCCATTCGACCCGCGAGGTTTTCCTCCATGACGTGAGTACTAAAATCGCCCGCCGCTTTGCCCGGATACATCCCGGCGTCCGCCGGCACGAACACCACGTCCACCCCTGTGCTGCGACAGAGCGAGAGATCGCGTTTCAAATCGCGTGGGTATCGGGACAAATCTTCCGTGGGCGCGAATTGGGTCGGGTTCACGTAGATGCTAACGACGACCTTGCCGGAATTGCCGATGCGTTTCCTTGCAACGCGAGCCAAGCAGAGATGACCCTCGTGTAGATAACCCATCGTGGGCACAAAACCGACGCGCGTCCCATGCCGCTGCCATTGGCGGGCGAGACGCTGCATCGCAGAGACAGAGCGGATAACTTGCATTTAAAATAGATAAGGCGAGAGGCGAGAGCCCTATCGCTGCTGCCGCATAGCAAGCTTACTCAAAATCATAGACGACCACTCTTTTACAAAGGCGCTTGAACACTTTTTCGACGAATTCCACATGGAGCGGATGTATCTGATAATCGTCCTGAGCCTTCTGCGTTGGGAAAATAAGGTTGAGTGCGACCTGATAACTCTGATCCACCACGGGGCGATGGCTACCGACCATTTTGCCGATGTGGAACTGTAGCACGCCAGGGATTGGTTTTAGGTATTGATTGGCCCCGGCGATCAATTCAGCCGCCGCATTGGGTTGCGCCGGATCCGTCCAGAATATGACAACGTGTGAAAACATTCCCTGCGATTGTGTGAAGTAGAGGCGCTGACGCAAGGTGAAATTCTCACCAAGTAATTCTCCACATTCTTCACTCTTCCTTCACAATTGCGATTCTTCTACTCTTCGGATATGAGAGTGATTCGTTATACGGATAAAGATTTCGCTGCAAAGCTCGCTCAGGTCGCCGCTGCCTCGAGCCTGTTCGATCCGGCTATTGAGCAACGCACCCGCGTCATCCTTGACGATGTCGCATTACGCGGCGATGCCGCGGTGCTGGAATTGACCGAGCGCTTCGATGGAGCAAAGCTTTCTGCGGATCAACTCAGCGTCACCAAGGAAGAACTGCTTGCGGCATCTCTTAAGGCGGATGAATCCCTGCGTCAGTCTGTCACCGAGGCTGAAGGGAACATTGCGGCATTCGCAAAAAAATCTCTGCGCAAGGATTGGTGGTCAGAAAATTCTCACGGCGCAGTGGTGGGCGAGAAGTTTGATGCGTTCCAACGCGTCGGCATCTACATCCCTGGCGGCACTGCGCCACTCGTCTCTACGGCATTGATGACCATCACGCTCGCCAAAGTGGCAGGCTGTAAAGAGATCGTCGTTTGCACGCCGTGCGGCAAGGATGGCACCATCAATCCGGCAATCCTCTTTGCCGCGAGGGTCGCAGGCGCCACGGAGATTTACCGCATCGGCGGGGCGCAAGCTGTTGCTGCGATGGCCTATGGCACGAAGACCATCCGGCGCGTGCAAAAGATTTTCGGCCCAGGCAACGCCTATGTTAGCATGGCAAAACGGTTACTTGTTGGACGCGTCGCCATTGATCTGCTCGCTGGTCCGAGTGATGTGCTCATCCTCGCCGACGACACGGCCAATCCTAAATTTGCCGCGGGCGATATGCTCGCGCAGGCAGAACACGGCTCGGGTCATGAGCGTGTTTGGCTCGTGACGACTTCTGCGAAAGCGCTCAAAGCCGTCGAGAAAGAGATCGCGAAACAATTGCCCAAGCTCGCACGCCGCGCCCTCATTCAACGCGTGCTGGATGACAACGTCTGGCTCATCCAAGTGAAAACGCTCGCCGATGGTGTAGCGTTGACGAATCGGATCGCGCCCGAGCATTGCGAAGTTCTGACGCGTAGCGCGGGCAAACTGAGCCGGGACATCGTGACCGCAGGCGCACTCTTTCTCGGCAATTATTCTCCCACAGTGCTAGGCGACTACGTCGCAGGTCCGAGCCACGTGTTACCGACTGATGGAGCAGGGGCCTCGTTCGCGGGTTTGACAGTGGATCAATTCCAACGGCGCACAAGCGTTGTTGAGTATTCTCGCACTGCACTGAAGAGGGCGCTACCCGCAGTGAAAAAGTTCGCAGAAATGGAAGGCTTGGACGCTCACGGACAAAGCGCTGCGCTGAGGAGCTAGCCCGATTCATCCGCAGATAATCTTGTTTCGCACGACTGCGACTCATTGCGGCGCGCTGCGTGGCTTGGCAGTGCTTCAACCTTGCTCACACCGCGTTCTTGGCTGGTAATTTTTGCCGAGCCCGGCTTTTTTTCTCGGCAATTTTTTCCCACTTCATCATGCGACATGCACAATAGCCCCGTATTTATTGACTTTTATGAGCTGGCATCGCCGCTGCTAAACAGCTCGTGACATCTAAAAACATGAAGACTTGTGAAACAAATGAATCGGTGGAAGCAGTCGAACTGAAAACAGTGACAGTGCAAAACGAGAACATCGTTGAGCTGCCGCTCGGTCTGCTGGGCTTCGAGCAGATTAAACGCTATGCGTTGCTTCAGAACAAACACGAGACGCCATTTCAATGGCTGCAAGTGATTGATCAGCCCGATCTCGCTTTTCTCGTATTGCCAGCGTTGCAGGTTTTCCCCGAATACGAACCCGATGTGCCTGCCGAGGATGTGAGGTTCCTCGGGTTGAACAGTCCGGATGACGCGCTCGTGTTCAACATCGTCACACTGGGGGCAAAAGCCGCGGGCACTGTTAATCTCAAGGGCCCGATCGTGATCAATCGCTTCACCCTCAAAGGCAAGCAGGTCGTGCTGTCAAACGCTTCAAGGTATTCCATTCAGCATCCGCTGCCGCTCAGCCGTTAAACCGCAATCAGGACATTTTTACCCACGGACGGACATGTTAATACTCTCTCGCAAAATCAACGAAAGCATCGTCATTGACGGACGGATCACCGTGAAGATCGTCCGCGTCGAAGGTGATGTGGTCAAATTGGGCGTGGAGGCTCCGCCGGATGTGCCGGTTCATCGTCAGGAGATCTATGACGAGATCCAACGCAACAACAAACAGGCGCTCACACAAGGCCGCCCGGTATTGCCACGATTGCCGGAATCAAAACCCAGGAAAAATTTCATAGGACAGCAGGTCGCTGGAACAACGGCCTGACTCAGTTACGGAAGTCAAAAAAACGCGAAACCCCCAATAGAAGAAAGGTAATAACATGGTCATCAATACAAACATCACAGCGCAGGTGTCAGCGAACAACCTGCAATCCAGCTCAGCAATGTTGAGCAAGTCGCTCGCACGTCTCAGCTCGGGTCAGAAGATCATCAATCCGTCAGATGATGCTGCTGGTCTCGCTGTGGCATCGCGATTGAACGCGCAAATCCAACGCACGAATGCCGCCAAGACAAACGTCAGCAATGCCATTTCATTCACGCAGACGCAGGATGGCTATCTCAAAAAGATCGGCAAAGCCCTGGATCGCATGAGTGAATTGACGCTGCTCGCGCAAGACGTCACCAAGTCCGACTCCGACCGCGCGCTTTACAACAACGAATACGGGCAGCTCTCGGCATATATCACGAATGCGGCCACCAAGGAATTTAACGGTGTGGCATTGTTCTCCCCCACCTCGCTGAACGTGACAATTGATTCGGAAGGAAACACCTTCACGATGGCAGGAGTCGATCTCGCGGCGGCGTCCTATACGACACTCGCCACGGATGATCTTAGCACCGTCGCTGGGGCCGTAACCGCCCTGACCAACGTCAAGGCCGCCATCAACCAACTCTCGATCGACCGCTCCAGCATCGGCGCATATCAGACCCGACTGAATTATACGGGCGAACAATTAAGCGTGAGCGCGGAAAACCTGACCGCTGCCAATTCCCGCATCATGGATGTGGATGTAGCCGAAGAAAGCACGCAGTACGCGAAAGCGAACATCCTCGTCCAGTCCGGCACCGCCATGCTGGCCCAGGCCAACTCTATGCCGAATAGCGTCCTCCGACTGCTCCAGCAGTAATCGTTTTGACCGGTTTCGCGTTCCGTTCCCCAAAAGCCCCTCGTTGCCGAAAGGTCGCGAGGGGTTTCTCGTTTTATGGCATGAGTGCGATTTGAGCACCGACAGGATTTCGAATCATAACAGAAGCGGTCATTAGCCCGAATTCTGAAATGGCACAATTTTTTGAGGACGCCGTCCGAAGTTTCAGAGCATAATAACTCCGATGGACGGCCGGTCTTTGGGAGAGATCAACTTCCGCGAAGTGCGGTTGAGCCAGTATAATCCAGACAGCTCCGCGCTTAAACCAGCAACCTGTGAATGGCAGCAAGAAAGAATCCGGTCTTGAGCCTCACCTGTGCATCAGCTCAAAGACTCAAAACCTCCCGCAGAATTTCCGCACCATCTGGAATGCCAGCAATACCAGCAGACCGACTGCGATAGAAAGGAGCGGATGTTCTCTCAATGGATTCAGGGTTGCGTTTTTAGGTTAGTAGTGAAATGTCACGATGTTGTGCCGTGTGTCGCCAAAAAGTTTGAGCAGGAGGGGCAGCATCCCGTTTCGCCAACTGCCCGCCCCCTGCTCATTCTCTCTCAACAACAAAAACCCCGAATCAGGTGCATTCTCGAACGCCTGAGCAATCAAGTTTAAGAGCCGACGCGGCGCGAGCGGCGTAAGGTAACAAAAGCCACAGCGGATAGCAGGAATGTGATTGCGGTGGGCTCTGGAATGACCGTGAGTTCTACATACTTGCTTTTGTTAATGATCGCTGATGCTCCCGGAGCAATGCTGAAATCCCATTGGAACGCCCAGTTGACATCGCCCGGCCCTGTAAAACCGGTGACATCGTTGAGGTTGTCTGTGTTCAAATCGTTCAACTTATTGAGCGTGTTGGGAAAGAACCCCACTTCAGCATGGTTCGCTCCGGGAGAAATGACGCTTTCTTCAAAAGAAACAAGCGGGTGAACTTGATTGGCGGCGTTGTAGAGTCCAGTGAATAGATTTTTCCCAATGACAACACTATCGCCAGCAGCACTACCCCCTAGATTAAAATCCGAGTATTGAAAGAAGTGAAAGTCGAGCGGGGCTAAAGAAACGTTATTGATCGTGATTGTCTCGGAGATCGTCGATTTTGTTCCCCCGAGCAGTCCGCCTGTCAGCAAGTATTCCACCCTCACGGAAAACTGCCCTTGAGAATAAGTAGTGCTGAGTCCCCGAGTGCCGTTGTTTGCGACTGCCAGTGCGGGGCTGATGGTATTGATGGGTGCTTCCGCGCCGCTGGCGCCCACGCGGTACCAGAACCATTGCTGGAAAAGTTGATTCTGCCCCTGAACCGACCAGTTATACATGCCCGCAGAAGTTCCGACGTTGATGTCTGCTGTCGCATTGTTATCAGACAAATTGAAAGTCTGAGCCTGCACCAAGAATGTTCCCAATTGCAATGAGAGCGCGCTGGCTGCCAGGCGGATAAGAGCTGAATGTTTCATAAAAATTTAACTGAGCTTTGGAGTCTCCCTGTGTGGAATACTTCAAAAGACTGCTGGATTGGTTATCCTATTTCGTTTCTGAGTTCGTTTAGACGTTTACCAACTTCTTAATATTACCAAACTTTGGTGAAACGAATAGTTACACCTTGGTATATTCTTATTAACTGTATTTTTTATAGCTTTTTCATCCTGAAATATTCAGCGGCAGATACAAGCTGTTAGCGCAGATGGGGTTATTGGGTAAAGCGGTTGGTCCATGCGGGCGTGGCGGGCAAACTCTTTGGCGTCGTCAAGGGTCATCGTCTCCACCATGGTCGTGGCAAGCGGAACAATCCTTCGGT
>WBXK01000053.1 GCA_008933055.1 Verrucomicrobiota bacterium | reverse complement strand
CATGACGAAGCCGCGATACGCATCCATCGAAGTCAGACGAGCTTGCGGGGTTGATTTATTTTCGACAGTCATATCTGAATCAAATCTGTCGTCACTCAGCCGGTTCTGGCTTGAAATATTTGACACCCATCTGGTCGAGTCGCTGAAGATGTGTCGGCAAGCGCCGCAGGAAATCTTGGTAGTTGCGATTAGCCTGAGGAGTCCAGGCAACCTCCGCCAGGGCTGAGACGCGTGGAAACGCCATGTATTGAGCCTTGTTGACGTCCTTGACGTATTCGCCCCAAATCTGCCCTTGCGTACCGAGAATCTGTTTTTCCTGGGCCGAATTTTCCGCTACGAACGCGGGATTGTAAGAATAAACCTTCTCCAGAGGTAAGAAGCCACCGATGGCTTCGAACTCATTCCCTCTTGCCATTTCAGTTTCTGGTTTGGCTTGGTAATAGTCCAAATACGTATGTGAAGTAGTCGCCATGACCACGTCGTTACCGAGAGCCAAAGCATGCTTCGCCCATTTCGCATCACGCCAAACCATCATCGTTGCAGTCTTCGGCAACCCGCCTTCCTGGATTTCGTCCCAGCCAATCAGGTGACGATTTTTCGATTCAAGAAACTTCCCGATGCGGCGGATGAACCAGCTTTGCAATTCTTCCTCGGTCTTCAGGCCTTCACGCTTCATGACTTCCTGTGCGAACGCCGATTGTTTCCATTGCGTCTTCGGAGCTTCGTCGCCACCGATGTGGATATACTTCGAGGGAAACAACGCGCACACTTCTGTCAGCACATCTTCCAGAAACCGGAACGTCTCTTCCAGTGGGGCGAACGTGTAAGGCTGCACGCCCCAACGCATGACAACACGAGGGGAAAATCCGGGAACATCCGTGTTACCAAACTCGGGATAAGACGCGATCGCCGCCGCCGCGTGCCCGGGCATCTCGATTTCTGGAATAATGTTGATGTGGCGCGCTGCGGCATATGCCACGACCTCCCTGACTTCCTCCTGTGTATAAAATCCGCCATGCCGTTGGCCGTCGTTCGCATTGCGATCTCCATAAGGCGGCGAGGAAGCACGCCATGCTCCGACCTCCGTGAGTTTGGGATACTTTTTGATTTCTATGCGCCAACCCTGGTCCTCGGTCAGATGCCAATGGAACGTGTTGAGCTTGTGCAACGCCATCGCATCAATCATCCGCTTGACGTCGTCCTTGGGAATAAAATGTCGCCCTACGTCCAGCATCATGCCGCGCCATTTGAACCGAGGTTGATCTTCAATCTGAACCACCGGCAGCACCCACGCCACCCCTTCAACCTTCGTTTTGGCGAACGCTTGCGGCGGGAACAACTGCAACAAGGATTGCACACCTTGAAATGAACCTGATGCCGTGGTTGCGCGGATGACTACGCCGTTGGAAGCAACCGCCAGCGTGTAACCTTCTTCACCAAGAGAACCATTTGCATCTCGCATTGTGATCAAGATGTCGTCGCTGCTGAATTTGCCCTTGGCAAGCTGGATCGGGAATCCTGTGACAATACGCAACCGCTCTGCAAGATAGTTAGCCGTGGCTTGAGAACCTTTATCCGAAAAAACGCGGGTATTTTCGGTCACTTTAAATACCCCTTTGCCCAAGGTCATTTTCAGTGGCGCGGGGATGATCGTTGGCGGGGAGATGTCGCCACCCTTCACAGATGAGATCAACAAAAGCCCCAGCAATGCTATGACCCACGCTTTCATTTTATTTTAACAGTCCGCGTCCGAATTGATCTCCGGCACGAACCGGCTGATTATCCATGAAATCAACCTCTAGCAATTTCTCGCTCTGGACATGCCGGCCAGTTTCATCTTCAAGCCTAGTAAGAATCTTTTGCGACGCCACAACAATCACCTCGCCGCTGGATGGGAAGGCATATTTACCGTCAGTGCTGAATGTGATCCAGCCCGGCTCGTCGCGAACCCTGATCGAGCTTTTTTGCTTTGGAGGCATTACGGTCGCATCGAAAATGTGAAGGGATTTATTGTGGCTGTCGCAAAGCCAGATTTCCTTTTCGTCCGGCGTCATGCCGATGCCGTGGCATGGACAACCATGGCGCTTCACATCGCCAGTTGAAAAACCTGTGACCTCAACGCGATGCAGAATCTTGCCCGCTTTCAAATCAGCGACCTCAAAACCGAGCAACCGATTCACATTTACGAAAGCAAGCGACGCGTCGTGGTTGACCGTGTATGGCCGGATCTCGGCACCAAACGGCCCGACTTTCTTCACGATCTCGCGCGTCTTTGTATCCACGACGCTCATCAAGGATGAATGTAATCCGCACAGAAAAACAGAATCGCCGCGAGGCGAAATGACGGTGTTGTGCGCGCCGGTCTTGGGAGTTTCAATCCGCTTGATCACATCGCCACTTGCAGCATTCACGACATTCCAATGATCTTTCTCGAAGGACGGCAGATAGAGTTCCCAGCCGTCAGGCGTGATGCTCATCCGGTCGCAACCTCCTTCGTACGGCTTTTCCCAGATCAGTTTGTCGCTGACTAGGTCAAGGCACTGCAACGTGTGCGTGGTGGAAATATAGAGTCGCTTGGTCACGGCACTCGCACAAATTCCCTTCACGTTTCGCGGCTTTCCTTTTTCATCCAAACCAGCGAGCGGAATGCGCTTCACGAATTTGAAGCCGTTATCCATGTCGAACACGATCACGCCGTGGCCGCCGTATTCCAACAAGTCACGAATGCCTGGCTCGGCGACATAGAGTAGATGGCGCTCCTTCTCAGCTGCAAACAGCGAAAGGGTGAAAAGCGACAGAAAGAACAATGGAATCGACTTCTTTAACTGAACAATAACTAAGCCTTTGGAAATGCGTATATTCATTTGGACGTTGTCTTCGGTGAGGTTGGCGTGGTCATTTCAGAACGCAAACCAGAACTTTTGAACTCTTAGACCGTACCCCAAAAAGAATGTTACAAACTCCCGCAATCCGAAACGCCCCTCACCCCCACCCTCTCCCCATCGAATGGGGAGAGGGTGGCGGGCGCCGCCGGGTGAGGAAATTGCGTTTCCGTCATTCATTTTGAGAACTGTTCTAGGACCGAGGAAGAAGCGGTTTAATCATTCAGTTACCAGACCAACTCTGCCTCGACAAATCCCACATCAATGTATTGTCCTCCTGCAGTCTGGTGGCAATGCACAGACACCAAGTTCTTGCCTGGTTTCAACGCCGCCATCGCTGCGGACTTCAGAGACTGGTTGAAATACTCCGCCCCATAGCCTTTGAAACGTGCCGCCGTGATGCCGTTCAGGAAAACCTCCGCGTCCTCGTCGTGATGAATCCACAGCTCAATATCCTTCAGCTTGTCCGCTGGCATCTCTACCTCGCGACGCAGCCAGATGTCTGGCGTATTCCAAATCGTGCCGATTACCGCACCCGGAGTTCCCGCTGTCCCGAATCCACTTTTTCCCTCCTTCCAACCGGAATCATCAAAACCCGTCTTGGCCCAATTATCCGCCGGCTTGGTTGTAGTGTACCGCCAGACTGAGGGCTGTTTGTCGGCGGCAGGCACGATGGTTGTGAGCTTTGGTAGCGGCAGAATCGCCGCCCAACCGGAGGCCTTGGTCTTGTCGCGGCTCGCCCACTTTTTCCAGACGGCTTTGTCGTAGAGCATCTGCGCGAATACACCCCCCACCACAGGCCGAGCGGTAAACCCGACTTTCTTCGCGGTCTTCGTCTCGTACCAATCTGTCATCGGCGAGCGGTCGGGCGTTTCGTTCAGAAACTTGTAGATCGGGTCAATCAACGCCTCGAAGTCGGCGCGGTTCTGCGTGAGCGTCGCGGTCCAGGTGATCCAATCGAGCTTGGTGTAGTCCTTCCGATTGTCCAGCGGCAGGCCGTAGGTGTTCTGCGTCTTGCGGTAAAACTCCATTTCCTTGCGCGCGACTTCGGCGGGAAAAAGATTCAAGTCGAGGATGCGATCCCAGATTAGATTGTATTTCTGACTCCACGTGCCCGGGCGGTCGAACGCCAGCCGGTAGTGATCGCCGTCGTCGGCTTCCTTCACCCAGCGCGCGGCGAATTCCTTGGCGAGCTTGGTATATTCCTCCCCCATTTTGATCCACTCCTGCCCCTCACCCGGCTTCGCCACCCTCTCCCCATCCGATGGGGAGAGGGATGGGGTGAGGGGATGCCCGCGCAACTCGCACAGCTTGCCGAACGCGCCGAGGCCGATGATCGCCTTCGCGCTCAGGTTCACGTTGTGTGCGAGGTGGCCGGCGAAATCGTCCGTGCAAAGCTGGTTCTCCGGATCAAAACCCTTCGCCTTGAGATACTCGGCCCACTGTTCGAGTTGCTTCCAGTAGAGCTTCGCGAAATCCGCGTTGCCCTCCATCTGCGCAATCGCGCCGAACAGGATGAGCAGATTGCCGCTTTCCTCGACGGGCATCTGGTCGCGCTCGTTGTGCTCGCCGCCGCCATAGACCTGGCCATTGGCGTGCGGGTAAATGCCGAGATCGTGAGGCGCGAAGGGAAACTTCCACCGCTCGCTTGCTGCGTAATTCATGAAAGGCACAAGGAAAGACTTGGCGAGCGTGGGCCCGAACAGCAGGAACTGCGGCGACATCGGATAGAAAACGTCGCTCGTGCCGATGCAGCCGTTGGAATGGTTTTCCTTGCAGAACTGGAGCGGCTTCCCGTTGGCGTCGGCGACGAACTTGCCCGCGGCGAAACACTGGCGATACGCGAGCGCGGCGAGCCGGGCGTATTGCTCGCCGCCCGCCTTGCGCAAATCCGCCATCAACTCGGCGTCGAACTTCTCGCAGCGTTTCAGGAGCGATTCGTAATCGGCGGCGGCCTTCTTCAACAACGCCGCCGCGTCATCGCCGTTGCGCCGCCAATACGGGCGGAGTTTTTTCTTCATGTATTGAATCGAGAACTCGTCGTCATAGGCGAGCATCAGCCATGAACTTCGCGGCTTTTCCTGCAAAGAGAGGTTGCTGAACAGGAAAACGAGCGCCACTTCGTTCGCCGGATGCGCAACTCGTGGTTGAATTGTTGCGTCTAGCGGGTGCCTGCCATCCAGCACGAACTGTGATTGGGACTTTTCAGGCGAAGCAAGCGCCGGGATTATAGCTGCGGCGAACGGGGCCGCCATATACAACCGTCCCCAGTCAATTCGGAGATCGTCTCCCTTCTTCTGCAAAACCGGTTGCTCCACTGAGCCGACCGATATTGACGAGAAACCATCGTTCTCTCGATCCAGCCGATCTGCTTGCACTCTTTGTTCAGGTGCGTTCACGCAGATTTCAGAATGGGCTTCAAAGTATAGGTCCAACCGGTGTGTCTTGCCATCAGCGTTCTGTGCAGCCCACGTCACATAGGTCACCGGCCTTGACAACACATCCAAATCATCCGGCAACGCCGGCGTCATGAAAGTGAGCGTCAGCCGCACGCCTTCGCCCTCGAACGTGTAGATCGTCCGCGTCGGCAGCACTTCCAGATTCGTTTGCGGCAGCGCGGGCACGTCGGCGGGTTCTTTGCCCATCAAGCGAAACGCTTTGCCGTCAATCCGCACTAGACTCGTGAGCCGATGCAGCTTGCCCGTCCAGTGGACGGTGTCTGCGTCGGTCAGTTTATCCGCCGGCGACCAGATGCTGAAATACGGGTCGTGCGTGACCAGCGGCACGGCGGGCGGGCGCAGCGGCGGGATTGAACCCGTTTGCGCCGATGCCGGTTCAATCCCCAAAGACAAAGCCGCCGATACAAGCGAGGCACAGCAAACTGATCTGGTGAAGTTTCTCATGAGCTGATTGCAGTCTAAATACGACGCACCGCACAGCAATATCTTCATTCGGAATCGAGATTGAAAACTCGCCCCTCTTGCAGAAAAAGTCACTGCGGGTGCAGTTCGCTCACGTCCTTGCGTCGGAATTCGGGTGTAACTTTCAGACTTTTCAATTTGCCACTGCGATAAACTCCTTCCACGGTGGTGTCGAGTGGCGCGTGCAATTTGAATTCCACATCCCATTCCCTGGGCCACGCGGGGAACAGAACAATCTCACGACCATCCGCCTGCATCAGCATGGCCTGAAGCGCCATCTGCGCGTTGCCGCCGTTGTCGAGGTCGGGTGCCCAGTCGCCGGCCTCATGGAAAACGGGGAAACGGAAACCACCGTGACGCACAAACCTTTCCGCCAGCTTCTTGCGCGCTTCCGAGGCAAGGCCGACGTAAGCCGCAGAGGTATTGTCGTTGCCCCAGCAACCGTACCCGCGTGGAAATGGACGCGTCATGAACGTGTGCTGGATCATTTCTAAATCCGGCTTGCCGACGCCAAAGATGCGATAGGGAAAAGCGGTCCACATGGCGATGTTCTCGCCGTTGTGGGGTTTATCGCGGATGATTTCAGCCGCATCGAGATAACGGTGTCCGTCCTTTTCCTTGATTGGATAAGGTGGCAATTCCTTCAGCAATCGTTGCCAGCGTTTCCGAGATTCCGCGGAAGCGTTCGCCTCTGAGCACGCAAGCAATCCTTTCAGCGTGCGCTCCAGCCCAGCGATCTCTGGTGCAGGATTCACGACATCCCAAAATGTTTCGAGCGCGTTGGCGGGTTCAAATCGCAGCTTGCCTCGTTCGTCTCTTGGATAGTGTTCCTCGTAAAACTTGATCACTGCATCTGCGAACGGCAGTAACGTTTCACGGGTGAATGATTCATCACGAGTCATCGCCTGGTAATCAAGCATCATCGCTAATAATTCGAGTCCGCCCTGCCAGTAATAACGTGTGTAACCATTGTCAACGCGCGATGGAATTTTGGCATCGCGATTCCATCCGTAACCGAAACTGCCGTCGTTGAAATACGCGCCCCAAGGATAAAGCGTTTCCGGAAAGAACGCGCCTTGGTGTCCAAAGTAGATTTGTGTCCGTTGCTCGGCGAGTGGGAGGATGTCGCGATACATCTTGAACAGTGGGCGCATGAGATCAAAATCGCCAGCAGCCAGCATCGGCCAATACATGTGGCGCGTGTTTTGAAACCAGTAACAACCGCCCCACTGCCGAAAGTCCGCACTATACGAATCTCCGGAAGCAATCTCATAACCTGCGTAAGTCCGGGACTTGGGATGTTTGCCGTCCACATTGAAGATCGAGCCGTTGAACTTGAGCGGGTAATTGCCGCGACCGGCACAGGCGTTCTGATAGCGATTGAGAAACCAGCCCGCGGCAATGTCCGCTGTCTCTTTCACATCGCCGCCGCTGATGCGCATCCAACTGCGATCCCAAAACTCGTTCCACCATTTCTGATGATCGTGACGAGCCGCGTCTAAATCTACTATCGTCGTTGCATCGGCCACGGCGGCCATCTTCTCCAACCACTCGGTTGGCGTTGCGGTTTGTGCTGTCAGTGTGGTGGTGGACAAGACAAAGCGTTTTGCTGGGCGTTTAGATTTCAACAGCACGGGACTGGCATTCGTCATTTCCGAACCGTGCAACGTCGCGCCGAAAGTCCGGTTGTGCAGCGGGTCGGGAGATTTCGGCAGAAGTGCGCCGAGTCCTTGGAGATTCAGCGTTGAAGGAAACAGCGATGCGGTGTTGCGATGATACCAAACGAGCGAGTTGGTTTGAGATTCGCTGACTGTATCGGGATAGACAAACGGGCGTTCACCCTGGGCAAAAGAATCCACGGCGCTCGCTTCAGCCGCAGAGATTGGATGCTTTTCGGTGCGCCATAATTCCACCGCCGCTTCCATTTCGAAGGCCGACTTGCCTGTCGCTTCGAGCCAGATGACGGAGCGGTTCGCATCTACCCAGAATCGGATTTGAACTCCTCCCGCAGTGATGACGGCTTCACCCTGGCGAAGTTTCAGTTCCTGACGGAATGATCTCCCGGCGACGAATGGGTTGGGAGAAAATTTGACCCGAACCCGACCCAGCTTCACCAAGCGCGAATGTTCATCCCAAGCATCCGTGCGCGAAATGTAGAATAAAAGATCGCCATCAGGCTCGACCCAAAGATTTACCCCCACTTCACCGTTGCCAAGCGGCATTGAACCGGAGCTATTTGTGCTGGGAGATGTCCAGACGACATTGTAAGAGTCAACCGGACTCCGGGCACCTGACGATGGTGAAACGAAGGCAACACAAAATGCGGCGATTATGGAAGCAAACCAAATAGGTCTCGTTGCCGATTGTGGATTCAATTGCGCGCCGGAATTTTGTTCAAAGTATAGTAGGCTGCATCGTGCAAGAGAGGTTCTCCGGACTTAGACCGCACACCCGGCAGGTGCAACTCATGGACGTGCCCTTCCACTAGCCCATCAATGATCAGGCGCGCGCTCTTGCCGTCCGCCGAAACTTTAATCTCCTTGATCTTCGGAACAGTCTGATCGACTTCAGGTCCGCCGTAGCTGCTATGATAAATGTAGGTGTAGGATTCGATCGTGTAGGATTTGGGATCGCCCACAGTGGCAGCATCAATTGGCTGCGTGAATGAAAATTCAAAACCATCCGACTTTGCTTTCATCTCGTAGATCTCGAAGGGTAATTTCCCCGTCCATGTAAGATTTTGGAGAGCGAAAGGTTTCCCGCCCCGCGAACCCCAGCCGCGATCTGTGCCGAAGACATACATCGAACCGTTGGGGGCGAACTCCAAAGCGAGACTGCCGGAGCCGAATCCTTCTCGGAACGGAAAGCACGCGCCCTGGTATTCGCCATTCACCATCTCCAAAAAAACACGCATGACCGTGGAGTGGGTCTGGTCGCCCACAAAGAGTTGCTCCTTGAACGGTCCAAACGAGCCAGCGCTCAAGTCGCAAGCGATGCCACTCGCAGATTGTCCCATCTTCGGATATGGAAAATAAACCGCGGGCAACAGGAGCTCCGGAATTCGTTTGGCTTCTTCGTATTGGCGACTTTCGTCTTTGGGTTGAGCAGGCTTCTTGATGCCGGCAGCGGCGATGGTGTCTTTGGTTTCAGGTTGATCAAACCACTTGTTGCCATCAGGGTGTCCGACAAATCTCCCAGGTTTGAGCCAGTGCAACTTGCACGCGCTGTTCCAAGGACCTTGGTTGTCGGTGTAGAATGCATCACCGGCAGCATTCAGGGCGACCCCACCCGCCGAACGCACCCCGCTTCCTGACGGGATCATTTTTCCGTCGGCATTCACTCGCAAGAACCAGCCACGATAAGGACTCTGACTCGAGAAAGATCCGGTTAAGGTCAACGCGATCCACATATTCCCATCGCGATCAAACTTCGATCCAAACATGTACTCGTGGTAATCACCGTTAATGCCCCAGCCGTCGCAAACAGTCTCAACAATATCCGCGCGACCGTCGCCCGTGGTGTCTTTGAGGCGGGTGAGTTCGCCCCGTTGCAAAGCGTATATCCATCCATCCTTAGAAGCCAAGCTCAACACCTCGTGCAAGCCGCTCTCAAATAGTTTCCATTTGGTTTCTGTCGGATTGGTCAATGCACCTTTGCCGATCCAGATATCACCTGTGCGTGTCGCGCACGCGAGTTCGTCGTCGCCGACGAATTGAAGTCCACCGGCTTCAAACTGCACACCCGCAGGCGTCGGCAGGGTGACCATCTTGTAGTAATCACCCTCTCGCTCCGCCAACGTGCGCGTGTTTTTTTCCGGTTCAGCACCCAAAATAATATTAGGCAGGGTGAGTGTGAGAATCACCGCCGTCAGCGGAGAGATAATTGTTGCAACTTTTACCATGAGATTTCCTCCACAATTTCGGCCGTACCCGGCTGAGTAAGATCTACGGGCACCAGCAATTCCTTTTTCCCTTCCGTTGTCCTGACAATGATCTGCGGGCCAAAGAAGCTGTCGGTTCTCGGTCGCACCGAGGGGAAAGACAGCCGGAGTCCGCCATCCACGAGGTAAGTGGCGTGGCTTAATTCAATCACGTTGTCTGCAACTGCGGCGCGAAACCAAACGTCCTTCACGGATGTTTTTGCCGTCAATGTCAGTCGCCGCCGGAGACCTGTATCCGATTTCACCCCGATTTTCGTCGGCTCAAATTTCTCCGAGACTTCAATTTTTCCATACATGTAAAGGAATTGCGGATTTCGCTTATCATCGTATCTGTAGCCTTTGAATTGATAGCCCGACACGCGGTCTTTTGATTTGGGCCAAAGAGTTCCGGGTGAGTCAACCAGTGCAAAAGGCGCACCCTCAGGAAATTTTAGAACGCTGTAGCCCATCGGCGGCTCCCAACCGTTGCCACGCCCGGTCCAGTGGCGTGAGGCGTCCATGAATTGTCCGTGCCATACCAAAGCGAGTCGCATCTGGTTGGCATCGAAAGCGAAGTTCACTTTTTCTGGATAGCCGACACCAATGGCGCGCGACCCGGCACCTTCGATGAAGTTACGGTAGATCAAGGGTTCAGTCTTTGGAGCCAATTCCATCTTTGGAGCCACGAGCCCAGGCGGCAGATTATTTTTAACTTTGTCACTCGATAGATAAGACCAGATCGCTGCGATCTGTTTCTCGGTGTTGCCATCAAGGATAGTTTGATTTGCGGCCACACCAGCTGGCCAGAATGGCGGCATCCGGGTGCCGGGTCGTAGTTTTTGGGGATCGAGCAGATAACGCCTGAACCACGCGGAATTCAATCGCTCCGGCGAAGTCGTGATATCCAGCGCGGGAATGCCGAGAGACGGCTTACCCGCAAAGTTATGGCAGGCGATGCAACTTAGCCCTTCACTTCCAACGAGACGCAGACCATCGACATAACCGGAATGAACCACCAATTCAGCCCCCACCTTCTGAGATTCATCAGCTTGAAGCAACGCCGCGGAAAGTCCTTTGACATTTGCCTCGCCAAATTGGGGCATTCGAGTGGCCATGTAGGGCCTCACTGATGCGCTATTCGTCAAGACCTTCTCGAGCCAAGCCGGTTTGAGTTTTGCGCCGACTCCATTCAAGTGCGGAGGAACTGCGCCTTCTTCTCCCAGATCAGCTTCGCCATTGACCTTGAAGTAAGCGCGACGCGAACCTGACGGCCCACCTTGTCCATCGCGGTTGTGACAGGCGTAGCAATTGAGCGCAGTCATCGTGCGATGCGCTTGATCGGCGGCAGAAAGAGGCTGTTGAAGCGTGGACGTTTTAGAGAGGAACGAAACCAACTCGCCTCGCTGCTTTTCTGTCAGAGTAAAACGCGGGACATTGACTGAGGTCACCGCCGCCAGACATCCCTTGGTTTTACCGGACAGTTTCTCCAGCGGCATGGCAAGATGCTTCGGCTGATTCAGATCATGGCAGGAAGCGCAGTTATGTTTATCAAACAAAGCACGACCTTTCTCCACCTTTGCGTTATCTAGGACAAAAGGCTGCTCTCCAGCGATGCGCATGAACCGACCGTTGTCAGCGAGTGAAATCGACCCCTTCGGTATCTCCTGCTTTTCGATACCCGGACCGGACCATGACGCCTTGAGAACAGGCGGGCCGTTGTGATGAAAATAGGTCACCGCTATTTTGTGATCGCCTGCCGAGAGTTTTATTTTCCCTTCCTTTTCAGTGGGCTTATGGACGCCGTCGTTATCAACGATAATTTTTCCATCAATGAATAACTGCGACCCGTCCCTGGACAAGGTCCAGAATGTGTAATCGCCGTCACGCGGAACGCTCAAAACACCGCGAAAGCGCAAAGCGGTTGAATTCCGGTGCGGAAGTCCTTCGAGACTCAGGCTCGTGGCGTAACCGGTCGATGACACTTTGTGTTTCGCAAAGTCTGGCAATTCTTTACCGACCTTTTCAAAATGTTCGTAGTTCAATCCCTGGATTTTATCTATGGAAACGGGCGAAGGTTGGTCGCGCAGAAGATACATCGCGATCGCTCGCGCTTCTTTCTCATTCAGCTTTTGATTTGGCATCCGACCCGAAGGGCGCGTCTTCAAGGGATCACGCAAGAACACCGCGAGAGTTTCAACGCTATACTTTTTGGCAAGGTTGCCCATCGGAACCGAATTGGTGGCCAGTTCGGTCAACACCGATTTGCTGGGAGCGTCTTTGGGGGCATCACCAGAATAATCAACGGTTGAAACGGCCGGCAATTCTTGCGGCGCGTGACAGGCCACACAACCAACTCGATGAAACAACGTTCCACCTTCCTTCATCACATCTAGGTCGAGGCGCGTTCCGGAATTAGTAGATTCGCCTTGCAGTGAAAAAAGGTAATGCGTCAGAGCCTCGGCGACTTCAGTGCGTTTAGACGCGGATAATCCATGCAGCATGTCAGGCATCAAGCTGCCGGGCTTTTCCTTTTGTGGATCGAGCAAGAAGTCGCGCACCCAAGTCGGGGACAATTGCGATCCTTTTGAGCCGAGCACGGGTGATTTTCTTGAAGCAAGCCGCTCTACGATCGTCGGAGATGTGCTATGGCAAGCGACACAATTCATCTCTGCGAAATGAATTTCGCCCATGTCCACCCCGGCCCGCACGTTCAGAGAAACGCCGAGGTTGAGAATGGTAATTGCCAAAAACACCGACGCGATTAACGTTCGGCGTTCAGCCCTGATGTTCAACGTTGAATCAAACAGAAGGCGAGCGTCATCACGGAGGTCGCCATTTTTTTGGTTGTCGTTCATTCTTTTTCTAAAAAGCATTTTGACTCCAGCGTCCAAGGCATCAGCACCGCATCATCCCGCTGAATGACCGACCAGAAAAGATACCGGAACATGCGAAGCCTATTACATCAAAGGCTTTCAAATAAATACCTCGAATGAGGTATTGGGTATCGGCTCAAGTTTTTACTAGGCTTTAGAGTAACAAGCGAAATCATGAAATTATTAAAGCTCTCCACCATCTGCATCTGCGCAGCAGCAATCGCATCCGGATGCGCCACGAACCGTCACTCTGACGCAGAATTCAAATCTGTATTCGATGGTCAGACCTTAAAAGGCTGGATCTTGCAGGGGAAAAAAGGAGATGGTTATGGAGTCACCAATGGAGCGATCTTCTGCGCCAAGGGTGGTGGCGGAAATCTCCTCACCGAGAAAGAGTATTCCGATTTCGTATTCCGATTTGAATTCAAACTCGATCCCGGCGCGAACAATGGCGTCGGTATCCGCGCACCACTCGAGGGCGATGCGGCCTACCTCGGCATGGAGATTCAAGTCCTAGAAGAAGCAGGGGCACTTGCTGGCCGGATTGAAGGGGGCGCTCAACCTAATAAACAAGGCAAGCTACGCCCGGAACAATTGCATGGATCAATCTATGATGTCGTGGCCGCAAAGACGGGCGCTCAAAAACCGGCTGGTGAATGGAACTCTGAGGAAATCACGGCCATCGGCCGCAATATCAAAGTGGTCGTCAATGGTATCAAGGTTTTAGATTCCGACATCAACGACATCACCGATCCGAAAATCATCCGCAAACACCCCGGACTTTTCCGCGAACGCGGCCATATCGGCTTCCTTGGTCATAACGATCATGTCGAATTCCGCAACATACAGATCAAAGACTTGTGCTCCTCGGAAAAGCAGAATGTTCCGCCCGACGATTTCGTGGCTTTGTTCAACGGTAAAGACCTGAAAGGCTGGAAAGGCTTGCTCAAGTCGCCGAACGACAATCCCATCAAACGCGCTGCGCTCTCGCCCGCCGAACATCAGGCCGCCCAAAAACTGGCCGATGAAGACATGCGGGCCAACTGGAGCGTGGTGAACGGCCAGATCGTATTTAGCGGGAAAGGACGAAGCCTGTGTACTGTCAAAGACTACGCCGACTTCGAAATGCTCGTGGATTGGAAATTGCCAGCCCACGGCGACAGCGGGATTTATCTGCGCGGCACACCACAGGTTCAAATCTGGGATCCGCACACGCAGCCCACCAAACATGGCAGTGAAGTCGGCTCTGGTGCCTTTTATAACAACAAGAATAATCCGTCCAAGCCGCTCAGGGTCGCCGACAAACCGATTGGTGAATGGAATCGTTTCCGGATTCTCATGGTCGGAGAACGCGCTCACGTTTTCCTGAATGGCGAACTCGTTACCCGCGATACCGTGCTAGAGAATTTCTGGAAACGAGCCGACCCCATCTTTGCCAGTGGACAGATCGAGCTTCAAAACCACGGCGACGGACTCGAATTCAAAAACATTTACATCCGCGAACTATCAACCAAATAATTTAGCCATGAACAATTTCTCACGTCGTGAATTTTTGCGCAGCAGCTCGATTGCGGTCGCAGGCACTGCTTTCGCCGCTCCTTTCATCAATGGCTGTGCGACCACGCCGAAGACACCTTCGGATATCGTCTTGCATGCTTCTATCGGCGCCGGAGGTCAGGCTAACTCCGATATCGGCCAACTCACAGCGCACAAGCGCCTGAAGCTCGTAGCTGTCGCTGATGTGGATCTCAACAAAGCCGCGAAGTTGAAAGAACGCTTCCCGGACCTGAGAATTTATCAGGACTGGAGGGTGTTACTTGAAAAAGAGAAATCGATCCACTCCATCAACGTGTCCACACCGGACCACATGCACGGCCCCATCGGCATGTCCGCGATGCATCTCGGCAAACACGTTTATATCCAGAAACCGCTCGCGCACGACATCTATGAAGTTCGCAAACTCACTGAGTTCGCCGCGAAGAAAAAGCTTGTCACCCAGATGGGCATCCAGATCCATTCCGCATCCGATTATCGTCGTGCTGTGAAAATCATCCAGGATGGCGCGATCGGAAAAATCAAGGAAGTCCATACCTGGTGCGGCAAAGGCTGGGGCGATCTCTCTGCCCTGCCCGACCGGCGCGATGTTCCGCCCGCTGGCTTCGATTGGAATCAATGGATCGGCGTCGCGGCGGATCGTCCGTTCATCGGTGACGGCTATTATCATCCCGGCAACTGGCGCAAACGCCTCGACTTTGGCACAGGCACATTCGGCGACATGGGTTGCCACATTTTTGATCCGGTGTTCAATGCGCTGCAACTCACCGCGCCACTCACCGTTCGTTCCGAAGGCAAAGCGCCCAACCAATGGAATTGGGCTACAGACGCGATCGTGCATTATGTTTTCCCAGGAACGCAACAAACGGAGGGCAAAACCATTAACGTCAGTTGGTACGACGGCGAATCCTTGCCGCCTGCGGAAGTGCTCGCCCTCATCGGTGAAGAGAAACGTCCTGGCTGCGGCTCGATCTTCATCGGGACGAAGGGCGTGATGCTTCTGCCTCACATCAACCGCCCCAGATTATTTCCCGAAGCGAAGTTTGAAGAATACCCGATGCCTAAGGTTGAGGACGGAAACCATTATCATCTTTTCGTAGACGCGGTTCTGGGCGGCGCGGAGACCAGCGCAAACTTCAACTACGCGGGCCCGCTCACGGAATCCGTGCTGCTCGGCAGCGTCGCTTGCCGATTCCCCAAGACCACGATGGATTGGGACGCCAAGAATCTTCGCTTCACGAATGTCGCCGACGCGAACCAATTCCTGCGCCGCAAATACCGGAAGGGCTGGGAAGTCAAAGGGCTTTCGTAATTCAGCCGAAGTTCGGTCTACTGAAAGTTAAAGCGGCTCAGGCATCACGCCGCCGATGGGCGCGGAAGTTCGTTCACGCATCCAAAGCCAGTCTAGTCGGTCGCCCGGATCGACGATCGCGAATCCGTAACCTTTCTTTCGTCCAGTCATCTTCCATTTGTGCGCCTCCGTGTGTCCATCTGCAAATGCGAACGCGCGGCGGGTTTTCATGGAAATAATGACCCCGGAAGATCGGATTCGTTTCAAACTATTTCCTACTTCACTGGTTCGGTTACGAGCCGTGTTTGAAATAAACTAACCAGCCCACGGGAACTGGCTTCCGTCATTATGAGTTTTGCGCCAGTTCTCCATGAATTCAGCTTCCTCTCGCTGCTTGCGCTGCCGCCGTTCAAACAACAATACCAACAAAGCGCCAACGACCATCCCCACGAGGATAACTCCCCACAACAAGCTAAACGGTTTCGGATTGATCCCGAGTTGACCCGCTGAAAGCCGCTCTATGGGACAGACATCACCCTGCTTAACCCAATGAGGTGACAACCAATTAAGCCCGAGGCGATAGATTCCGCATACAGAACAAGCCCAGACCATAAGAAGAAACTTGGAAAACGAATCACGGATTACCAGAAACAATGT
>WBXK01000052.1 GCA_008933055.1 Verrucomicrobiota bacterium | reverse complement strand
TGCGCGGTTGTCTCACCACTTTACAGGCCCGGCGTTGGCTGGCGTCACACTCCTCTACCAGATGCGCCACCGCTTCGCGCTTGCGCGCCGGGCCTACCACTTTCCCTCGACCAGCTCTTTCATTAATGCCAAGTCTAATGCTTGATCCGCCACTAACCTTTTAAGACGCACGTTCTCATCTTTGACCGCTTTGAGTTCCTTGACTGTGTTCACGTCCGCTCCGCCATACTCCTATTTTCACCGGTGATAGGTCGCCGGACTGATCTCTTGGCTCTTGCAGACTTCCTCTATCGTTTTCCCAGCCGCCAACTCCGTGGCGGCTTGATGCAGTTTCTTCACTATCTGTTCAGCACTGTGTCGTTTCCTTTTCATAGTGTTATGTGTGTCCCGCTGGCGGCTTCGCCGCCCGCGCTTCTCTCATACCACATCGCTCACTCTATGGGGAGCAGGTCAGGTGTTTGCGGCAAAAACTGGGGGCTGGTGCGAGCCAGCCCCCAGAAACCAAACCCAGTAGAGAAGAGCATCAGGCCTTCACCTGATACATACTAGCGGAATCAAGGAGGGACTTTCGTTCGCGCGCTGAGGCGCGACCGGTGAGAAATGCATCGAGTTCTCTTTTGGAGGTTGACGTTGCATTTTCATGCGGTTCGAAAAGCATGCGACATACCATAGTCATTCCTTGGCGAAAATAGCTGGGACGCTGTGAAGTTTTGTCTCGTTGTCGGACAATGCTGCCTTTGCATGGCGAATATTTCGCCGGGATTTTCCCCGGTCATCTACCGGGGAAGCGATCCAACTTTGGGATTTGATTCACGCGTTCGTCCAACTCGAAGTTTACCTGACCGCGCACGACTGTGAATTTTGTTTTGCCGGAATAGGCAGCAGCCTGAAGCGTTTCCCACGGGGTTAGATTCCACGATTTGAACGTATGACGATAGAAATGCCAGCTCTCTTTAGTGAGCGGAAACGGCCACAGCCTTGTGCTAATCTGCTTTTGGGTCGCGGCGAGAAACTGTGTCCAATCACGATCCATGAACAGCAGATGCGGCAACCGTTTCCCTGCCCTCAACTTCTCCGCCGTATTCTCGTGTTGAATCTTGATGTCCAAGTCCAATACGTCTTCGCTAGAGTAGATCAGGAGAAATCCGCCTCGGTTCGTGATGCTCAACGGTGATTGGTTAGTGAGCGCGACAACAGCATCGAGCATCGTAGGGTTTGTGTTGGCCAACGAGATTTGAACGCGACGGAAAAAGTAAAGCTCGTCCGTTGCACCCGGCATAAAGATGAGTGCCTTCACAGCGGAGTTAGATTGGAATCGCGATAGCAGTGATTCGGCGCAGTTTGTTTGATTGAGAACGCTCACGTTCGTTCCAAGCGGCATGGCGGCGAGCTCGGCAGGCCAATTAATTTCCCCTGCGACAACGGTGGAACAAACCAGCAAGAGGGCAAGTATCACTCGAGTCATGTGCTCAAAAGGAAAGCTGCACCGTGCGTTCCTGGATTTGCGCGAGCCAGCGTTCATAAAAACTCAACAGCCGCCAGATGTTCAGCAGCCGATCCATCTGGTGGGATTTGCCTGATTGCCAGACGGTATCCAGGGACTTCAATTCCTCCAGCAAGGTTTCGCGCAGAGAAAAAATGTTGCGGGTCAAATTGTTGAGTTGATCGACTCGCTCCATGCCGCTTTCGAAAAGTTGCACTTGGACCATCGGCGATGTGGCTTTGGCTTTCTCTGCGAGAAAGGTATCCACATCGCGGAACTCTTTCCCAACGGCTAAGAACAAATTCATCAGCTCGTCCGGGATGTCGGTCAGATCAGAAGGTTTCGCGCCGAGTTCTAGTTCGAGCAGATGCCGGATGCGGCTGCGCGGCTCGCGGAGACATTGGTAGGCCGCGTTGAGTTCGGAGTAGCGTTGGGTGGCTGCTAGCTTTTCGCTCTCTGGTGCGTTGTGAATGCGGTCAGGGTGTACCTCAGATGAAAGCGCGAAAAATTTTGTCTTGAGCAAGTCCGCCTCGAGCCATAGACGGCGGGGCTCTTTGAGCAGGAGATAATTGTCCTTCATGGAGTCCATCAACCGTCTACTGTCTACGCGCTGAAGCTCTCGCCACAAGAGCAGCTTGTGGAGGCGTTGGGGTTCTTCACTTTGAAGCCGCCATCTTGCAATGCATCCACGTAATCCAACTCGCTCCCCGTGACGTAGAGAGCGCTCTTAGGGTCCACCACGACCTTGACGCCTGCAGACTCGACGAGGAAATCGCGGTTCGCCGGGCCGTCTTGCAAATCCATCTTGTATTGGAGGCCGGAGCAGCCGCCGCCCATGACTGCTACGCGCAATACCCCCGCAGGGCGACCTTGCTTAGTTAGCAGCGCGCCGACTTTCTTGCCCGCGTTGTCCGTGAGTTTGATGAGGCGTTCGTCTCCGGTGCGGAACGTCAGTGCGGCGGTTTGAGTTTGTGGTGGGCGTGCGATCATCGTGTCAAACTCAACGTAATCATTCGTGGGATCATCGTCAACGCAGCGCATCTCCGGTGAAAGCGCGAGGCAATAATTCCGCCACAGTGTAGCGATGAACTTTCTTCAACGCGCGACTGTCTGCCACGAAGACATAAGCATTGGGTGCGTATTCTGCGAGCAATTGTCGGCAAGCCCCACAAGGAGTGGCGCCGCTTGGAGCTTTCGCCACGACCGCCACCGCCACAAAGTCGTTTTGTCCATCCGTCAATGCTTTGAACAAAGCCACACGCTCCGCGCAACAGGTCAATCCATAGCTCGCACTCTCGACATTCGCGCCGGTCACAATTTCCCCGGTCCGAGTGAGTAGTGCGGCGCCGACAAGAAATTTTGAGTAAGGCGCCACGGCGAGTTGCCGTGCCTGTGCGGCCGAATGGATGAGTTCTTCAATCTTGATTTTGGGCATAAAGAGTTGCAAAGGTTTTCAGCAATCGTGCCCCGACACCTTTCACGCGTTCGCCGGTTTCGAGAACTTCCTCATGCGAGAGTGGGGACTGACTGATGCCTGCCGCGAGGTTAGTGATGCAGGAGATGGCTGCGACGCGCATTCCGCATTGCCGAGCCACGATGGTTTCCGGCACAGTGCTCATGCCGACGGCATCCGCGCCTAATCGGGCGAAGGCTTTGATCTCAGCGGGCGTTTCATAGCTGGGTCCACTGACGGCGAGATAAACACCGCGCCGGAGCGTTGTTCTGTTTTTTTTGGCTGCGGCAACGGCCAGTGCGCTTAATGCTGGATCGTAAGCTTGCGATAAATCCACAAATCGCGGCAAGCCCGGCAGGGCGGGGCCGCGCAGTGGATTTGTCCCCATCAGATTGATGTGATCTGTGAGCAACATGAAATCGCCTGCGCGATAGTTTCTGTTGATGCCTCCAGCAGCATTTGTGAGCAATAGGTCTTTGATCCCACAAGATGCGAGTGTTCGCACGGCGAATGTCGCCTGCTCCATCGTGTGGCCTTCGTAGTAATGAGTGCGTCCGCTCAACACGATGACTGGTGTGTCGCCAAGTTTGCCGACGAGCAATTCGCCGCCATGCCCCGCAACGGTGGTTGTCGAGAAGCCGGGGATTTTAGAGTAAGGTTGACGTGCGACGACATCAAGAGCGCTCAAGACATGGTTGAAGCCGCTACCCAGCACGATAGCCAGCCTAGGCCGCAGTAGTGAAAGTTTCTGGATGCGGGCAGCAGCGTTCGTCACTCACAAACTATGGCATAGATTGGTAGACGAATAAACACCGAAAAAATAAAAAAGCGCGGCTGCATGAGCCGCGCTTGGTGAATGTTTTACCGCGGCGAGCGATCAACGCTTGGTCAGCTTTTCAAATTCCGCGATGAAAGCTTTCGGCCCGCCCTTCACGTAGGGCATCTCCGCCACTTTCTTGCCGTCACCATCCAGAATGATCAAAGTCGGATAACCTTGGATGCCGTATTTTTTTGCGAGCGCATCGTTATCGGACCTCTGTTGCGCGTTCAACTTCTTCTTGCTCGGGAAGTCCACTTCCACGGCTACAATATTTTTGTTTGCGTATTCAATGAACTCAGGTTGTGAGAACACTTCCTTGTGGAGTTTAATACACCAACCGCACCAATCTGAGCCGGTGAAGTCGAGCATCACGAGTTTTTTTTCCGCTTTGGCTTGCGTCTGAGCTTTAGTCGCGTCGGTGAGCCATGTGACTTCCGCTGCTGTAGCGCTGAACAATGCCAGTGCTGTTGTGAGACCGAGTATTAGTTTTTTCATTTGTTTTGTTGAACCTCGTTGGTTTAGACGGGCAAAGCTTTGGTGTGTTCAATCCAAGTTTTCTTTCCAGCAACAATGGTGGCCACCGCTTTACCTTTGAGAGGCCAGCCGTAGAAGGGGTTGTTCCTGGATTTGCTGGCGGTATTGTCGCGTTCCCAAACCCATTCCTGGTCAGGGTCGAACACAGTTACGTCGGCATCCGCACCAACACTGAGGGTGCCTTTGGGCAAGTTCAGCAGGCGAGCGGGTGCTACGGTGTACTTGTTGATGAGATCGGAGAGTGACAACCGCTTGGAGTGGTAGAGCTGCATTAGCGCTAGGGAGAATTCGATCTCAAGTCCGGTGATGCCGAACGGTGCGTAGTCGAATTCAACTTCCTTCTCGAAGTCGCAATGCGGGGCGTGATCGCTGCAAAGCACTTCAATCGTTCCATCAACGATGCCCGCAAGAATGGCTTCGCGGTCGCGCGCGGAACGGAGTGGGGGATTCATTTTGAAATTCGTATCGTAGCTTGGCCAGCTTGGTAATGTGGTGAGGGGCGAGAGGTTAGAGGCGAGAGATTGTGCGAGTTGCTTCCCGTCTTTAGCCCAAAACTTTTCGCTACCTGCGATGGCGGCATCGGTGAGCGTGTAATGATGCGGGCAAGCTTCACCCGAGATCGGCACGCCCCGCTTCTTGGCTGCGCGAATGAGATCAACGCTGCCCGCTGCGCTGAGATGTTGGCAATGCACTCGCGCGCCGGTAAGTTCTGCCAGCAAAATGTTTCGCGCCACAATCATTTCTTCACCTGCTGCGGGCCACCCTTGCAAACCCAGTCGAGTGCTCCATTCGCCCTCATGCATCACCCCGCTCGTGACGAGCGAGTAATCTTGGCAATGATCCATGACGGTGAGGTCAAACATCTTCGCGTACTCACAGGCGCGGCGCATGAGTTCGTTGTTCTGGATACAGTGGCCGTCATCCGTGATCGCAACGACGCCCGCGCGCTTCAGCGAACCGATGGGCGCGAGCTCTTCGCCTGCGATACCTTTGGTGATCGCGCCCGTAACGAAGACGTTGATTGTACCCTCGCGTTTAGCGTGATCGCGGATGAGGGCGACAGTGCCTGCGTTATCAATCGAAGGGGAAGTGTTGGGCATACAAACCACGGAAGTGAATCCGCCGCGTGCAGCGGCCGCCGTTCCTGTGGCAATATTCTCTTTCGCGGTCTGACCCGGTTCGCGAAAGTGGACGTGTAGATCAATCAAGCCGGGGCAAACGACAAGTCCTTTGGCGTCGAACTTCTCGACGTCTCGCGGTGCTTGCTTAGTGGCTTCGCTACCGATAGCCGCGATCTTGCCATCGATAATCAGCAGGTCGGCGACAGCGTCGAAACAATTGGCGGGATCAACCATACGACCGCCCGTGAGGAGAAGCGAATTCATCGGGGCGAGAGGCTAACGACGGTGAATTGACAAGGCAAGCGCGCTGGGTATGATTTGAGTGTTGGCGGTTCGTATCCTCTACGAGCGCGACAAGCGGCTAAGCGGGCTTAGTTCAATGGTAGAACGGCAGTTTTCCAAACTGCATACGAGGGTTCGATTCCCTTCGCCCGCTCCAGTTTTTATAACAAGTAGGTTGCAATAGGTTTGGTGTTTGCCCCCCCCCCATAATGCCCACACATTTGCACACTCTTCCCCAAGTTTCAGAGATGTTTCCTGATGTTAAAAGTGACCCCTCCTGACTCCTACATTCAATTACCGCACATCCGCTTCGGGATTGTTCATTAAGCCTTCTTGGTTTCTTTTGCCCCTATCAAACAGTGAACATCTGATTGAGGACATGGCGCGCGGCGCGGCGGCGGACCTCAGCTGGGGTCATGGTTTTTCGGGTCAACCGGCTGCGCGCACGCTTGCATGGTTGTGGCCGGCGAGAGCATGGCTTCATTTTTATTTGTCAGATTTTATCAGAGGGCTGGCCTATTGCTTAGCAGCACGCAGTTGCGAAAGCTCGTCATGCTCATGAACCGCCTCCTGATCGATATCACCGGCGACTGATGATGCTAGGTGTGGTCGTAACATCCCAAGTAATAAAGGCGTTTTTGCTGGTGGTGACGACCAGTTAATTGCCGTTGAGATTAGTGACGGTAAAAACCTCATTGTGAGAGAGGCCGGCGTAATTGGCGCGATAGCTGATCTACTTTTTCTATCGCCGCCCCTGGAAAGTTTAATCGTTCAAACGCTCAATCGTGACGTTGACCTCCATCTTTCGTTCGGTAGTGCCCTTGTAAGTTCCACTGACCGGTGCGACGTCGGAATAGTCGCGGCCTACAGCGATCTTTACATAAGTTTCGTCTGGTTGACGATTGTGGGTCGGGTCGATCGGTCGCCAGCCGACACCGGGAATCAATACTTCCACCCACGCATGTGTGGCACTCGCACTTTCTGTCGCAAGATAACCACTGACGTAAAGGGCGGGAATTTTCAAAGTGCGACACAGGCTCAATAACACGTGGGCAAAGTCCTGACACACACCGCGCTTATGACGCAACACATCGCGTGCGTGGGTATGAACATTCGTCGAAAACGACTCATACTTGACTGTGCTGTGTACAAACTTCATTAATTCCAGCGCCGCCTGCCAAGTATCCCTAATCCCGTCTGTAACGTCGAGCGCCAGCCTCCAAACTTCTGGCGACAACTCCACGAACCGGCTTTCCTGAAGAAACTCGAAAACCCTCGGTTCGCGTGCTGCTTCGCCAATGCGCGCCAATGCCCAAGGTGTAGCGTCGGGTGTGAGTGGCGGACGCGGCTTCACATTGACGCGCAACTGACTTTCGACCAACAACGTGGAATGAGGCTCGGTAATCTCAAAATGATGGACAACGTTGGAATAAAAATCGTGGTGATGCCGAAGTCGCGCCGCAGGCAGTACCTTAAGTAGAAAGTGGTCCACAGTCTGACATTCGTCTGAGAACGGTTGCAACCGCGCCTCGTTGAAGCTGTCGCGTACCGGTGCGGCATAAGCGTAACTGGTGCGATGTGTGATTTCCCACTTCATGAATCAAGCCTCCGCTACATCCACAGAAACTCTCACCTCGTGATCGCCGCCGCCGGTAAGGATGCCCGCCACTGGGCTTACATCGCCGAAATCCCGACCCAAGGCAACGGTGATGTGCTCCGCGGAGGGTTGGCAATTGTTTGTAGGATCGAAATCTACCCAGCCCATGCCCGGACAAAACACCGAGAACCACGCGTGAGTCGCATCGGCTCCCACGAGGCGACGCTTTCCTTCTGGAGGCAGGGTGCGTAGGTAACCGCTGACGTAGCGCGCCGGCAAACCCAGTGAGCGCAGAAACGCGCAGCAAAGATGGGCGAAGTCTTGACACACGCCACGGCGCTTGGCCCATACTTCTTCAAGAGGCGTCGCTACAGTCGTTGCCTTTGGGTCATATTTAAAATCTGTGAAGACTCGGCGCGTCAGCTCGCGTGCGCCAACGAGTAACGGTGTTTCTGTGCCGAAACTTTCTCGTGCGTAAGCAGCTAACTCTTCAGAAGCTCGAACCTGCGGTGAGTCGAAAACGAATTGGTAAGGTTCTACCACTTCAGGTGAAACTGCGTCGCGAAACAGTTGAGCCACGTGCGTCCACCCCGGTGAAGTCTCACGCGTGATGTATTCTTTTGAAACGACTGCCACCCGACTTTTAGTCACGATTTCAAGTCGCTTGTGCATCTCTTGGATACTGAAGAGACAAAGCTCATTGCCGAAATAATCCGTCCGTGTCTTTCTCAAAGTTGGTAACGGGTAAATCTCGAGCTTGAATTCGCTACACATCTGCGTGGCCGTTTCGCGAGGAGATAAGCGAGCCACATGTTGCGAGACGCTCACCGGCGCGGCGTATTCATAAAGCGTGCGATGGGTAATCTCGTAGTTCACGTGTCACTCCCCCGTCCTGTGCGCGAGATGGACGCGTGCGCAAAATAGTTCGCCGCGATGGCGTTGGAAATCTCCGGCAGCGCGCGCAGCGTTTCCTTTATGGTCGCGCTTAATTCGCTATCCGCCCATGACTCGCGTGGCTTGGCGAGTTCGCGCGGGTCCGTCTGATTCAACCGCTTGGAACACTTCGCTAGTAGGTTTTTTCCCGAGCCGGGAGCGTCCTCGCGTTCCTGGGGGAGCTTCTCAAAATGCTTTGCAAGTTGATGGATCTGGAAAAGCACCGAGCGCGGATTCTTGTCGTCTAGCAGAACGAGGTCGAACACTGCTGGCACGGTGGCGAGCAAATTGTAGCGCGAGCGGAAAGTGATGCTGCTGTCCACGACCTCAAGCACGGCTTCGAGCACGCTGGGATTTTCGGTGTCGGGAGAATGCAGGGTCGCATCCAGCAAGGTGCAAAGATAAACCCCGCGTTCCAACCGCAAGCCCATGTCGAGGAAGCGCCACGCCTGCGCGCGCGTCATGTTCTCTCGTGCCAACCCGTGGAACGCCGCGAGGCCCATGAGAGTTTGGTTTAGCACCCCCACTGCATCACCACTCAACATAACGAGACTCACCATCGGCGTCGCGAGCCGGTCGTTGAGCTGGCTCAACACGCGCCACATATCGTTCGACGTGCGGTCGCGTACGAGCATCGCGAGCCGCTGCAAATGATCCGCCGTCTGTCTCAGGCTGCCCGGTCGAGATTGATCGAAGATCGCGGCGAGCAACTCTGCTTCGAAAGCCTCGGCGTTCTGTCGTAGCTCCGTTTTTTTGGAAATGCCGGGCAGCTGGCCCTGTGTTTCGAGTGTTTGCAGCAGCGGCGCGAGCAACGTCTGTGCGCCGGTGGAACGTTCGGGATTGAACAGCCGCAGCGAACCGCGGAGCAAGCGCGCGGTGGCATCTGCGCGTTCGGAGTAGCGACCAAGCCAGAAAAAATTATCCGCGAGCCGCGATGGCAGATTGTTGCCGGTGCGGCGCAGTTCAACATTTTGCCCGACCGAACTCAGCAAGGACACTTCGGCTTTCCGCGTCTCGGATGAGATCCAGGTGTCCTTGCTGCTGCTGTCGCTTTGCATCGAGATGAACCGCCCACCCATATCTGGCGCTACGCGCGTGAGCCCGCCGGGCATGACGGTGTAGCCGGTTTCCGTCGCCGCGAGAAATACGCGCAGCCCTATCGGCTTGGCAACGAGCGCGTTCTTTTCCCAGGACGGCGCGGTGGAAAGTGCGATGCGCTCCTGCGCGACAAATAAGTCGGGATTGAACGCGATGCGGCGTTTAAGTTCCGCGCAATCTGTTTCGCTCAACGGCTTGCTTGGATCGGGCAAACGCAGGTGCGTGCGGAACGCTGGCTTCACGACGAATCGGTCGAGGTGCTCGAGGACGTATTCACGCGCGGTTTTCTGCCCGCACCACCACGTTGCGACCGACGGCAATTTCAATTCCTCGCCGAGTAGATGTTTGCACAAGCCCGGCAGGAACGACATGAATGCCGGACTTTGAACCAGCCCGCAGCCGAGCGCGTTGGCTATAACCACATTGCCGGCGCGCACCGCTTCGACCAGCCCGGGCACGCCGAGAATGGAGTCATTGCGCAGTTCCAGTGGGTCGCAGAAATCATCATCTACGCGGCGCAGGATCACGTCCACGCGATCAAGGCCGGAGAGAGTTTTCAGCCACACGCAGTTGTCGCGCACGGTCAAATCCTGTCCCTCGACTAGCATGTAGCCGAGGTAGCGCGCGAGATACGCCTGTTCGAAATACGTTTCATTGTGCGGCCCAGGGGTGAGCATGACTACGCGGGCGTTATCCGCCCCACGTGGCGAGAGGAGGGCGAGACTTTTTTGGGCATCGCGGAAAAACCCAGCGAGCCGCTGCACGTTATTGTCCCGAAACGGCTCGGGCAAAATGCGCGACGTGACAAGCCGGTTGGCGAGAGCGTAGCCCGCGCCCGTCGGAATTTGCGTGCGGTCGGAGATGACCCACCAACGTCCGTCAGGCGAGCGCGCAAGGTCGGCGGCGTAGAAGTTCAGAAAGACATCGTTCGGCGGGCGGATGCCGTGGCAAGGCCGCAGAAAATCCGGTTGACCGAAAACCATCGCCGGCGAAAGCCAGCGCGAGCGGATGAGCTCCTGCGCGCCGTAGCAATCGGTTAGAATCCGGTTCAGCAAAGTCGCGCGCTGGATCAGCCCAGCCTCGAGGTCGCACCATTCCTCCGGCTCGATGACGAATGGAATCGGGTCGAGCTGCCACGGACGCTCCATGCCGCGCGGGTCGCCATAGATGTTATAGGTGATGCCCTGCTCGTGGACGAGGCGCTCGCAGGTATCGGAGCGGCGGCGCAGTTCCGCGGTGCTGAATTCCTCCAATGCGCCGAAGAGTTTCGCGTAATGCGGGCGGACTGTGTCTTTCTCACCGAGAAATTCATCGAAGGCGTCGGCGCTCCGCTGGTAACCCGTCAATAGACTCGCTGACTGCGGCGCGGTCTTCTTGACTGCGTCGGCCGCCTCGGGCGTGGACTGAGATTGCGATTGGAACATCAGGTTCGTTTTGCCGCGATGAGTGCTGTTGGCACGTTCAGACATTGCGCAAATCTAGCGTGAAAGGAAAGTCGCCGTTCGGAATTTCCGGCGGGGGTGTGAACTTCCCTTGCTGATGGCCGTGCCGGAAAAAACGTGCGAGCCGCCGCGATTCCGCCTCGTAGCTGTTCACCGGGAACGTGTCGTAACTGCGGCCGCCGGGATGCGCGACATGGTAAGTGCAGCCGCCGAGCGAGCGTTTGTTCCAGGTATCGTAAAGATCGAAACGCAACGGCGCGTGCACGCCGATGGTCGGTTGCAGACAGCCGGGCGGCTGCCAAGCGCGATAACGCACGCCCGCCACGCCCTCGCCGTTCGTGCCGGTTGGATGCAGCGGCACTCGATGGCCATTGCAGGTGATGGCAAAGCGGTCGCCGGCGAGTCCACACACCTTCACTTGGAGGCGTTCGAGCGAGCTGTCCACGTAACGCACCGTGCCACCGCCGCCGGGTTCTTCGCCGAGGACGTGCCACGGTTCGAGCGCGGTGCGGAGTTCGATCTGCAAATCACGTTGCTCTAGGTCGCCGATGCGCGGGAAACGAAATTCGAAGTGCGGCGCGAACCAGTCGAACTCGAACGGATACCCGGCGTCGCGCAGATCGCGGACGACTTCGCGAAAATCCGTTTCGCAAAAGTGCGGCAGCATCCACCGGTCGTGGATGTCTGTGCCCCAGCGCACAAGATTGTTCGTGTAAGGTTCTTTCCAAAACTTCGAGACGAGGCCGCGCAGCAGGAGGTGTTGCGCGAGGCTCATCTCGGCGTGCGGCGGCATCTCGAATGCCCGCATCTCCACAAGGCCGAGCCGGCCGCTGCTGCTTTCGGGCGCGAAGAGCTTATCAATCGAGAACTCGGCGCGATGCGTGTTGCCGCTGGAGTCAATGAGCAGGTTGCGGAACAGGCGGTCGGACAGCCACGGCGGCGTGTAGCCGAACTTGCTGATGTTACGGTCGAGTTCCTTGAAGGCGATTTCGAGTTCGTAGAGCGAATCATTACGTGCTTCGTCAATGCGCGGCGCTTGCGAAGTTGGGCCGACAAATAACCCGCTGAAAAGCCAGCTCAACGACGGATGATTCTGCCAATACGAAAGCAGCGAGCGCAGCAAATCAGGCCGCCTCAGCACCGGCGAATCCTGCGGGGTCTCGCCGCCGATAATGATGTGGTTGCCGCCGCCCGTCCCGGTGTGACGCCCGTCCACCATGAATTTCTCCGTGCCCAGCCGGGTCTGGCGCGCTTCTTCATAAACCGTGGTCGTGCGCTCGACGAGTTCTTCCCACGTCTTGCTCGGGTGCATGTTCACCTCGATGACCCCGGGATCGGGCGTGACGGCGAGCTTGTTCAGGCGCGGGTCTTTGGGCGGCGTCTCGCCTTCGATGACGACGGGCGTGCCCATCTCGGTGACGGCGGTCTCGATGCCGGCGATGAGGTCGAGGTAATCTTCGGTCTTCTCCACCGGCGGCATGAAAACGTGCAGGCGTCCGTCGCGCGGCTCTACGCAGAGCGCGGTGCGGATGATCCAAGGCGCGCTTTGACCGGTTGCGGGCCGGCGGCTCGCGTCCATTTCAGGCTCGGGCTTGGGAATTTTTTGAGCGCGTTGGCCCGGACCATAACCAGCGGGGAACTTCTCGCCGCCAGTGCGACGGAAGTGTTGACCGCTCGTTTCAGGACGGGCGCGATAAGGAAATTCGCGTGGTAATTCGGGCAGTTCGGGCGTCGACGGATCTTGCTGGCGCAGCCACGGAAAATCCTTCTCCGCAACCCACGGCACAGAATCGAGCGGCAGGCGCAGGCCCATCGCGGAATCGCCGGGGATGAGCCAGAGCGTATCGTCGTCGCGCAAGAACCACGAGCCGGTCATCCACCCGCCACTGAAGCGCTTGATGGGCAAGGTGTAGCCGACGACCGAGCCGAGGCCCTGCTGGAAGATGCGCGCGATGCGTTCGCGTTCGAGATTGTCCTTGAGATTGGATCTCTCCGGCGTGACGTTCGACGGGAAGCGGCGTTCTTTCCACGTGTAGTAAAACGCGTCTTCGTAGGCCGGGATCAGATGCTTCGGGTCGCCGCCGACCAGCGTGGCGATGCGCGTGAGGAGCTCCTTTGCTTCCTTTGCGCCGTGGCCGTAATCCTTCGATTCGTCGGCGATGAGCGAGTCATCTTTCCAGATTGGCATACCGTCCTTGCGCCAGTAACAGCCCAGCGCATAACGCGGTAGGGGTTCGCCGGGGTACCACTTGCCCTGGCCGTAATGCAGCAGCGAGCCGGGCGCGAATTTTTTGCGAAGCCGCTTGATGAGTTCGCCCGAGAGCGTGCGCTTCTTGTGCGACATTGCGGTGAAATTCCATTCCGCGCCGTCAGGGTCGTCCACGGAAACGAACGTCGGCTCGCCGCCCATCGTGAGGCGGACGTCGCCTTTCTTTAGGTCGGCGTCAATCGCGTGGCCGAGGACTTCTATGCTTTTCCACTGCTCCTCCGTGTAGGGTTTCGTGACGCGGGGCGACTCGTAAACGCGCGTGACGGTCATGCCGAAATCAAATTCCGTCTCGCATTCATCCACGCCGCCGCTGATGGGTGCAGCGCTCGACGGATCAGGCGTGCAGGCGAGCGGAATGTGGCCTTCGCCCGCGAGCAAGCCAGACGTGGGATCAAGCCCGATCCAACCCGCGCCGGGCAGATAGACTTCCGTCCAGGCGTGCAGGTCGGTAAAATCTTTCTCCGCGCCGCTCGGCCCGTCGAGTGATTTCACGTCGGGCTTGAGTTGTATGAGGTAGCCGCTGACGAACCGCGCAGCGAGGCCGAAGTGCCGAAGTAATTGGACGAGCAACCACGCTGAGTCACGGCATGAGCCGGTCAACTTGGTAAGCGTTTCCTCCGGCGTCTGCACCCCGGGTTCGAGTCGGATAGTGTATTTTATGTCCTTCCACAGCCGCTGGTTGATGGCAACTATGAAATCATTCGTAGGCTTCTTTTCGCTGTCGGGCAACTCCAGCCGCTGCTGCTTGGTGCGCCGCTTGACTTCGCCGATGAGATTGCGGCGCAGCTCCGTGAGATACTTCGAGAAACTATGCGTGAGCCAGCACTTGCGCTGGAATGGCGCGAGTTCATTGTCGAGCGCAGGGTCATAGCTGAAGGGGAATTTCTGCGCGCTGGGTTCGAGAAAGAAATCGAACGGATTCAGCACCGACATCTCGGCGACCAAATCTACTTCTACGCAAAACTCGCGCGTCGGTTGGTCGAAAACCAAGCGGGCAGCGTAGTTTGACTGCGGGTCTTGTTGCCAATTGATGAAGTGCTTTTCAGGTGCAACTTTCAGCGAGTAGCTGAGAATGCGCGTGCGCGAATGAGGCGCGGGCCGCAAGCGAACAACCTGTGGGCCGAGGTTGACGAGGCGGTCGTATCTGTAGTGCGTCTTGTGGTGTAGCGCGACGTGGATGGACATTCGGATTTAAGATTTACGATTGCCAATGTCCGATAGCCGATTTGCTCTGCTGCTGCTGCTCCTCCTGTTGGACAAACTGTTCTTCGTTGCCGGTGTCGAATGCTTGGGAGATATAGGCGTTGAAGAGGGCTGCTCCAATATTGTTTAACTTGACTTGTACGAGGTCTAAATAGTCATGCAACCCGGATTCGAAGACCTCCTCAATCGTGCAGAATTGGAGTTCTGCTGCGAACCTTCCGCAGAGTTTTTCTGCGTCGTTTGAAAAGCGCCGATCTGAAACCCCGGAGATGCGACGCAACGAATCATTGAGCCGCTCTACACAAAAGCGGATGGAACGGGGAAAATCCTCATTCAAGATGAGGAATTCAGCCACATGCTGGGGGTGCACTTCGGCGCCATAGATAGATTTGAACGCATCCCAGCCGCTGCACGAGCGTAGTACGGCAGACCATTCGAGGGCATCGCTTTGACTTACGGCCTTGGGCAGACCGCGGGTTGGCAGTGTGTGATAACGCAGGTCAAGAATGCGCGACGTCTTATCAGCGCGTTCGATGAACCGACCAGCCTCGCTGAACCACCAGCCTTCGTTGTGGATGTGCGTGGCAGCACTCAAGCCTATCAACTGAAGCGAACTGGCCTTGATCTGGTTGAAAAAATCTGTCGGACTGTCCGTCCACATCTGGCGCGCCTGTGGTGATAGGATGAAAAGGTAAAGCCGGTTCAATTCCTCCCAAGTCTCGATAGTGATCTGGTCGCGAACCATACGCGCGTTCTCACGGGCCTGACAGATGGAAGAAACGATCGAGTTGGGATTGTCTTCACGGAACACCATGAAATCAGCGACTGCAACAGCTGTAGCTCGCTGATGCTGCTTCACGAATGATTCCTGGTCGCCGGTCGTCTGAACAATCGGCATCCAATGTGCACGGAGTTTTTCGTCGTCGAGACTGCGGAAGTCGAGCAGTAGTTGGAGGTTTACGTCGAGCAGACGCGCGACGTTTTCGGCCCGCTCAATGTAGCGGGACATCCAGTAAAGCGAGTTGGCAACGCGGCTTAACATTTATTCGTCTCCATACAAAACCCATGTGTCTTTGCTGCCACCGCCTTGGGAGGAATTCACAACGAGTGAACCTTTGCGCAAGGCTACGCGTGTCAGTCCTCCCGGAACGATGACTGTTTTTTCTCCGCACAGGATGAACGGGCGCAAATCTACGTGTCTCCCTTCAAACCCACCGTCCACATATGTTGGGTGTGTGGAGAGAGAGATCATGGGCTGCGCGATGTAATTCCGCGGCTCTGCTATGATACGTTTGCGGAACTCCGCGACTTCTTCTTTGGTCGCCTTTGGCCCCATCAACATACCATAACCGCCGGATTCGTTGGCAGCCTTTACGACCAGCTTCTCAAGATTCGCGAGGATGTATTTCATGTCAGCCTCTTCGGAGGCGAGATACGTTGGCACGTTCGGGATGATCGGTTTCTGGTCGAGGTAATACTCAATCATCTTTGGGACAAAATAATAAACCACCTTGTCGTCGGCTATGCCCGTGCCAATGGAGTTCGCGAGCGAAACATTTCCCGAGCGATAGGCGCGGATCAGCCCAGGCACGCCGAGCATCGAGTCGCGACGGAAAACCGTGGGATCTAAAAAGTCATCGTCAATGCGCCTATAAATCACATGAACAGGCCTGAGACCTTTTGTTGTTCGCATGAAGACGCGTTCGTCCCGCACTAGAAGGTCGCGCCCCTCAACGATTTCAATCCCCATCTGCCGGGCAAGGTAAGTGTGTTCAAAGTAAGCTGAGTTGTGCGCGCCGGGTGTCAGCAGCGCGATGGTCGGCTCAGCAACACCTGCAGGCGCGAGGTGTTGGAGCGATTTGAGCAACTCCTGCGGATAATGTTCGACAGGACGCACGCCGACATTCTCGAACATGCCCGGGAAAGTGCGTTTCATCGCGCGGCGATTTTCCAACAC
>WBXK01000051.1 GCA_008933055.1 Verrucomicrobiota bacterium | reverse complement strand
GAAAGACATCCCTGTCATCCTCGAAAGCGATCCCGACAAGATTCCTAAGACAGACGAGATGGTAACGCAGATCATGCCAGTGAAATCGCTCGAAGTCACCCAGTTGATCAAAGACCTCCAACCACTTGTCGCCACAACCACAACCATGACAGCAAACGAAGCAGGCAACTCGATCATCATGACAGACACGAGGGCGAATATTAATAGAGTAGCCCAAATCATCCGGGCGATAGATCAAGGTGCTGAAGAAATGACAGAGGTGAAAGTTTTCCACTTGGAATTTGCTGATCCGACCGAGATGGCAACGCTTTTGAACAGCCTCTTTTCGGAGACGGGCGGATCCAGCAGCTCGAGCAGTTCCAGCGGCAGTTCATCACCTTTTCGTTTTGATTCGGGCCGGTCTAGTTTCCGAGATATGTTCCGGGGAGGAGGGGACAGGGGAGGCGAGAGCAGTAGCGGGAGCTCTCAAAATCAGCGCATCAAAAAGCGAACGAAAGTCACGGCCGTGGCCGACGCCCGGACCGCGTCGGTGGTTATCAGCACAACGAGCGGATTGATGAGCCAGATTGAAGAGATGGTAAAGCAACTCGACGCAGATCCCGCGAAGAAACAGAAAGTTTACGTTTACCAGGTGAACCCTGGCGATGTGGCGCAGGTGCAACAGGTGTTGCAGGATATGTTTGAATCAAGCACAGCAAGCCGAAGCAGCAGCCGTAATTCTTCCCAAAATAACGTGCTTCAGAATCGCGCCAACCAGAGTCAGACGACCAGTGGCAACGGCAGTTCAACTTCAGGTTCAGGCAGAAGCAGCACAGGTAGCAGTGGCAGTAGCGCACCTCGCGGCGGAGGATTCTAACCTTCAATAATCGAACATGAACAAACTCAATTTTATGCGAAGCAATCATCTATTCCTTCCGCTCACTCTCTGCTTCTTCCTCGCACTTTCTGCGCACGCGCAATTCCCGGGATTCGGGGGATTCGGCGGTTTTGGAAGCTCTTCGTCCAGCCGCTCTTCCAGCTCCACTACGCGTCAGTATAACAACAACGGCACGGTCGGCACGGCGACGATCTCGAGCGATCCTGAGACGGGTCGCATCATCGTGATCACGGACGAGGAAACCAGCCAGTACATCAGCCAAGTGGTTTCAAATCTCAACATTCCAAAGCCACAAGTGTTGATCAAGGTCGTGTTCCTTGAAGTGACTTATAACAACGGTTACGACATCGGCATTGATGCTGGCTTTAACGGCTTCACAGTAGGAAACGGTGGCAGCAAATCCACCGCCTCTGGTGTAAACGCGTTCGGCGCATCCGGTCTTGCCAGCGCCACCAGCGTCGTCTCCACAAACGTTAATGCCTTCGGATTGCCAATCTCCGCCATCGGCAACACGCCGCCAGGAGCGGGACTCTACCAAGTTCTTGGAACTGATTATCAGGCGACACTACGAGCCATTGCAACGGCGGGTAAAACTGAAGTGCTATCGCGTCCCTCGATTCTGGCGCGAAACAACCAACCTGCCACAATAACAGTTGGACAGTCTGTTCCATTGATCGCAAGCACTCGCTTTGACACCGTCAACGGACAGATCAATTCGATCAATTATCAAAATGTAGGCATCATTCTGCGGGTGACACCGTTCATCAGTAATGATGGCCTTGTGGAGATGGTTGTCTCCCCAGAGATTTCCTCTCTTGCAGATCAATCCCAATGGGTTGCCATCGGGGGTGGGGCGCTAGCTCCGGTCATCAATACGCGTTCTGCGGACACAGTTGTTGTGACTCCAAACGGACAGACTGTGATCATCGGTGGATTGATGCAAAATAATAAGACCGGCTCGGAGAGCAAAATTCCGCTGCTCGGTGATATTCCTTTTATTGGTAATCTGTTCAAACGGCAGTTAAAAAACAATACTAAGACTGAGCTGATGATTTTCCTCACACCACACATTGTCGAAACTCCATCGCAGCTTGTTGCGTTATCTGATAAGGAGCGAAACGCGGGCGATCTCCAGAAAAAGGCATTCACGGAAACCGAGATGGATAAGTTTTTTGACGATGTGCCAAAAAATTCTGATAAGAAGAAAAAGAAGAAGTGAACACTCGAGGAAATTTAGCGTTCAGCGCCCGAGACTCATTCTACTTCCAGCGGGGCAAATCGGCGGGGGTTGGCAGGACGGCTCATAAATTATCATCTCGCCGCACTGCATTAAGCGGCCTTTTCATGCCTTAATCATGGAATCACAACCTCGCAGACTTTGGGTGTATTGGATACTGTTTGCCGCTTGGGCTTTGATCTTCGGTTGGCAAGTATTGGAGCATAGACGGATTGAGACAGCGGCTAAAAAGGAACTTCGCAATCGAGCCAAGGATATCTCCACGACGGTTGGCATTGTGTTGCGCTCACAACGACGCTTCGGCGTCATCTCCAAGGAACGCATCGAGCCTGCGCTCGCCGGCCTAGTGCGACCCAACGAGTTGAGCGCCGTGGCGCTGTTGAATACAGCAGGCGACATCGTGGCATCCGCACCGACGAATTCCGATCCGAAAGTCAAATCCACGGCACGCCAGCCTGAACTGTGGGAGTCGGACTCGGTCACGATCATGAATCTGGTGGACTTAGGTTCAACCGTCTCGCTCGATAGCGACAACACCAATCCTCCTATCGTAATCTCACGTGAAAGCTTCCCGCGTAGCGGTGAAACAAACCGGCCCCCCCCCGATCGGGAGTTTCGGCCACCATCTGCGGAAGGATCAAAAGCTTCCGTAGAATTCCAATCGGGGACAAATCGAAATCGCGGTTCGCGCGCTGGCGAGGGCGACCGGCGCACGCGATTTGGTCGCCCACCGTGGATGAGCGAGGCGGAGTACAAGACGATGAGCGAGAAACAGGGGGTTCATAGTTTTCTGATCGTCCTTTCCACGCGCACCGTTCAGGAAGCCATGCAGCGTGATCTTTGGCTGCGATTTATCATCATCGCCTTCACGACGCTGTCCGTAGTGGGGTTTGGCCTCGCGTGGAGAAACATTCTAAAGACGGCTGAACTACAAATCCGTCTTGTGCGCGCGAGCGAGATGAATTCGCATCTCAAGGAAATGAACCTCGCCGCAGCTGGTCTCGCGCATGAGACGCGCAATCCGCTAAACATTATCCGGGGCTTGGGGCAGTTGATCTCGAAGCACGCGGACACGTCCGCCGAAACGCGACAACGATCCGTGGAGATCGTAAATGAAGCGGATCGCGTAGCGGCGCAGTTGAACGAGTTCATCAATTACTCCCGCCCGCGCGAGGTGCGGCGGACGACGGTTCAATTGAACGCGGTGGCGAAAGAAGTCATGCGCGCGCTGACCTACGATATCGAGGAGAAAAAAATTTCACTTCAGATCAAGGGCGACGCGCTCTCTATCGAGGCTGATGAACAACTCTTGCGACAGGTCGTTTTCAATCTGCTGTTGAACGCGGTTCAGGCGGTGGGCGAAGGCGGGGAGATTGAGATTCGCGTCACAAAGTCAGGGACGACGGAAGCGCTGTTTGAAGTGTCTGATAACGGGCTAGGTGTTCCGGCTGAACAGCGCGTGGAGATATTCAAGCCGTATTTCACAACGACGCAAAAAGGCACGGGGCTAGGGCTGGCTGTAGTTCAACAAATCTGCCTTGCACATGGATGGGAGATTCGCTGTGACGGAAACGCGCCGCGCGGGGCAAGGTTTCAGGTTACGGGGATGGTGATTGCGGCGTAACCGAAGTTGCAGGGGGGCGAACAGTTAATTTGGTGGTAGTGAGAAGACCCATTGAAACCTTTGAGAGACTATTTCGAGCCCAAAAACGCTGCGGTGTTGCTTTATTCTTTTTGGGGCAACCCATGGCGAAGCTGACGAAAACCAACATCACCAATGCAAAAGCGGCGAGCGGCAGCAGTAAAGGGCGTGTAATTCTCAACTCACAACTGTCTGACAGATGCGAAAACGATTGGTTCAGATTTTCACCGCTTGTCGAATTTGCACAATCGCAACCTTTGGACCAAAATTCAGCCAGCCGTGCGGCGAATGATTTCGGAGAGCGATGTCTGCGGGCGAAAACCCGTAGCAGTCGCGAGTTTTTCAACGACGGGTTTGCGGCGGCGCATGTCATCGAAGCCGGGCGCGTAGGCTTCTGAGTAGGGGATCAAGTCAATTTTAGATTTCGAGCCGAGTGTTTCGATGACGCGTTGCGCCAGCTCAAGAATCGCGACTTCTTCCGTGCCGCCGATGTTGAAGATGTTTCCGCGTGCAGCGGCAGAGTTTTGCAATCGCACCAACGCCTCCACAGTATCCAGCACATAGCAGAAGCAGCGGCTTTGTTTCCCATCGCCGAACACTCGCAAGGGTTCTCCTGCTTTGGCAGACGCAATGAAGCGTGGCAGCACCATGCCATATCGCCCGGTCTGGCGCGGGCCTACGGTGTTGAACAATCGCACGATTACCACCGGCAATTCACGTTCCCTGGCGTAGGCGAGCGAGAGAAATTCATCCATCAACTTCGAGCAAGCGTAGCCCCAGCGTGAATGTTGCGGCGGACCGATGAGCAGATCGTCGTCCTCGCTGAAAGCGGGTTTCTCGCTCTTGCCATAAACTTCGGACGTGGATGCGATCAGGATCGGCACCCGGTGCGCCGCAGCTGCTTTGAGTAGAACCTCCGTCTCATGTAGGTTAGTTTCCAGAACGTGGATGGGGGATTTAACTACAAGGTCAACACCCACGGCAGCGGCAAGATGGAAAATAGATTCCGCTTTACGCACCAACTCAGGGAGCGCCTTGCAATTAGAAACTTTCCCCTCGACAACCTTGAGTCGTGGGTTTGATTCCTGCGTGCGAAGATTCTGCCTGTTGCCGGTGGAAAGATCATCCAATACGACGACGTGCTTTCCGTCCGCAAGAAGTCGTTCGACAAGATGCGAGCCAATGAAACCCGCGCCACCCGTTACTAAGACGTGAGGATGGAGGATGGAGGATGGAGGATGATTCATGAATCTTACTCCAACGCCTTGGCCACCGCCTCGGCCAGCTTTTGACGATGTGCTGGATCAGCTATGAGTTTTGCTTCACGTGAATTGGAAAGATATCCGCCCTCTACAAGCACAGCGGGACGACGCTGCCCGCGCAGCACACCGAGGAAGCGCGCGTGGCGCACCCCGCGATCCACGTTGCCAGTGACAGGAAGCATCGCGCGATGGATGCGCACGGCGTAGCGAAGATTGTCCCCATCAAAATTGTTGTTCGGAAAAACCTGACTCGCGTCGTCATCGTCGCCGCGCGTGAGGCTAGATTGCATTCCCACGGGAGTCAGGCAATACGTTTCAAGTCCAGCAGGCTCAGAGTTTTCTCCAGCGGAGTTGAAGTGCAGGCTCACGAACAAGTCCGCTTGATGCGTGTCTGCAAAGGTGGTGCGCTCGGCCAGCGTCATCTCCACGTCATTGGTGCGGGTGAGCAGCACCCGCCAGCCACTTTGTTCGAGCAGCTTCGCAAGCCTTTTCGCCCAGTCTAACGTGTATTCTTTTTCGCAATGGCCCGTTGCGATGTTGCGTGTCCCGAGATTGGATCCACCGTGGCCTGGATCAATGACCACAAGCCGATTCGCAGGCGTTGAAACCGATACACCATGGGCGAGCGGTTCGACGAGTTTTCTAATGTCCAGCGCATTAAGAAAAATCTGGTCGCCGATCTGTTGCGGCATAAAACCGAGGCGCACTTCCAATCTATCCCAGTATGCGACGAGGCTGTTCGCTTGAACTACTAGGCTTCCGTAGGGCGTTTTTATAGCGTGAGCGGGCTTAGGCGTGAGCGGAATAGTTCGCAACGAGCCAAGACCATTCTGCAACGCCCAGCGATTGAGCGAAATCATTCCCGATTCCGCCGTGGTTAGCGGCGCGGGTGTTGGACGGGAGGGCGGATTAGGTTTTGTCGATTGAACAGCGGGCGTTACGGGCCGTTGAGGAATAGCTCCTTCGATCTCGTGAACCGGGCCAAGTTCGGAATCCCAATCGGGCGGCAGCGGCTGGGTTGGGTCAACGCGCGGCGGCATGGAGGAGCAGCCCGCCATCACCACCGCGGCGCAAAAAAGAATCACCAAAGATTTTGACACTAGGCAATTGTGCGAATGAAGTAAGCCGACTCAAGCTTTTCTCGGAAACACGGATTGGTCGCGCACAGATGATTCAACCTCGTTTTGATTTTGAGAACCACGTTTCAATAGCCGCTGCTTTACTTCAGCCAATAAGGTCGTTTCGTTTATCGGAGCATTGGCGTTGGTGGAATCTGTGCGCATCCCCTGAAGCGGAACGATCTCCACGGCGCGGCCATCTCGGGATATCGATAGGAGATGGAACTACCAAAATTTTGGACCACTGACTGTTTGGCATCGTCCTCCGTTAGAGTTGGAAGCCACTCGCCTGCTCCAGCGGGATCATTCCGCCCCTAATTTGGATGACATGATCGATGGCACTGTCACGCGTGCTACCTGCAGGAAATCCGGTCACCTAGGCAGCCGATGGATGTGGATCGGCTTAGTCCCTTTGGGAAGTGTAAACGGCGGCTGATTGATTGCTCATTCGGGGTATTCAGATTCATCCGGCTGTATTTCTGTCGGAAGTATGCGAAAGAAATCAAGACCTCAACAGTAAGATAGGTTGGCGTCTCTCGCATTTAGTTAACGCTTTTTCCGGCCGTGAAAATTTCTTCCGGCTCAAACTGGCACTCGCGCTGGATTTGTGGCTCAATCAGGGCATGTCTAAACGACACCGCCATAAACTTCCCGCTTCCCGGGGGGGTTCGGGTGGGATTTTTCTCGGCTTATTCGTTTGCTTCGTTCTCGGCATCGCCGTCGTCGTTTGGTTTGCATCCGGTAAAAAACCAAATAAGCAAACCGCGCGGAAAAATCCTTCGGTCAATTCGGTGGCTAAGGTCACCTCACAAGCGCTGCCGAAAGCGATGACAATAGCTCAGCACTTGCCCCCGGCTCATCAGCCCGCCCCCGTCGTCAAAACCGAATTCATATCTCCGCCCGCTCCATCAAAAATAACCAAGCCAGTGATTGAACAAAAAAAACGCGCGAGATTTCCCCGACCGAGTTTCCGCGTAGGCCGTGCGATACGCTCGAAGCTCAGATCGCTCTCGCGCGCGTGACGATTTCCTCCGGCTCGATTGATGGCGTGAATGGTTCGCAGACGCGCGCAGCATTGTTGGTATTTCAGCGAGGAAACAACTTGTCACCAACTGGAGAACTCGACATCGCTACGCGCGCCGCGCTCACGCTGGATTCTGCGCCTCTGACCCATTACGTCATCACAAGCAACGACCTTGCGCGCCTGCAACCCGTCAGAAAGACGTGGCTAGGCAAATCCCAGCAGACCGCGCTTGATTATGAAACCATCCTGGAATTCGTCGCGGAGAAGGGACACGCCTCGCCGAAATTGACCAAGAAGTTAAATCCCGGCGCGAACTGGACAAACATCGTTGCTGGCGATGAAGTGAAGATTCCCGCCGTCGAATATCCCTCGCCGAAAACCAAAGCCGCCTTCATCGTCATTAGTCTCGCCGAGCGACGACTTCAGGCATTCGATGAAAACACAAATCTGCTCGCGCACTTCCCGTGCAGTATCGCCGCCAAGTTTGAAAAGCGCCCCGTAGGCGAACTACACGTCAAAGCTATCGCGCCGAATCCTGACTACACATTCAACCCGGAGGTGTTTGCTGAATCCCAAGAAGCGCGGCAGTTGAAAACGAAATTAATTCTCCCGCCCGGCCCGAACAATCCTGTCGGCACGGCGTGGATCAGCTTGGACAAGCCAGGGTACGGAATTCACGGCACGCCAAGCCCGGAGCAAGTGGGTCGTACGGAATCTCACGGCTGCTTCCGCCTCGCGAATTGGAACGCGGAGTATCTGATCCAGCTAGTGACAGTAGGGGTGCCGGTGAGAGTTGAGCCCTGACCGGATATCGCTTCACTTTTCTGTAATGACCGTGTCTTCGTGTTCGTACGCGGGCGCACAGCAGCAAAGCAACCGCAACGTCTCCTGACCTGTGTTCCAAAGTTTGTGTTTTAGGCCCGGCGAAATAGCAATGGCATCGCCGCACTTAACATCGCGAAATTCCTCCTCGATTTGGATGCGTCCTTGGCCGTGAGTGATGTAGTAAATCTCTTCAGCGCGGGGATGATAGTGTTCCTGAGTGCTGCCGCCGACCGGCAAGCGGGCTTCCGCCAAACTCTGGTTGCGGATGGTAGAATTCCGATGCGCAAGCAATTCGCGGATCTCAGACCCATCCTTTGTGGTGAACGCTGGAACGTCTTGGAGATTTTTAATGTCCATCGGTCAAAAGATGATTGATTGGCGCTGTCTTTTGGACAACTGCCAACATTCCTTGTAACCAACGCTGCGCGCGAGTTGGATTGCTTCGGCAAAGCTCATACCGACTTCCTCGGGCTTGTGCGCGTCCGAGCCAAACGTGATGGGCACGCCTTTCGCAAACGCGAGTTCCAGGATTTGGCGGTTGGGATAAATCTCTTTGCAATCTTTGCGCAGCCCGGCGGTGTTGAGTTCGATGGCGCAGTTGTGCTTCTTTGCGGCGGTGAGGAAACGTTCGTAGAGCGGCGTGCAATCCTTGGTCGGGCGATGGCCGAACTTCTTCGGCAGGTCGGCGTGGCCGATGATATCAAACAATCCGCTCTCCGCCGCGCGTGTGAGCCAGTCGAAATAAACCGACCAGACCTCGAACGCATCGCGATGTTTCCATTCGGACAGTTTGCTGGGATCGTCAATCGCCCACGTCTCGGAGACGTAATGCACTGAGCCGATGAAATAATCCCACGGGTGTCGCGCGGCGAGATCCCGAATCCAATCTTCGTGACCGGGCAGATAATCTACCTCCATCGCTAGGCGGATGGTAAGTTGCGGAAATTCACGTTGCGCCCGGCGGACCTTCTCCACGTATTCGTCTAGCTGGCTGTTGAACATGCGCCACTCATCGAAGTCATCGCGCGGCATCGGCGAGTGATCGGAGAAACCGATTTCGGTGAAGCCGAGCTCCACGGCGCGGCGGGCGTAATCCGCCGGCTCACCGCTGGCGTGACGGCAAAGCGGCGTGTGCATGTGATAGTCGGGCGGGAGCGACATGGGTTGAGGGTGGAAAGTTGCTCAGAGCGTGTCGAATGAAAAGTCAATGGCGGTCGCAATCTATCGGGAATGCCCTGACCTGTATTTCGCTTGGCGGGCTTGCTTGTTGAATGTGACGCGTTGTAGGGTTTTGTCACAAGCCCGCTCGCTTATGGATGCGAAGATTGCAGAACACCGCAGGCGACACATCGTCATCGTGGACGACAATGCGGAGCTGTCGTGGTTTTTCCAGCAAATCCTCAAATTACACGGTTACGAAGCCACAGTATTCAACCATCCCGTGCCCGATCTCAAACACGTTCTCGCTCAGCACACGGATGGGATTATCTGCGACCTGCAAATGCCAGGATTGGACGGTGATCTGTTCTACGCAACAGTAGAGCGGGCGCAGCCTGCCTTGGCGCAACGCTTCATCTTCGTCACAGGCATGGTGGACGAGGATAGGTTTCAAACCTTCACCAAAACGGTGGAAGCACCCGTGCTGCGAAAGCCGGTGCCGGTGGAAAAACTTCTTGAAGAGATCGCCCGGCTGACGAGATGAATTTCGACTGATTGACGAAATCTCACGGCTCACACAAACTCTTGTCACGATGAGATTCCTCACTTTGGCTCTGACTGTGTTGTTGGCGACCTCGGCAATCACGCTGCGCGCTGAGTCCGGCCCGGTGCGCGTGCTTTCACTGGATGACTGCGTCAAGATCGCACTCGAACACAATCTCAACATCCAGATCGAGCGCATGTCGCCTGATCTGGCTGAATTCAACCTGCGCGCCAACTACGGAACTTATGAGCCTGCGCTCACACTTTCCGCCGCGCACAGCAAAACAGAATCCACCAGCAGCACGAAAAGTGAGACGGACAGCCTGCGCGGTGCGATCGGCGGATTCCTACCGTGGGGTATGGATTACAGCCTCGGGCTGCGGATGAGCGACAGTTACGGGACGATTCTCAACAATGTTGGCACGAATTTATTCACCCGCAATCCCTTCGAAGACGCGACTGCTGACGCAGGATTCTTCCAGTTGAGTCAGCCATTGCTTAAAGATTTTTTGATCGATAGGACGCGCTTGGAAATTTACATTAGCAAAAACAGAATAAAAACTTCCGAGCTCGGCCTGCGCCAACAGATCATGACCACCATCACCCAAGTCGAAGAGGCTTATTACGGCCTCATCTACGCGGAAGAAAACGTGAAGGTGTTGGAAAAAGCCCTTCAACTCGCCGAGCAACTTGTAGCAGATCAACGTCGCCGCGTGGAGATTGGCTCACTCGCACCTCTCGACGAGAAACAGGCAGAGTCCCAAGCTGCCGCCAGCCGTGCCAATCTCCTAGACGCTCGATCTGGTCGCGACACTGTGCATCGCAAGTTAAAAGGTCTATTGAGCGATGAATACAGCGAGTGGATGCAAGCAACCATTCAGCCAACAGAAACACTGAAAGCCGTACCTCAGCCTTTTGATGTGGGCAAAAGCTGGCGCAAAGGCGAAGTCTCCCGCCCCGACCTCATCATTGCGCGGATCGAATTGGAAAACTCAGATCAAAGCGTAAAACTCAGCCAGAATCAGAAGCTACCGTCTTTAGACATAGTGGGAGGAGCGGGATACGCTGGCGCAGGCTCTGAATTCAGTTCGGCCTTCAGACAAGTTCGCCGTGCGGACTACCCATATTACTCCTACGGCTTGGGGATGACCATCCCACTCGGCAACACAGTGGCTCGAAATAATTACAAAAAGGCAAAAATCTCACGCGAACAGCAGGCTTTGAGCTACAAGCAGCTTGAGCAAAGTGTTCTAATAGCCATAGAAAACGCAGTCGCGGACGGTCGCACTAGCCTCGAACGCACCGAGGCCACACGACAAGCCGCGCTCTACGCTGAAGCCGCGCTCAAGGCAGAGCAGCTGAAACTCGACAGTGGCAAAAGCACCAGCTTTCAAGTCCTCGAACTCCAGAGCAAACTCACCTCTGCGCGCACGGCTGAAATCCGGGCGCTTGCAGATTACAACATCGCGCTCGCTGTAATCGCCCTCAACGAAGGCAGCACGCTCGAACGGCGCAATGTGACGCTGAAGGTGAAGTGAGCAAAAAGATGCAGACCACGACGTCAGGAGTCTCCTTCAAGCCTCTTGCTGCCGTCATCATGAACGTTGAATTATTTGCCCGAACCAGCCACTCGTTTACGACGCGTAGATGCAGATTGGGATCTGCGGTTCAGCCTTAGAGGCGACACATCTCCCAGCCCGTAAAGCGGTGACCGGTGATCTCCCAATTCTGGCGTGTGCCGTACGCCGTGAGGATGACCGCGCCCTTCTTTGTGCCTACAAGCAATCGTCTTTTGCTCATGGCTCTCTTTTGAGTATGTTCTTAGTTGAGTTATACGATCGAATCAAAGACCGCCAATTCCTTGCAGCTTAAACTTAGGGAAAATTTGCCCTAACCACGTTGAATGAAAAGTGAATGGACGCAACAAGGTCTTTAATGCCACCCTTAGCTTCAGTGCATTTAGTGAAATCTATCTGAATCCTGAACGCCCATGGCAAGTCTATGAGTCTATGAATATGATGAAAATTTTAGCCCCAAACCACGCAACCGCTTCAACAACGCGTAGGATTCTCAATTCACTCACACCGACTCCCTTAGTGCTTGGCGTTTCTCTGGTGCTTGGTGCTTGGAGCTTGGAGACTTCCGCGCACGGTGCAGATTGGCCGCAATGGGGCGGCAAGAACATCCGCAACATGTATTCGCCCCAACGCGGCTTGCCTGATGCGTTCGGCAAGATCGAATTCAAGCCCGGCACAGAGGACATCAGCACCAACGCTGTCAAGAATCTGAAGTGGATCGCCAAGCTCGGCTCGCAAAGCTACGGCAATGTCACTGTCAGTGGCGGCAAAGTTTTCATCGGCACAAACAACGAACCGCCTCGCGACAAACGCCACGAGGGCGATCGTAGCATCCTCATGTGCTTCGATGAAAAGACTGGCGCCTTCCTCTGGCAACAAGTCGTGCCGAAGCTTGCCTCCGGAAAGGTAAACGACTGGGAAAGCCTTGGCATCCTCTCGTCGCCCACAGTCGAAGGCGACCGCGTTTATTTCGTCACCAGCCGGTGCGAGGTGATGTGTCTCGACGTGAACGGGATGGCAAACGGCAACGACGGCCCGTTCAAAGACGAAGCAAAGTATTGCGTGAAGGACGTGCTGCTCGATCGCGGCAAACCCACAGAACGCAAAGCCCCACCCATCGAACCGGGCCAGCATGACGGAGACATCATCTGGGTCTATGACATGATGGACGAGATGGGGGTGTTCCCGCACAACGCAGCCAACTGTTCCGTGCTCATTGACGGCGACATCCTTTACACCTGCACCTCCAACGGCCAGGACTGGACGCACTCGAACATCCCGTCACCCAACGCGCCTAGCTTTCTTGCGCTCGACAAGAAGACCGGCAAATTCCTCGGCGAAGATGATGCGAAGATCGGCCCGAACATTCTGCACGGCCAATGGGGTTCGCCCACGCTCGCTGAAGTGAACGGTAAAAAACAAATCATCTTCGGCGGCGGCGACGGCTGGTGTTATTCGTTCAACGCGAAACCAGTTGAAACTCCCGATGGCCCGTTCCTCAAGACCGCTTGGAAGTTTGACGCCAACCCGCCCGACTTCAAAAAGGACAAGGACGGCAAGCCGATCAAATATCCTGCCGCCGAAGGCGTCAGCGAAATCAATGCCACGCCGGTGTTTTACAAGAACCGCATCTACGTCGCCACCGGTCAGGACCCTGAGCACGGCGAAGGTGTAGGCATCCTCACCTGCATTGATGCGACCAAGACGGGAGACGTCACCGCTACGGCCAAGGTCTGGGAATATCGGGGCATGCACCGCAGCATATCGACGGTCTCGCTTGACCCGGAAACGGGTTTAATTTTCGTCGGCGATTTCTCCGGCTTTGTGCATTGCCTCGACGCTGAGACGGGCAAAGTTTATTGGACGCACGACATGAAAGCGCACATGTGGGGCTCGACGTTTTGCGCGGACGGCAAAGTTTATGTCGGCGACGAGGACGGCGACTTCGTAGTGCTTGCGGCGACGAAGGAGAAAAAAATCATCAGCGAAACGAACGTCGGCGCGGCACTCTACGGCACGCCGATCGTCGCCAATGGCGCGATATATATCCAATCCAACACGCACCTGTTTGCGTTCAACGATCCAACCAAGGCCGGCGTGACGAAAGACGAGCCGCAAAAATTGGATGTACAATTAAAGAAATAATTCCGCCACTTTAGAGCTCCCATGACTATGCCAATACGCCTGACCCGCACCCAATGGCTCATCTGCGCCATCGCAGCCATTGGTTTTGCGTTCGACATCTATGAGCTGCTCATGTTGCCGCTCATCATCAAGCCTGCCATAGCCGCGCTGAGCGGGCCACTGGTGGAGGAACTGGTCAAAGGCGGAATGACCGCACCCGACGCCGCCGCACTCTGGGCCCCGGGCGGAAAGAACTATGTCGAGTGGGCGCGAATGCTGTTCTTCGTTCCCGCACTGGCGGGTGGCGTATTTGGCTTGATCGGCGGTTACCTCACCGATCGGCTCGGGCGGCGGCGCGTGCTAACGTTCAGTATTTTGCTTTACGCATTCGCTGCATTCGCTAGCGGCTACGTGACATCTCTCCCATGGTTGCTCGTTCTGCGCTGTCTGGTGTTCATAGGTGTGTGTGTAGAATTCGTCGCCGCAGTCGCGTGGCTGGCGGAACTGTTCCCCAATCCACAGCAACGCGAGAAGGTGCTCGGATACACGCAAGCGTTCTCTTCGTTTGGGGGCTTCCTTGTTGCCTTTGCCAATGAGCTCTCCGCTACCCATGCGTTTTCACTGCCGCAGATTCACGGCGTCCACGAAGCTTGGCGTTACACGCTGATCTCCGGCGTGATTCCAGCCATCCCACTGATTCTCATCCGCCCGTTCCTGCCGGAGTCGCCCGTGTGGCAACAAAAAAGCAAGGCCGGCCAACTCCAGCGCCCGAGCATCACCGCACTGTTCGCTCCGGAACTCCGTCGCGCCACCGTGCTGACCACGCTCATCTTCGCCGCGAGCTACGGCATCGCTTTCGGCGCAATCCAGCAGCTCCCGCAAATTCTCGGCGGCGCGAAAGGTCACGCGGCCATTGTCGCCACCGCCAAAGCCGCTCAAGACAAAGCCGTCGCCGATGCTACCGCTAAAGGCGAACCTGCGCCCGACGCCAAAAAACTCCGCCAGATTGGTGCGAACGCCTCTGACAGGGCCGTAGCGAAGGTGAACAAAGTTCAGGAAGCCGGCGGCTTGGTCGGACGCTTTCTCTTCGCGGTCATCGCCGTGTTTTTCGTGAGTCGCCGTGCCTTGCTGCGCGTGTTTCAGATCCCTGCACTCATCTTTGTTCCCGTGTTTTTCTGGTGGATTTCCACCCAACTCGGCAACGCCGAATCCCTCAGCACGATCAAGATCGGCATTTTCATCGCCGGCCTACTGACGATCGCGCAATTCAGCTTCTGGGGAAATTACATCCCGCTCGTATTCCCATTGCACCTGCGCGGCACAGGTGAAAGTTTTGCCGCCAACATCGGCGGTCGTGTGCTCGGCACGGCGGCCGCGTGGCTAACGCTCACCTTGTCGGCCGCCACCCCGCCCAGCCCTTCCAAAATCGCCGTGGTCGGCGCGTGCGTGGCAGGAGCATACATTCTCATCGGCGCGATCCTGACGCAGTGGTTGCCCGAACCGAAAGCGGAAGAACTTAAGGACTGATTTACGAACATGGAAAATCTCACTCCCGAACAAGCCCTAGTCCAACTCGACGCCCACACGCGCGAAATCATCGCGTGGCATTTCTCCCCGGACAGTGGTTGCCCCTACTGGCTCGACTGGGCGAAGAAGAATTTTGATCCGCGCAAGGAAGTGAATTCCTTTGCCGACCTCATCGCGAAGTTCCCGCACTTCCAAGACGAATCCTTGCGCGACATGCAGCCGGAAGTCTGGGTGCCGGCGCAATTCAAGGGCAAGCCGTTCAGTATTTTTGAGACGGGCGGCACGACCGGGATGCCCAAGCAACGCATCGGCTGGAACGATTACAAGGTGGATTACTCCGAGTTCAGCGAGAAGATTTCCGACGAACATTTCCCGCGTAACCATTACTGGCTGATGATGGGGCCGACCGGCCCGCGCCGCTTGCGCCTCGCCATTGAACATCTCGCCAATGTGCGCGGCAGCTCGTGCTACTTCATCGACCTCGACCCGCGCTTCGTGAAGAAGGTCATCTCGAACAAACAATTCGATGTCGCGCGCGCCTACATGGATCACGTCGTAGATCAAGCCGTGACCATTTTAAAGAATCGCAAAGTGTCCGGCCTGTTCACCACACCGAAACTGCTTGAAGCTTTGGCGGAAAAAATTGATCTGTGGGACGCGGGTATCCGTGGCGTGTTCTGCGGCGGCACAACCATGGCGCCGCAATATGTGCGCTTCATCGTTGAGGAAGTACTCGAAGGCCGCATCGGCTTTTACCCGACCTATGGCAACACCCTCATGGGTCTGGCCGCGAGTGTGCCGTTATTGCCCGAGCATAAGTTCTCCATCACCTATTACGCGCCACAGCCTCGCGCCGTCTTGCGTGTCGTGACTCCTACTCAGACGAACGAACTCGTCGGCTACGACTCATGGGGTCGCGTGGAACTTACAACGCTCACAAAGGAATTCTTCATGCCGCGCTTCCTTGAACGCGACGAAGCCCTCCGTCGCAAACCCCGCGCCCCGTATGCCTGGGACGGGGTGGCGGAAGTCCGCCCGTTCGGTGCGATGGAGAAAAATATCGTTGAAGGCGTTTATTAAGCTACCGACCTAGGGAGACGCTGAATAAAGCGATATTTTCAAATTTGAACGATTACCGGTGGCTGATGAACCTCGAGCGTCCTGAAAAACTTCGGTCTGACAGCTTGAGGTCGTGTATCCGTTCCGCGTGGGTGGCAGTTTTGAGACCTTTTCACTGCTTCAACAGGTTTGGCTGAGGTTTTTTAAGGTCGTGGCGGT